>JAXEUE010000203.1:0-3195 GCA_034115005.1 Blautia sp.
TCCATATTGTTCTATGAAGATTTCGAATTCCTATGACATAAAAAACGCTCCGCGCAGGATCGCACTGCGGCGGAGAGGAATTATGTTGCAAAAGCAACCCGCCGCAGGCGGAGAATCCTGCAAAGCAGGATTCTTTCTCGTACAACATTTTGGTTAACTACATAGGAGAGAATATGAATATAACAGAAGAAAATGAGAATAATTCCGGGCAGCAGAAGAGCAGATGTAAGACAATATTTGCTTTTCTTTATTTCTGCTTTGTGCCGGCCGCTGCCTTTTATCTGATGGAGGCATATGAACATAATGCATTTGTGGAAGTCAGGTATAAAGCTTCTTTCTTTAATATCATACTGTTTGAGTTTATTGCATGGGTGCTTTATCTTCTTATCGGGAAGATGCATACTGCCATTAAAATCGTACTGATCCTTGCCATGACTTTTGGACTTATCAATCATTATGTAATGGCATTTCGTTCTACTCCCTTTGTACCATGGGATCTGTTTTCCATTGGTACTGCTGCATCCGTTGCGGGAAACTATGATTTTACTCCTACTGTACGTGTTGTTATTGTTACTTTGTGTTTTGTGGCTCTGATCATTTTATCCGGAAGAATTCTGAAAAAGAGAGACAGGCATCTGGCCAGAATCCGGCTGGTGGCCGCTGCTGTTGTGATTGGGGGACTTTGTTTTTTCGTTCATTTGCTGCAACAGGAAGAGTTTCAGAAAAAAAACCGGTTATATCCTTTTCTGTTTACTCCCACATATATGACTAAGGTCAATGGTATGGCAGTTACCTTTGCCATGGATCTTGCCTATGTTGTGGTGGATAAGCCTAAAGGCTACAGCTCAAAGGAAGCAGAAGAAATTCTGACAGGGTATGAGAGTGGGGAGGACAAGGCAGACATTAAGGAACTTCCAAATATTATTGTGATCATGGATGAATCTTTCTCAGATCTTGAAGTATTGGGAGATCTGGATACAAATGAAGATTATATGCCATTTATGCACCGCATGCAAAAAGGAGCAGACAATACGATCACAGGTTATGCACAGGTGTCCGTATGTGGCGGAAATACGGCTAATTCGGAATTTGAATTCCTTACAGGAAATACTATGGCATTCTTGCCTTCGGGAAGTATTCCCTACCAACAGTACATAAAAAAAGAAATACCCTCTCTTCCTGATTATTTGAAAGACCTTGGATATACTACATATGCACAGCATCCTTATCTGGAGAAAGGGTGGAACAGGAATAAGGTTTATCCTCTTCTTGGATTTGAAAATATAGACTTTCTGCCGGATTATACAGACCAATCTTATGTGAGAAAATATGTGAGCGATCTTTCAGATATGAAACATATTATAAATACATTTGAAAAAAAGAAGACAGGAAAGCCCATGTTTCTATTTAATGTGACTATGCAGAATCATGGAG
Organism: Blautia sp.; assembly: GCA_034115005.1. Taxonomy (GTDB): domain Bacteria; phylum Bacillota; class Clostridia; order Lachnospirales; family Lachnospiraceae; genus Blautia_A. The sequence goes on from JAXEUE010000203.1 coordinate 1,435, forward strand.
GATATGATGATGATTATACGGATCTGAAGATGGACATTCATTCCGGATATAACAGCAGACAACTGGACCGTTATCTTTCTCTGGTACATCTTTCAGATCAGGCACTTGAATATCTGACAGATTATTTTTCAAAAGTGGATGAAAAGACAGTAATCGTTTTCTTTGGAGATCATCAGCCTTCGGATACCGTAACATCACCTGTTGAGAAGAATAATTCTGACTCCCGGCAGCAGGAAGATGACCAGACAAAACGTTATCAGGTTCCCTATCTTGTATGGGCAAATTATGAGATTAATGGCGGGGGACAAAAAGATACCAGCCTCAATTATCTTGCGGCACAGGTTCTGGAAGCTGCAGGTGTGCCTACTGACAGGTATCAGAATTATCTTCTGAAGTTAAATGAAAAATACCCGGTAATCTCTGCAGCAGGCACAACAACAAAATCAGCTGCAGATGATGACACACTTATAACATATAAGAAACTTCAGTATTATCATCTTTTTGAGGAGAAAAAATAAAATGAAGAAAATGAAAAAGAAAATCAGAAGATGGATGGGATTTATAATATGCTTTTTACTTCTTTTTTCCCTGCCGGAAAGTTCTGGGATGAATGTTTATGCTGCAGGAACAAAAACGACAGTAAGGAAGGCTCCTGCCACACCCTTGGGAAAAAATGGAAGATTAAAAGTAAAAGGTGCTCATCTGGTGAACTCAAGTGGAAAAACAGTTTTATTAAAGGGAGTCAGTACACACGGAATCAACTGGTTTCCTCAGTATGTAAATAAATCAGCATTTCAGACTCTTAGGGACCAGTGGGGTATAAGCTGTATTCGTCTTGCCATGTATACGGAAGAATACAATGGATATTGTTCTGGAGGAAACCAGAATGAGTTGAAGAAATTAATAAACAATGGTGTTAAATATGCTACTGAGCTGGGAATGTACGTAATAATAGACTGGCATATATTAAGTGATGGGAATCCAAAGAAAAATCAGAAGCAGGCTATATCATTCTTTAAAGAGATGGCGAAGAAATACAGAAACCAGAAAAACATATTCTATGAAATATGTAATGAGCCTAATGGAAATGTAAGCTGGAGTGAAATCAGAAGCTATGCATTGTCCGTAATAAAAACAATAAGAAAATATGATAAAAATAATATAATCCTTATAGGTACCCCTACATGGTCCCAGGATGTGGATGTGGCTGCAGAAAATCCCATCAAAGGGTATTCTAATCTTATGTATACATTCCATTTTTATGCGGCAACACACAAAAACAGTCTGAGAAATAAATTACAGGCTGCAGTAAAAAAAGGTCTCCCTGTTTATGTAAGTGAATTTGGTATTTCTGAATGCTCAGGAAACGGAAAGATTGATGAGAAAGAAGGTAACAAATGGATCAGTTTCTTGAAAAAAAACAAGATCAGTTATACCTGCTGGAGCCTGAGTAATAAAAATGAAAGCAGCTCTCTTCTGAAAAGCTCCTGCAAAAGAACCAGCAAGTTTAAGAGTTCAGATCTTTCTCAGGCTGGTAAATGGTATAAGACTATTAAATGATAAATCAGAGAATTCTAAAAAGTTTGTGAAATTTGACACCTTTCGGTTGAAATGATATTTAATTAGTGTTATGGTACATCTTAACAAATCAGAATGGAGGAAATACAAATGAATGTTGATAATAAAAAACCGGGCAGAAAACCGTTATATGTATATTATATGGTTGCTGCGGTTATTATCATTCTCCTGAATGTTCTGTTG
>JAXEUE010000204.1:0-3245 GCA_034115005.1 Blautia sp.
GTAAAAGAAAACACCGATCATTTCTGACCGATGTTCTCAAAAACTATGTTTTACTACTTCTTACTTCATTGCCTGTATCTTATCATTCATCTTCTTTGCTTCTGCACGATAATATCTCATGAAAAGGAACCAGATAAGAAACGCAACAGCCAGCTGAATCGCCGTAATTATAATTTCCTGACCGATGGTTGCAGACCCACCTATCCATCCGACTGCATAAGCAACGATTGTATAAATCACGCAGCCAATACCCATGTGTATCAACACTCTAATCGGCATTGGAAGATTTTCCTTCCTGTACACAATGGTCGGAACTCCAAATCCAAGGCCAACCAAAACGCAACCGACAACCATCTTTGTAAACCTGTAATTCTCAAAGCTGAAATTCCCTTTGTATCTTATATCAAATACAATTCCACCCAGACAGAAAATAGCCATTGCCATTCCAATACTGATTACCGTGCTCTTTGCTAAATCTTTTATTGTCTCTTTCATTGCTTTCGCCTCCTATAATCCAAGATATTTTTTGAACTCCGGCAGATATGTTCTCGAAACGTAATCCTTGCATCCATTCTTCAGCTTCAGCAAAAGTGTTCCGCTGAAGCCCGGCTCAATACTGTCCATATAAGACAGATTGATTAATGTGGATTTTGATATCTGCATGAACTGTTTTCCTAACTGCTGACCAATCTCATATAGCCTTTTCCGTGAACGATATTTTTGTTTTTCACCATAAATAATCGTATCTCCATCCTCTACTCTGACCATGTATATTTCCTTAGGCTGCAGAACGATAATATCCTCTTCATTCTGCAGAGCAGTTATGGGAGTTTCGTTTGTGCTGAATAGATCAAGCATTCGCTGTATCTGATGTGTCACCTTGTCAGTGTAGATCACTGCATATGGTTCTTTATATTCAGCAGAAATATCAACACTTATCTTCATGCCCCGTTTTCCTTTCTCTTTGATGATGTAATCATACAATATATCGAAAGCTCTGTCCTGACATTTGAGGTAAGTGACAAAAAACAAAAGGTGAAATGCATAAGCTTCAGAGATTTCTTTTTACAAATAATTAAGCGAGAAAGCCCACGGTTTCAACCGTGGGATGATAGCGTCAAAGCGCAAATTGTTTAGATTGAATATGTGTACAAAATATTTTATTATATACACATGAAGAATGAATATAAACACACCAGAACAACCGTATCCTTGATTCACTATCACTTGGTGTTCTGTCCAAGATACCGTCGAAAGATCTTTAATATTCCAGGCATAGAAGAACGTTTCAAGGCATTAACTTCTGCGGAATGTCAAAAACATCATATCGATATTCTTGCAATGGAATGTCACATTGACCACGTTCATATGTTTGTTAGCGTATATCCCCAGCAGAGCATTCCTGATGTGGTAAAACAGATCAAAGGAGCGACTTCCCATCAACTGAGGGAGGAATTTCCCCAGTTAGCAAAAATGCCGTCCTTATGGACACGTTCTTATTTTGTAAGCACAGCCGAAAATGTAAGTTCTGAAACTATAGAATGGTACATCCACACGCAAAAGACGAGGGATTAGATGCACACCGTAAGATTACTGTTAGCCACAACCAGATACGACGAAACGGTCATAGAAAAGCGTTTTCATGCCATTAGCCATATCCATAACGTAATCGTCAAGCATGCCCAAAAACGTCTGAAAAGACTGTCATATGATGCCGAATATCAATCTCTAAAAGCAGAATATAAGAAGCTCCTGAAAAAGGATACTCTCTCAATAGAGGAAAAGACAAGGCGAAAACTGATCTCCAGGCAAATGGCAGAAATCATTCGGACTCACGGTTTGTCTGAGTATGCTTTTCAGTCATACATCAAAGTCTGCGGAAAACAGTTTCGGAAATGTCTTTCCTCACAGCAGATACAAAAAGAAGCCACCCGTGTCTGGAAGGGCGTCGAAGCAGTCCTCTATGGAAACGGGAAAGAACTTCATTTCAAAAAATACAGAGATTTTCATACGATCTGTGGAAAGACGAATACCAATGGCGCAAAATTTCAAAAAGAGTCTTGTTCCATTCAATGGCTTGGGCTGAATATCAAATGTAAACTTCCAAAAAATCAAGATTATCTTCTGGAAGCCTTGGATTCGGAAATCTCCTATTGCGAAATGGCACGAAAGATGTTTCCAAATGGCTGGCACTATTATGTTGTTGTGTATCTGAAAGGCGATGCCCCGCATAAAATAAAAGCCGTGGGAAGAGATGATGTTGCCGGTATTGATATCGGAACTTCTACCGTAGCCTGTGTATCTTCCCGGTCGGTCACATTACAAGAACTTGCTCCCAAATGCAGGGAATACAATCAGAAGATTGATCGTTTATTAAGACGCATGGATCGTTCCAAACGGATCTTAAATCCGAATAAATATCGGGCAGACGGCACGATCGAGCCGGCCAATCATGAAAAATGGAAATTTTCCAAAGCCTACCGAAAGAATCAGAATCGGTTGAAATCTTTGTATCGACAAAAAGCAGCTTATGTCAAACAGTCACATGAAGAAACGATCAACAGACTTTTGCACGAATCTGTCTGTTTTATTGTCGAGGATATGTCTTTCACGGGTCTGCAAAGAAAGAAAAAAACGACAGAACGCAGGAATCAGGTATCTGAAATCAAGCAAAAGGATGGTTCTGCAAAGCGGATTCATAAATATAAGCGCAGGAAACGTTTTGGCAAGTCGATAACTGACAGAGCACCGGCAAGTTTTGTCACGATTCTGGAACAAAAGGCAAAACTTTACGGCGGTAATGTATCGAAAGTAAGTACGAAAGAATATAAAGCCAGCCAGTACGACCATGCGAAAGATCAGTACATAAAAACGGACTTGTCTGTGAGAGAAAAAATAATCGCCGGTCATAAGGTACAAAGAGACTTGTATAGTGCTTTTCTTTTGAGAAACAGTAACCAGAAATTAAACAAGCCGGACCAGAAAAAATGCATCTATGAATTTGATCGATTTGTAAAGCTACAAGATCAACTGATCGAAAAAATGAAAGAAAACAATATATCTATAAAACAGTGTTTTGGATTCTAAACAGAAATAAAAAAGGTTCAGACATAAAACTTTCGTCTGGAAAGTAAGTACACAGGTATCGAAATCCTATAGACGATAAATCTTGAAAGACTTAACTATATCCCTCCTATACGACTGTGGTGATGTTAAGAGAATCTAAAGAATCCCACGGCTTCAGC
>JAXEUE010000205.1:0-4844 GCA_034115005.1 Blautia sp.
CTCATACTGCCCGTATATATTCTTTATTTTTTGTTTTAATTCAAGTAATGCTGTCATTTCTTATACCCTCCTGATACTCCTCTGGACATGGATTTTTTTTCTTCCCGTGAATATATCCTGTTAAGCTTTGTAAGTTCTTCATAATATAGCTTTACACTCTTCTTCGCACGGCGGTACTTTATGGAATACTGTATATAGGTCAGAACAGAAAAAATTACAAGGACTGCCAGATATCCGATCAAAATATCAATTCCAAGCGTAACCAGATTCATTTTATGAATATTCTCCATCAGATAGTTGCCAAAATATGCCCCGATACCAGTCAGTACCAATCCGTACCCAATGGTTACCAGGAAAAAGTTCTTGATCAATGCAAGCCCGATATAATCGCTTCTGTAATATTTGCTCACAGGAAGATATTTCCTGCCCTCACCTTTCTCATACATGGCGAGTTTATTCATGACTTTTATTTTTTCTTCATTTAACATAAATAACTCCTTACTCTCTTTATACAGTTTTCCATATAATCATACAGATTAATTGTACCATATATCGTTATTGATGAAAAGTGTTTTTTCTTATATCCTTCCAATACAAACTGTAAGAAAAAAGATCTTGCCTGCTCCTTTTTTTCTGAGGCATGATGCCATTGCATCCATAGTACTTCCTGTTGTGTATACATCATCAATTACAAGAACATCAAGCCCGGGCAGAGACCTTCTTACCCAAAATGCCTCTTCCAGATTCTTTCTTCTTTCAAAGGCAGACAGTTTTTTCTGGGATTTCGTCTTCCTGATTTTTTCTACCAGTGAAGTGTCTGCAGGAATCCCTGTATATTGTGACAGTTTCACTGCCAGATCAGCAGCCTGGTTAAATCCACGCATTCGAAGTTTTGATCTGTGCAAGGGTACAGGCACGATCAGGTCAGGTTTCCATAATGCAATCTCTTTTTTTGCATAAATATACATAGATCTTGCATAAAAATCCCCATATTCTCTGCATCCATAATATTTATACCGAATCAGAGAACGACGCATCAAATCATTATAAACAAATATTCCCCGGCCCTGTTCAAACAGGTGGTTATGGCTCTGGCAATCCGGACAGTATTCTCCTTTTTGCACCGGTTTACCGCACTTATAACATCTTGGCTGGCCCACAGGATGAATCTTCTTTTCACATTCCGGACAGATCAGCCTGTTCTGGTCATTCAGTATTCTGTGGCAGATAGGACAGCACCTGGGATATAAAATATTTAAAACAGTATTCAGAATCCGGTTCAAATTTCTCCTTTCTTCATAGTGTCAGCAAGCTCTCTGATTCTTTCATCCAACCCGCTGTAACGTTTCTGCTGTCTGTCATTACGGATCATATCGGCAAATGTCTCTTCACTTCCTACTACTGTAACACATTTACGTGCTCTTGTCACAGCTGTATAGAGAAGGTTTCTGTTCAGGAGCATCCTGGGCCCGGAAAGAAGAGGAAGAATAACAGCAGGATACTCAGATCCCTGCGATTTATGGATCGTGACAGCATAAGCAAGTTCCAGTTCTTCAAGCTGCTTAAAAGAATAAAATGCAAAACGCCCGTCTTCAAACTCAATTTCAGCAGTTTCGGCAAATTCATTAATTTCCCTAAGGATTCCTGTATCCCCGTTAAAAACTCCCATGCCTTTCTCTGTTACTATCCCGTATCTGCCTCTGATTTCCCATTCCAGCTGATAATTGTTTTTTACCTGCATCACCTTGTCCCCTTCACGGAAAAAGTGATCTCCTACAGTTTTCTCTTTTTTTGAGGCATCCGGAGGATTTAAATATCTCTGAAGAATCCTGTTGAGACGCTCCACTCCAAGCAGTCCTTTCCTCATAGGAGTCAACACCTGAATCTCGCCTGGCTTTGCGCCCACATAACGTGGAAGCTTTTCCTGAATCAATGCAATAACCACACGGATGATCATATCCGCATCATATCTTTTCAGGAAAAAGAAATCCCGGCTTTTATTGGTAATCTCCACCTGCTCTCCCCGGTTGATCTTATGGGCATTAACAACAATGTCGCTTTCTGAAGCCTGACGGAAAATATGGGTAAGCTCCACAACAGGAAAACATCCGCTGTGAATAATGTCTCTCAGCACATTCCCCGGTCCTACGCTGGGAAGCTGGTTTTCATCCCCAACAAGGATCAGACGTGTACCTGCCGTGATGGCAAGAAGCAGAGAATGCATAAGATTAATATCTACCATAGACATTTCATCTATTATGATCACATCTGCCTCCAGAGGATTCTGTGCATTTCTCTCAAACCTTACATTCTGCCCTTCCTGTTCATCTTCAGGCGCTCCATTCAGCTCCAGCATCCTGTGGATCGTCTTTGCCTCATATCCTGTGGTTTCTGTCATACGTTTGGCAGCCCGGCCGGTAGGCGCAGCAAGCATCAGCTCAGCTCCCTCTTCCTCAAAGAAGCGGATAATCGCATTTATAATAGTTGTTTTTCCTGTGCCGGGGCCTCCGGTGAGAATAAATAATCCATGGCTGGCTGCCTGAGTCACTGCTTTTTTCTGCAATGGATCAAGAGTGATTCCTGTTTCCTTTTCAATAACAGCAATTCTTTTTTCCACCATCTTTTCGTCCTGAGGACATAATATATTCAGATCACAGAGCATTCTTGCTGTATTTAGTTCTAGATTGTAATACCGGCCGGGATAAACCATGGTTTCCCCTTCTTTTTCCTTCAGAACCAGTTTTCTCTCTATGGCCATATCCATCAGGTGTTTTTCCAGATAGGATTCATCAATGTCCAGAAGCTGTGCGCATCTGAAAAAAAGCTGGTCTTTGGGAAGGTATGTATGTCCTTCTCCTGCTGCCTGCTGCAAAGTATACAACATCCCACTGCGGATTCTGTAGTCTGAATCTGTATGTATTCCTATGCGTGAAGCAATTTCATCCGCAATCTTAAAACCCACGCCGGAAATATCCTCTGCCAGCTTATAAGGATTTTCCTGCAAAACTGTATAAACAGAATCTTTGTATTTCTGATATATTCTGACTCCGAGATTCAGAGAAATGCCATATTTCTGTAAAAAAATAATAGCCTTGCGCATATCCGCCTTCTCTGTTATCTGTACAGCGATCTCTCTTGCCTTTTTTTCACTGATTCCTTTTACCTCTGCCAGTCTTTCAGGCTCATCTTCCATAATACGCAGAGTATCTTCCCCAAAATGGCGGACAATTCTTGCAGCGAGAGCCTGACCTACCCCCTTGATTGCCCCGGAGCCCAGATACCGTTCCATCGCATCTGTATCCTCCTGCATTTTTTCCACAAAAGAATTAATCTGGAACTGTTTTCCATAAACGGGATGGTGGATATATGTGCCCGATGCCTCAATGGTAATGCCCTGACTGATGACAGGAAAATTTCCAACACAAGTAATTTCCTGTTCTTTTTTTGTATTTTTCAACACCATGACCGTATATCCGTTGTCTTCATTTCTGAAAATAATATGGTCAATATATCCCGTAACAGTTTCGCTCATTGGTACCTCCCCGTCTTTAAAAACACAATACAATAAAAAGGCACTGCATCCTAGCAGTACCTCCAGCTTTATCCGTTAAATCTTGTGATTACTTCTGCATATTTTCCTGTGCCTATGGCAACAACTCCCATGGAGTTCTGGACAGTCAGCGTACTTACTCCTGTTCTCTTCTCAATCAATGTATCCATCCCATGAAGCATAGCTCCCCCTCCGGTGAGAACGATCCCTCTGTCTACAATATCCGCTGCCAGCTCAGGCGGTGTTTTCTCCAGCACACCGTGAACTGTTTCTACAATCTTTCCTGTGGCTTCCTTAAGTGCTGAACGGATTTCCTCTGAAGTCAGTGCAGCAACTTTGGGCAGACCGGTAATGATATTTCTTCCTTTAACCTCCATAGTCCGGGGATTGGCTTCCTCACATGCAGTTCCTATCTGAATTTTAATCTTCTCAGCCAGGTCACGTCCGATAAAAAGGCCATGATTCTTTCTCACATAATTAATGATCTCCTGGTCAAACACATCACCGGCAATTTTTACAGAACTGGAAACTACCACACCTGCCAGGGAAATCACGGCAACATCTGTGGTTCCCGCCCCGATATCAACAATCAGATTTCCAAAAGGCTTGGTGATATCCACTCCTGCTCCGATAGCGGCAGCAATAGGCTCTTCAACCATAAATACCTCTCTGGCACCTGCCTGATAGGTTACTTCTTCCACTGCTTTTCTTTCAACTTCCGTAATTCCACTGGGCACGCAGATACTGATCCTTGGTTTGCGGAAAGCCCTTCTTCCCATTGCTCTGGAAATGAAATACTTCAGCATCTTCTCCAACACCGAATAATCCACGATCACGCCCTGTCTGATGGGACGGATGATCTCCATATCTGATGTAAGACGTCCCTCCATCTGGCGGGCCTCTTCACCGATTGCTCTGATTTTCTCTGTATTTTTATCATAAACCACTATGGAGGGTTCATTTAAAACAAGTCCCTTCCCTGTGGAATATACCAGACTGTTTCTGGTACCCAGATCGATTCCGATATCACTTGCAGGCATGAGAATCCCCTTTCTGCTCACCTAAAGTCCCTATACAGCAGGAAAGAATCCCACCGGGCGGAATTCTTCACCTGCACTGCCTTTTATTATATACAACTTCCTGTGAAAAGAAAAGACCCGTATCCCCCTTATTTTTATTTTTGCAGATACTTTTTGATATATTTTCCCGTATAGGAAACAGGAGACTGTGCCACTTCTTCAGGAGTTCCCCGGGCAATAACCCTGCCTCCTCTGTCTCCGCCTTCAGGTCCTAT
>JAXEUE010000206.1:0-8248 GCA_034115005.1 Blautia sp.
AAACTCCCTGCATTCCTCTGTATTACTTGTCAGATTATTAAGAACAATACTTCCATTCTCGTCTTTTCCAGGTTTTACAAATAGCTCCAGGCATTCATACTGACCTGTATACATCCGCTTTTCTCCTTTCAGCAGTACATCTACAGATTCTTCATTTCTTCGTGAATCTGTGACTCACAGGAACGCATAGCAAGAATTGTTTTCTCAAACAAGTCATTCAGATCCCATCCAAGCATTTGCGCACCTTTTTCAATAACATCGCGGGAGCATCCGGCAGCAAAGCGTTTGTCTTTAAATTTCTTTTTCAGACTTTTGGTTTCCATATCCATAACACTCTTGGATGGGCGCATTAAAGCGGCAGCACCAATCAGACCAGTGAGCTCATCTGCAGCAAAAAGGATTTTTTCCATCAGGTGAACAGGCTCTACATCTGAACATATTCCATAACCGTGACTGCAGACAGCATGTACCAGTTCTTCAGATGCATGAATTTCTGCAAGAAGTTCCGGTGCCTTTTTACAATGTTCTTCCGGCCATTTTTCAAAGTCCACATCATGCATCAGTCCTGCAAGTCCCCAGAATTCTTCATCTTCTCCGTTTTCCAGGGCATACCATCTCATAACACCTTCCACAGTCAGGGCATGCTGAATGTGGAAGGGCTCCTGGTTATATTTCTTAAGCAGGGAAAGTCCCTCTTCTCTTGTAAAATTTGCATCCATTAAAAATTCCTCCTCACATATGCAAAGAAATGCCTATTATTTTCCATATCTGTTTTAATTTTAAGTAAAATAAAAAAAAATATCAAGTTATAAATGCCAGTCGGTCATCCAGATAATTTCTGTTCACAAAATCTTCACAATTTTTATTAGCACTCCCTATTGACGAGTGCTAATTTATGTGTTATATTACACATAGAACAAAGGAAGGGAACAAAAAGAGAACAGGAAAAAAGTTTTATGAGTATCCCAATCCCCGTTCCAGAGAAACAGGTTAAAAAGCATAATTAAAAAAGGAGCGATGACTTATGTTGATGCCTAGTATTTTTGGAGAAAGTTTATTTGATGATTTTATGGATGATTTCAGATTCCCGAATATCGGAAGAGAACTTTACGGGAAACATGAAGCAGCTATTATGAAGACTGATGTGAAAGAAAAAGATAACGCCTACGAAGTAGATATTGATCTTCCTGGCTTTAAGAAAGATGACATTCAGATTCAGCTGGAAAATGGTTATCTTACCGTAAGCGCAGCCAAGGGTCTGGACAAAGATGAAAAAAATAAAGAAGGAAGATATCTCCGTCGTGAACGTTTTGCCGGAAATGTAAGCAGAAGTTTCTATGTAGGTGATAAGGTTCAGAAGGAAGATATTCATCCAAGATTTGAAAACGGTATTCTTTCCTTTGCAGTACCAAAAGATAAAAAAGCTGTAGAAGAGAATTCCAATTATATCAAAATCGAAGGTTAATCTTTAAACAGGCAGGAGTCAAACTCCTGCCTGTTTCCATATCTTCCGGTGGCGTACCGCCTCGGGGTCCACCCATCTGTCCATCTTCTCCTGGTGCCCTGTCACCTGATCATTTATCTTTTCCAGGTATCCTGCCGCCTGGTTGTCCTGGCTGTCCTGCTTGTCCACCCATGCCACTGCTGCCCACGATACCAGTTCATTTCCACTGCTGTCCTTAAGGGAAATCATACTTTGTGCTGTTTGTTCATCTACTTTCACCATCATAACTCCCTGCGTTGAAGAATCACTGAAATTCTCCGCCATACCTGAAGAACCTGCTGCCACACAGATGCCTCCTGTGATCACCCCGTCTCCATTGTAATCCAATGATCCGTTTCCATCATTAGTTGGCCCGGATACATAAGTCTCACCGCCTGATATGGTCAGATCATCATTGGAATCAATTCCGTCACCGGAAGCATTAATATGAATTTTCCCTCCTGCTGCATTCAATCCGTCATCCTCTGACGTTACATCAATATCCCCACCTGTAATATCAATACTCAAACCTTCAAGCCCTTCATAACTTTCTGTAACATGAATCGTTCCACCGTCAATCGTCAGCGCGGAATCAGCATGCATTCCATCATCTCCCGCTGAAATGTCAAAATTTCCGCCTGAAATATATATAAACCCCTTACTGGTGTCATCTGTATTTGATGCGTGCAGTCCATCTTTTCCGGCTGTTATATTATAAGTTCCTTCCGCAATTCTCACACTGTCCTTTCCGGAAAGTCCATTCTTCTCAGCTGTGATCTCATACTCCCCGCTTGTTAATGTCAGGTCATCCTTTGACACAACTCCATGCCCTGCCTGCGCATGAATGGTCAGCTTACCCTCTCCATTTAAAGTCAGATCTTCCCTGGAAAAAATTGCAGCATCAATATTGCTGTCATCAATGACTGTATATGTCCCACCGTTTGTCAGCATATTTCCTTATCCCGGTCCGTAAAGTTCACCTGTTATATTTTCCTGGTTTGAAACTGTAATCTCCAGATTCCCGTTTCGACACCTAAGCTCATCGATCATATTCTTTTCTTCACTTTCCCTTTTCATCTTTAAATGATATGTGAGTCTGAACAGGCTTCCCATATTAGTGGTCTTTACCTGAGCCAGTTCACATTCATCCGTATATTTTTTCAGTATGGCATCAAATACACCTGTATAATCCAGATCTTCCGGAATGGTAATATGTAATGTCTTATACAACGCCATATTTTTTCTTGCTCCAAAATCAATATGATTATACAGAAGTGGGATCCCGCCAAAAATCACTGATACCAGAAATGCGTATCCAATATAGCCCATTCCCACCACAAGTCCGGTTCCCATGGCAAGGAAGATTGCGCCAATCTCCTTTGCAGAGCCAGGAACAGAACGGAAACGGACCAGACTGAACGCTCCCGCCACAGCAACTCCGGCTCCCACATTTCCATTCACCATCATAATCACTACACAGACAATTGCCGGAAGCATTGCCAGTGTTATCACAAAGCTTTTTGTATAGCGTGTTTTCCACATATAGCTTCCTGCCAGAATAATTCCAATAAGCAGTGCACTCCCTACACATATGAGAAAATCAGACAGTGCGATTACACTTGTCATATCTGTGTCAAAAATTCCCCGGAATAATGTATTAAGCATATCGAATTCCTCCCTGTTCTTTCCCTTTTTCTGCTTCCATCATCTGAATATAAGCTGTCCCGTACTTGGAAAAAGATCATCCTTCCGATATAAAATATTTTCATCAAAAGTCACCCGGAAATCACTTCCATCAAGAGCATAGTAAGCTTCCCTTTCATATGATAAAAATACTGCCGGATGAAGGGTTCTGTAAAATTCCCAGAAATATTGAATCTCTTTTCCAATCTGTGAATCATCCGGAAGAGGATATCCGTTATAGAAATATTTTCTGACTAAAGCTTCCGTACTGACCAGCCTGCGTTTATATACCACATGCTGATATTTCTTTTTTTAATTCTACAAACACAGGGGCGTCTCCCTATGCCGTACAGTAGCTTCGTACCCGAAGCTTCTCCTTATATGCCGGGTTTTCCAGCGAACGGCGGATCAGCCGATATTTATCTGTATCAAAATAAATATTTCTTATTATTGTTCTTCCATACTGATCAAGCTTCATATAATCTGTCATGCTGCGAAGAACGTTTTCTTTCTGCTGCCGGTTCATTATGTATTTCTGTTCATAACGCTTAAAGGTCATCTGATATGACATTCTCTCTGCTCCTTTCTGTTATGGATTACCCTTTCTCTCCTGTCCTCCTCCATCCGGGAAAGAGCAATCAGATCATTGGTGAGATCTGCCAGACGTTTGCTCTGACTCTGAATGTCTTTAATCCACTCATTTTCTCCCAGATCCATCTCCAGAACTTCCGTATCCGCATCAATTATGGTTAATGGAGTCTTCAGCTCATGACCTGCATCTGTAATAAACCGCTTCTGTTTTTCATAATTTTCCACAAAAGGTTTCGTGATCCGGGCCGACAGAAGTACCATAAGTACAAATACTGCACCCAGGCCCAGTGCTGTCACCCCCAGTCCTGTTTCGACCAGATTATTAAAGTTGGACAATTCCCTTCCTCTGTCAAGGAAAATGATCCGGATTCCCGGTCCTTTTTCATCTTCGCATACAAGGTAACGGTAATCCTCCACAAATCCATGCTTCTTTCCTGTTTTCCAGACATCCTGCCCATATTATCTCTGTCATCCGGATGTGCTGCTCTCGGAAATCTCCCATCGTTCTGTTCCAGAATATTCAGGATTCTGTCCGCATCTGTTACGATTTTACGGTAACTTAAGATTCCCACAATACCTTCAATTACAGTAAGCACCAGAAGAAGTGACACCATGGATGTAATCACAAGCTTTCTGCGTAATTTCTTAATCATTTTGTTCTCCGCTATTACCTTTTTATATACCTTTGGTTTTTACTTTTTGGTACATTGGGAATTGTCATTTGAATCAAACCACTTTTCAGTGCAGGGTTCAAATAATTATTTCTCAATGTATCTTTTGACTTTAATCCCAAAAGTTTCAATATTTCATTCGATGTGTACGGTGTATCATAATCCATCACTTCCAGAAGCTTCTTTACATATTTTGATATATTCTCATTTGTCCTTCTGGACTGAATTTGTATTTCATCTAATATAAGGTTTAACTGTTCTAATATAAACTCAATAAATAAAGTACTGCTTCCTTCAATATGACACTTTGCAATAGCGTCATAATACTCCTCCTGAAATTTCTCAATCTGACTTTCCAAAGGAATGTACTCAAAAACAGGCTTCCATTTCGCCAGAATTACTGTATGCCATAATCTTGCCACTCTGCCATTACCATCTGCAAAAGGATGGACAAAAACAAATTCATAATGAAATACCGCAGATAGGATCAGAGGATGTACTGTATCTTTATTTTCTTTCATCCAGAAAAACAACTCTTCCATTTGTTCAGGAACGAATCTGGCCGGCGGAGCCATAAAAATACATTTGTCTCCGTTAAACACACCTTCCTCTCCCTTTCTGAAAGTACCTGATTCATTCACAAGATACTTTGTCATAATTCCGTGAATACGTTTCAATTCTGAAATACTATAGGGATCAATAAAGGGAATTTCTTCGTATGCAGCATACGCGTTTTTTACTTCCTGAATTTCCTTTGCTGACCCCAATACAGTTTTCCCATCGATAACATCTTTAACTTCATTCAATGATAAAGAATTTGCTTCTATACTCAAAGAAGAATATATAGATCTTATTTTATTATTTCTTCTAAGATGTGGTTTGGGTTCCAGTGAACTTCTCTCTGTGATCCGACCTGTTTTTTCTGAAATAGAAGCTACCAGACCTAGAATTTTATCTGTAATTTCATAGGGTGGTTTATAATTTTTCACAGCTACATACCCCCATCTTACCTGTTTTCTTACATGTTATCTTACCCTATTTAATTGCTAAATTCAACTTTTTCCTGGATATACTATTTCTCTTCCAGCGAATATCCCGCATTTCTTGTCGCTTTAATCTGAATGTCAGCATGAAGCGCTGCCAGTTTTTTTCTTAAGTAAGAAATATAAACCCACACAACATTAAGCTCAGCATCACTGTCGTATCCCCATATCTTTTCCAGAAAACGCTCGGACGGAATAAGGTTATGAGGATTGCTCATTAAAAGCTCCAGCATCTGAAATTCTTTATTTGCCAGTTGGAAGCTTCCCTTTGGTGTGGATAATTCAAAGGTTGCCCTGTCCAAAGTCACATTGCCAAATTGAAGCTGTGAATTTGCCTGTACTGTCTGCGTCCGTGTAATAGCCCGTATTCTTGCCAGCAATTCCCTGGAATGAAAAGGTTTCATCAGATAATCATTTGCCCCCGCATCCAGTCCCAGAACTTTATCATCCACTTCTGATTTTGCAGTCAGCATCAATACAGGAATGAGATTGCCTTTTTTCTGATTTCTTTTAAAACGGTAATTCCATCCATCTTTGGCATCATAATATCAAGGATAGCACAGTCATAATTATCTGCCTCCAGATATTCCAGTGCAGCCTGTCCGTCAAATACCGCATCCACTGAATAATTGTTCCGTTCCAGAATCACCGTCAAAGCCTTTGATAATGCCATTTCGTCCTCTGCAAAAAGTATCCTCATATATCTGTCCCTATTGACTTATTGTCCGCAATGATGTTCACCGCCGCAGCCGTGATCTCCACATGTATGCTCTTCACCATGATTATGGTCATGATGGCTGCATTTAACATCCGGATTATAATCAAGTTCACCTGCAATCAGTGCTGCCACTGCGTCATCTGCATTGCCGGATACTCCGCCGTAAAGCTTAATACCTGCAGCAGCAAGAGCTGCCTGTGCACCACCACCGATACCACCACAAATCAGAATATCCGCATTCAGCGCATTTAATACACCTGCCAATGCACCGTGACCGCTTCCATTTGTACCTACGATCTGGGATTGAATGATTTTTCCGTCCTGCACATCGTAGATCTTAAACTGTTCGGTATGTCCAAAGTGTTGAAAAATCTGTCCATTTTCATATGTAACCGCTATTTTCATAATATAATCTCCTTTTTCTTTTTTATATTGCTGACTATATTTCTGCTTGAAACATTCATCATATCCGCAATTCACACCATGTCCGTTACAAGGCCAGAAATCACCGCCCTCGATTCGAAGTGGGCATCCATCTACAATAGCATCTGCCAGTTTCTTCCTTGCACTTTCATAAATTCTCTGCACAGTAGTTCTTGCGATCTGCATAAAAACAGCACACTGCTCCTGACTGAATCCTTCCTTGTCAATCAGACGGATAATTTCATATTACCTTTGTTTAGGATATATGTCCATATTAAATAAAAATATTTAAAATCCCCAAAACTGCACCTACCAAAGCCCCAAGATTTACAATCATATCCAGTTCTTTTTTCATTACAGTCAGAACCAGTTTTTCCAGACTGTCTATATTCATTTCATTGATTTTATCTTCAATAATTTCCGCAATGTTAAGATTTTCGAGCAATTTACCGACAACCGAATCAATAGCTTTGTGATAAAAAGCCGCTACTGTTTCCCTGACGGAGGTGGCTGTATCAGAGAATCCAGCATTTCATCATTCAGAAACATTTCCAGCATAGTGCCTTTTGTTTTGGCTTTTACCATTTTTCCGTATCCGCAGAAATCATTTTCTGTTTTATGTCTTCTTCTGTCAGAAGATCCTCCGCTACAATATTACCGATTGCTTTGGCAAGCCTGGGTTTACCTTTGGGAATTGCCCCCGGAGTAAACGGAAGTTTATGTCCAAAAATTCTGATTTCTTTTTTGGGATAGAACAGCATTTTTACAGCAATATAATTTGTACAGTATCCAATTAAGGCCCCTATTACGGGTCCTGCCAGTTTTTCTAACATCTTTTTTCCTCCCCACATGGTATTTTACTGTTTTCATCTTGGTTTGTGCTGCCACCACAACATACTCCGCAAAAAAAATATGCTTTCTGAAAGCATATTTTTTATTATAAAAATAAAATAGTTAACTTTTAAATCATTGCTTTATATCCAATTAAGACAATCCATACATAAGCACAGGTTTTGGGAATCATTAACATCCCGACCGAAGGCACCATATCTGCAAAAAGTACTACAGGAATATAACATGCAAAACTTATGACCACTGCAAGCCACAGAAAACGGAAAGGTTTATCCTGCTCTGTCTTCGCACTGCGATAAAAAAGAATCACGATTACAGCACCAAGGATTGTAAACGGAATGTTTCGATAAATTCCCCATGACAGCGGTGCTTCTGAGCTGGTCCACGCATTCTGGGGCATCAGACACAGAACGATACGTAAAACTGCCAATACCCATACTGAAACTGTAAGTTCTTTTTTGTTCTCTACCTGATAACGGACGTGCCATACATAGTAGAGCAATACATAAAATAGCGTCATTGTAATGGATGTAATCATTTTTCCAATGCCAAGTGATACTGTAAAATTATCCAGTCCGGTTGTACAAAGTGCAATTGCTCTCGGAACAAGATGAAATGCATCTCCACAACCAAGGATAACTGCCATCAGACCATATAAAAAATATTGTCTTCTTCCTTCACTCTTATGTATCATTATGACTCCAAGAGTAATTACAGACACCAGATAGACGATGTCAAATAGTGTTTCAAAAACTGCCTGCATTTTCTTTCCTCCTTAGGTGAT
>JAXEUE010000207.1:0-2216 GCA_034115005.1 Blautia sp.
AATCCTGCCTTGGCTAAACAGGTAAGAAAAGTGCTTGACATTAATAAATCGGAAAGGCATATCAGAGGAGGACTTGCAACAAAAGAGAAGTACTCTCATATGGGAAATCATTGATTTTATAAAAATGCAGCATCATGTAAAAAAACAGATGCTGCATTTTTTATATGAACAAAGTATCTTCATTTACAGATTCCTTCTCCCGTATCCAGCGGATCAGGCTTTGAAGAGCCGGCTTCAGAATCCTTCCTTTCAGATAAGTGATGTAGAACTTCCGTGCTATGTCTGTTTTCAGAGGAAACACAATGATCTGGCCCTGTTTTTCCAGTTCCTGAACAGAGAAATAGGAGCAGATGGATATGCCGATGCCATTTATGATCATTTTACGGATAGCTTCCAGATCGTTTGTTTCTGCAACAGTATTCAGAGAACTTCTTTTTATACCCATTTCTTCCAGATAAAGGTCCGCGGCTTTCTGGGTTCCGGAGCCCTGTTCCCGCAGAATAACGGGTTCCTTCAGAAGAGTTTGGATATCACATTTCTGGGAGCGTAGCTTGAGAAAATGGGCGTTGGCTGGTGCAGCAATTACCAGTCGGTCTTTGCAGAAAGGTATACTGACGCATTTGGGAGAGGTGTTATCTTTACCTATAAATCCTACTTCGATGGAACCGTCCAGAACCTTTTCTATAATTTCCCTGCTGTCACCCTGATAGATAGAAAAACATACTTCAGGGTGCTTCTGTCTGTAGGAAGATAAAAGTTCTGGCAGAAGATAGCCAGATGGGATAGTGGATGCGCCGATGTGAAGAAGCTGAGCTTCCGGCCCGTTTAGGTCCTCCAATGCAGCATCCTTTGTCTCCAGAATCCGGACAACATAAGGAAGGAACCGTACACCTTCTTCCGTGAGCTGCAGATGCTTGGTCGTACGCAGGATCAGCGTTTTTTTAACTTCTTTTTCAAGATTTTTAATGTGATTACTTACCGTAGACTGTGAAAGATACAGGGCATCCGCTGCCTTGGAAAAGCTCTGATACTGCGCAACTGCGGCAAAAACTTCTAATTGTCTGAACTCCATTTATTTTCCCTCCTGTAAAAGGCTTCAATCTGATTATAATGAATATTTATAGATTTTGTCAATAAATACCGACGATATAGTGAATAATAGTATGAGTTATCGTTTTAATTGATGTTATACTGAGTATATAGGTTTTTTAAGGGAGGGAAATGCTATGAATTTAAAAAAGGAGAAGGGTGTGATAGCAGCCGTTGGTATTGTGATCGGTGTGATTGCCGTTGCACTTGTTTATTTTGGAAATCCGGCAAATATGGGATTTTGTATTGCCTGTTTCGTACGTGATACGGCAGGGGCTCTTGGACTTCACAGAGCCGAAGCAGTTCAGTACATACGTCCGGAGATCATAGGACTGATTCTGGGCGCCTTTTTGATGGCTGTGGGCAGAAAGGAATTTTCCGTACGGGGCGGCTCCTCTGTAATGACACGTTTTGTCCTGGGATTTTTTGTTATGATCGGATGTCTTATGTTTCTTGGATGTCCGTTTCGTATGATTCTTCGTCTTTCGGGCGGTGACTTCAATGCCCTGTTCGGACTGGCAGGTTTTGTAGCCGGTATTGGTGTGGGAATTCTCTTTCTGAACCGTGGCTACACTTTAAAGCGCACTTACAAACAGGCATTACCGGAGGGCGTTGTTTTTCCTGCAATTCAGGTAGTTCTGCTTGTACTTCTCATCGCAGTACCTGCAATTTTCTTCTTTACTGCAAAGGATGGAGGACCGGGAGCCAAACATGCACCCCTTCTGATTTCTCTTGCAGCAGGACTTATTGTCGGTGCCATCGCTCAGCTGTCAAGGCTTTGTATGGTAGGTGGAATCCGTGATTTTATCCTGTTTCGTGAAACACGCCTTCTTATAGGATTTGGAGCAATTTTTATTGCAGCACTGGCAGGAAACCTTATACTTGGCACCTTCCATCCGGGATTTGCAGGACAGCCTATCGCTCACACAGATGGACTGTGGAATTTCCTGGGAATGCTGCTTGCGGGATACGGATGTGTTCTTCTTGGAGGATGCCCACTGCGTCAGCTTGTACTTGCAGGGGAAGGCAATGTGGATTCTGCAGTTACTTTTCTGGGGCTTCTTGTGGGAGCAGCATTTGCACACAATATGGGACTTGCTTCTTCCGCTGACGGGCCTACAACAAAT
>JAXEUE010000208.1:0-3444 GCA_034115005.1 Blautia sp.
TGAGCAGAAACATGACATAGCCGTGTAGAAAATTGGGAGTCCGCTTCTGATTTTCTGCTGATACCTGCAGGTTCTCTAGCCTGCAGCTCTATAGAGGTTATGCCGAGTTTAAGAAGACAGTTTCAGGCGTAACGCCCAGGCTTATAACCGACCCGGAAGTACCGTTTTTCCGAGAGACAGCGTTACAAAACAACAAATAAGGAGGTATCTGAAATGACAGTGCTTGAAGAGCTGCTTATGAAAACTGAATATATTTACGTTCTTGGCTCTGATGGCAAGCCACAGATGCCGACAAAGCGTAAACGTCATGTATTAAAGCTTTTAAACACTGGTAAAGCCAGGATTGTTGAAAAAGTCCCGTTTACAATCCAGTTGAAATATGAAAATATACCAGTACTTCAGCCGGTCATACTGGCTGAAGACCCTGGAAGGACAAATATCGGCGTTGCGGCATTATCTCACCATGGAGATTTAATATTTGCAGCAGCAGTTGAAACACGTAATAAGGAAATTAAAAAGCTAATGGCTGACCGCAAAGCTCATCGCCAGGCATCACGGCGCGGTGAGAGGAAAGCACGCCAGCGACTGGCTAAAAAATATAGAACGATGATAAAAGCCAGCATGATTATGCGAAAGCTTCCGAGATATAAAGCAGATGAATTTATAACATGCAAGTTTATCAGGAATACAGAAGCGAGATTCTGTAACAGGAAGCGTAAGTCGAATTGGCTTACGCCAACTGTGAATCATCTTGTACAGACTCATTTAAATATCATTAAGAAAGTCAGCAGATTTTTACCAGTCACAGATATTGCGATTGAAGTGAACCGCTTTGCATTTATGCAGATGGAACATCCTGAAACAACAGGAATTGATTTTCAGAATGGCCCATTAAAAGGCTATAATGATGTTAAAGAAGCATTGAGAGAACAACAGCATGGAAAATGTTTAATGTGCAAAAATGATATCACTGCTTTTCATCACATCATTCCAAAAAGCAAAGGAGGCTCTGATACGATACAAAACCAGGCAGGACTTTGTCAGAAATGTCATGCCAAGGTACATACAGACCCTGTATTTAAAGCCAAACTTGAGAAAAAGAAATCCGGATTATTGAAAAAATATGGAGCGCTCAGCGCATTAAACCAGGCAATCCCTTTTATATGCCAGGAATTACTCAAAAAATATAGACCAGAACATGTATATTTCTGTACAGGTAAAGAGACATCATTCATTCGGACAGGCCTTGGATATGATAAAACATATGATAACCAAATGCATGAAACAGATGCTTACTGTATTGGGCTTGCAGCACTTAGTACAGATATTGATATCGATAAAATGAAAGCTCCTGACTTCTGTCATACATACACAATGAAACAATTCCGGCGGCAAGATAGAAGCAATATCCATCATCAAACAGAAAGGTCATATTATCTTGATGGCAAAAAGATTGCGACAAATCGAAAACCACGTTTTGAGCAGTCCGGAGATGCACTTTCTGACTGGTATGCGAAACAAGTTAATGAACTTGGAAAAAAGGAGGCTGCCAAATTACTTGGAAGACTAACTGTTAAGAAAAGCCAGAGAGCTTATAACTCACAAACCAGACTGATGCCAGGAGCAGTGTTTTATTTTGAAGGAGAAAGACTGGTCATGTCAGGGCAGTTAACTGGTGGAAAGTACCTTCGTGCTTGCGGAGATACAAAAACAAACTATCCTATTTCCAAATGCAAGATAGTGAAACATAACGAAGGATTGGTTTTTATTTAAATTTTTATATAGAATTCTTATTTATATTTTTGGGGGCGCGGTCGTATCTCACGACTAAAGTCGCGAGTGTTGACCGCGCTTATTCATAAAATGCTTAAAACTTGTATTCTTAATTTTCGCAAAAAATTTACAATTTTTCAAAAGTATGCCATAATACATATAAATAAGGAGGCGAACAATATGCATGACTTAGAAAAAGAATTCGATTTTTGCAAAAAATATATGCGGGACATGAACATCAAAATTGCTCCCGATGAGAATATAATTATTGCCGCTGATGATAACACAGATGGTTATGCTGGATTATGCCGGCAGGCTGGCGCAATGTACAAAATCAGTCTCAAAAAAGCAATGCTCAATGACCAAATGCCAATTGAGTTTTTGCGTGATGTCATCATGCATGAGCTGCTGCATACCAGACCAAGAAGCATGAGCCACGGAAAAAATTTTTTGAAAACAGGAAAAGAAATTCAAAAAAAATCCAACGACAAATACCGAATCATCATCGGGATTGATGATGAATATATTGAGAACCCGGATATCGGGATTGCTGCTGTGTATGAATGCGAATGCGGATTTGTACAATATATGATAAAAGATGGTGAAAATCTCAAAAGCCTTATGGATAATAAAAAAAGATATTTTTGCCCGTACTGTAAAGCAAGAATGTCAAAAAATCATATAAAAAACCCCGGAAGATGTTAATGTCTTTCGGGGTTTTTTGCTTTCAACTGTTGAGCAGGTCTTTCCTTCTGTGCTTAATGCATGGCTCAACATACAACCCATCACGCCTGTAGTATCCTGAGCTTGGCCAGGATTCAAGAACATAATGGCTGTTATGCTGTCGTTTTGCATCAAAGGAAATGTCAGCAGCCTGTCTGATTCCATTAGAAGTCTCATGGATAAAAGGTTTAGAAAGCTCTTTAGAATCCAGGACAAATTTTCTCTGCTCTGCGGTTTTTGTCTCAAGAGTTTCATTTTCTCCAGTTTTCGCAGCTTTGTCAGACTTTATCGGCATTTTTACTTTCACTTTTTCTACAACTCCTCTGTTTCTCTTCTGGTAGTTGTATTCGCCAAAAGAATACAAAGTGAGCTTCAGAAAATGAAATAGTAAATCCTTCTCGTATTCTGAAGAATAGTTCCAGTCTTTTGTGATAATCTTTGGCCGGCCATATGACTGGTCATTGATTACAAAAAATCCGGAGACTTCGTTCCCAGAAGCAGAAGAACCATAAAACAAAACTCTTTTTGGATATACATCTTTAACACCTGTTATTTTGTATGTAAATGTATATCCTTCTGCAAACTTTACGCTGCCGGAGAGAAATGGTGGCATAAAGTTCATAAGTCTCTTTGCCCGCCAGTCCTGAACAGCATTGCTCAGAAATTCTGTTTGCACCTCCATTTCAACAGCTTCTTCTGATAAAAATAATTTTTTCATCTTCAAATCCTCCCTTTGGATTGTATTTTTCTATATATATAAAATCCATACCAGGCAGAAACCTGTAAGGACAGAACAAAAAATTATTTCAAGCGCACCCCTTTCTTAATCTTTTTTCATATTTATAAAATGCAAAAAGAAGATATAAACAAAACAGGCGTCAAGAAATTCGGCATATTAAATGCAAAATAAAAAGGGTTCATCAACGAAGGCCGCCAGAGTCCCCGGCC
>JAXEUE010000209.1:0-6036 GCA_034115005.1 Blautia sp.
TTCAGACTGTCGCGAAGGCCAAAAATCAGTTTATTCACAACTTTACCTGCTGCCGTGTCAACAGCATCTGTCAGTTTCTTCCTGTCATGGTCTTCCATAGGTGTATTTTTCAGTATCTTTTCAATCCTCAGATTCAGATCACGAACCGCTTCTTCTTTAATCTCCTGAATTCTTGGAATCAGATCCCGTCCATCAAACCAGCGGAAAAATTCCTCAATCTGTTCATCCACAATCGCTGCAGCTGATGCAAGATTTTCCTGAAAATTCTCTGGAATGGTCTTAAGACGAAAACTGTCCATATCATAAAGAGTGATTCCGGGAATCTTTCCAATGGATGGTTCAATATCCCTTGGAACTGCCAGATCGATTAAGATAAGGCCATTTTTAAACTTCACATTCTGAAAAAGTTCTTCTCTTAAGGTAAAATTAGGACTTGCGGTTGCACTGACAACAAGATCGCATCCTGGAAGGTATGTCATTCTGTCCCCGTAATTGATTCTTTTGCAACCTGTAGGAATATTGACTATTCCGCTTCTGTACTGACGGACAGTAACCGTTACATCTCCTCCTGCCTCTTTAAGTGCCTGGGCTGCCACTTTACCCATTTCTCCATTGCCAATCACCATACATACTTTATCTTTCAGAGAATAACCCTGTTCAGCCAGACAATGTATTGCCTGATGGATTACAGAAGGATTACCGTGAGGAAAAGGCACCTGGGTCTTGATCTTTTTTCCTGCCGTTACAGCCATACGAAACAGCACTTCCAGCACAGAATCCGCTGCGAAATGCTCCCTGGAAAGATTCAGAGCATCTTTTACCTGGGTCAGTATCTGATCTTCCCCAAGGATCTGTGATTTCAGTCCTGCAGTAAGGTAAAACAGATGTTCTGCCGCTTCTCTTCCTTCTCTTTTCACAAAATAGCTTTCATAGGATTGATCCTGAATCCCTTTCATCCTGCATAGATTGTCATAGAGAGAAATTTCTGTCTCATCATCTCTACTAACCCATATCTCCAGACGGTTACATGTAGATAAAATTACACACCCATAGATTCCCTTTTCTTTTTTTATTTTTTCCATAGCTTCTCCTGCATTTTTCTTTGTAAATGCAAAAAGAGCACGGATATCCACAGGTGCCATATTATGATCAATTCCAATCATGGAAATACCCATTTTCTTTTTTTCTCCTTCGTATGTCTGAATTCCTTAGATTATCATAATCATTTCTCCCTGTGATGTCAATTAGAAACAATTTAAAAGAGACTGCCTGTTGCGGATTTTACCGCTGATTGGACAGTCTCTTCCAGTTTTTCACTGGAACACTTAAATCAGTCTTCCCAGATATTTTTCAAAACACACTCCGTCATTTCTGTCGGTTTTCTCTTCCACAGCATCATGAATGGCATCTGTCAGAAGAGAAACCGCTCTGTTTACACATTCTTTTACAGGCATTCCCTTTACCATGCCTGCACAAAGTACAGAGGCAAAGATATCTCCGGTTCCCGAATAACTGCCTCCTTCTTTCAGAGAAAAACACCAATTTGTTTTTCCTTTTTCCATTACAAGATTTCCTATAAGGTCTTCTCCGTTTTCTGAGACATCTATTCCTGTGATCACAAGATCATCCAGTTCAAACCGTTCCAGCAGTTCTCTGCCTATGCTTTCAATGGCTGCCAGTCTTTCTTTTTCCTTTAAATCATCAATTTCTTTCCATTTATCTCTCATTTTCTCCTGCCCGTACAGAAGGAGCAGTGCTTCCGTAAGATTGGGAGTAATGACACTGGACCGTTTTACCAGCAGTTTCATCTTTTCACACAGAACATCAGAATAGGTCTTATATGCATTTCCCTGATCTCCCATTACGGGATCCACCAGAATCAGTGTTTCCTTTGTACAAAACAGTTCTGTAAAACGAAGAATCAGATCCACCTGGTTTTCATTTGCAAGAAATCCCGTATACAGACCATCCGGATGAAATTCTCTTTTCTTCCACTCTGACATAATATCTTCCATATGATCTGTATAATCGTCCCAGAAATAAGAACCGTATCCGGTCTGATTGCTTAAGATTGCAGTGGGAAGCGGACAAGCCTGTACCCCCATAACGGAAATGACAGGAATCGCCGCGGTCAGAGAACATTTTCCCAATCCGGACAGGTCTTGAATCACTGCGATTTTCTTCAATTTATTTACCTCTTGCTTTCTCTTAAGTTGTGTTATAATATATCACCAAAGTGTGTATATGAATATATCCAGTTTTAATATTTTTTAAGGGGACAGTTATGGAATTACAATTAAAAAAAGAACCTGGAAAAGAGAATCTGTATATGGAAGTTTATCATTATTATAAAGACCTGATCATGGAAAAAAAACTTCCTGCAGGAGCCAGAATGCCTTCCCTGCGCAAATGCTCAGAAGAGCTGAAATTAAGCCGTACCACCATTGAAAACGCTTATCTTCAGCTTGCCGCAGACGGATACATTATCTCAAAAGCCCAGAGTGGCTATTATGTTACGGATATTGCAGGACATGCTCACATTCCGGTTCCCACAGAAAAGAAATCTGAAATTCATTTCAGATATGATTTCGCCTCTTCCGGCGTGGACAGAGAAAGTTTTCGCTTTGATCTCTGGCAGCGATATATTAAAAGTGCTCTCAGACAGGATGACCGACTCCTGTCCTATGGAGAGCCTCAGGGAGAAAAAGATCTTCGCCAGGTACTTGCCGATTATGTCCGTGAACACAGAAATGTACTGTGCAGTCCTGACGATATTGTAATCGGTGCCGGCATACAAAGCCTTCTCCACATTCTGTGTCCCCTTCTGAAAGGAAGAAAAACCGTATCTTTCCCCACTCCCTCTTTCATACAGGGCAGTACGGTTTTTGAAGATTACGGTTTTGAAGTACGTTATCGAAATAAAGACAGCGATGTGATCTATGTGTCTCCTGCACATATGACCAAATGGGGAGAAATCATGCCTGTTTCCAGGCGTCTGGAGCTGGTACACCATAGTGCCGGAAATAACAGCCTGATCATAGAAGATGATTTTGAAAATGAATTCGTTTATCTTCAGAAACCTACCCCTTCCCTGTTTGGTCTTGCCGGAGGACAGGGTGTGGTTTATCTGGGAACCTTTTCCAGACTGCTTCTTCCTTCTATCCGTATGAGCTTTATGGTGCTTCCTCCGGATCTTTCCATCCTCTACCAGAAAAAAGCTGACCGATACAATCAGACTGCTTCAAAGGCTGAACAGATTGCTTTGTGCCAGTTCATCCGTGACGGACATCTTTCTGCCCAGACCCGTAAATTAAAAAGACTGTATTCCCTGAAACTTAAGGCATTGAAAAAAGCAGTGAATGAAGTTTTCGGTGAAAACAGCCCTGTGCAGACAGGAGCAGCCGGAACCAGCCTTGCTCTTACGCTTCAGACAGAAGATGGCTGGAATAAACTAAACAGAAAGGCACAGGCCAATGGTCTGCGCCTCCAGCTTCTCATGGAAGAACCGGGAAAAATCACCCTGATCCTTTCCTGTTCTTCCATGCCGGTTGAGGATTTTGCCCCTGCATGCCGGCTTTTAAAAGAACTTATTTCTTAATAGCCTCTGTCATTATCAATCATATAAAGAAGTGCATTGCAGATACAAGCTGCAATGTTGCTTCCACCTTTGCGCCCTTTTGCTACAATATAAGGTACATCTGTCTCCATGATCAGTTCCTTGGACTGGACTACATTAACAAACCCCACAGGAACACCTATGATCAGCTCCGGTCTTAATTTTTTATCCTGGATCAGCTCATAAAGACGCACCAGAGCAGTTGGAGCATTCCCTATGGCAAAGATCAGTTTCCTGTTAAGAGATGCTGCCTTGTCCATACTTGCCGTTGCCCTGGTCGTTGCGTTTGCTCTGGCAGCAGCTGCCACATCTTCGTCTGACATAAAGCAGAATACTTCTCCTCCATAGCGGGAAAGAACACGTTTATTTATACCTGCCATAGCCATCTTCGTATCTGTGACAATGCAGGCTCCCTCTTTTATTGCTGTCATTGCTTTTTTTACTGCATCCTGGGAAAAACAAAGATTATCAGCATAATCAAAATCTGCGCTTGTATGGATGCATCTTTTCACAATAAGTTCTGTACCCGGAATCAGTTTTTTGTCTCCCAGTTCCTCTGTAATGATTTCAAAACTTCTTTTCTCTATATCCATAGGTTTAACATTTTCTAACTGTACTTTCATGGCAGCCACCTTTCCCTGTCAGATTCCCTGTTCCAGTATTTCATATATTTTTTTCATATCCAGATGCTTTCTGAGCTCAGAAGCCAGAATATCATACTGCTGTTCTTTAAAAGAGGCAAAATTCACCTCTTTCATATTGGAAATATCTATACCCTTTTTATTTCCCAGTACCTGAAGCACAGCCCGGGCTGTTTCTTCCCTGTCAAATACTCCATGTACATAAGTACCCAGTACATTTTTACAGAATGCTCCGTCTTCTTTACATTCTCCGGATACACGGTCTTCAATACAGGTACAGTGCCGGGCATTACCCTTGAGAACCGTTTCTCCCATATGAATCTCATAGCCTTCCAGCATGGCGCCTCCAAGAGGAGCAAGCTCTCCCTCCACAGGAAGAAACTTTCCGGAAACTCTGGTTCGTGTTTTTTTTTCAGCAAAGACCGTGTCAACAGGAAGAAGTCCCATACCTTTTATGGTTCCTCCTGCCTCCACATGATGAGGGTCACTTAAGGTTTCTCCCAGCATCTGATAACCTCCGCAGATACCCATAATGATTTTTCCTCTGGATGCTTCTTTAAGTATTGCAGCCTCAATACCGCTTTCTCTCATCCACAGCAGATCCTCCATGGTATTTTTGGTTCCGGGCAGAATGATCATATCGGGGTTTTTCAGTTCACTGACATGCTGCACATAACGAAGTGAAACTCCCGGAATGCTTTCCAGAGGGTTAAAGTCTGTGAAGTTTGAGATTCGGGGAACCCGGATCACTGCAATATCAATAAGACCAACATTCTGTTTTCTGTCAAAACGTTCCGTCAGACTGTCTTCGTCTTCAACCTGAATATCCATATAGGGTGCCACTCCAACTACCGGAATGCCACTTCGTTTCTCCAACATATCTACTCCCGGATCCAGGATGGATTTGTCTCCCCGGAATTTATTTATGATCAGCCCTTTTACCATCCGGCGTTCCTCTTCTTCCAGCAGTTCCACCGTACCGATCAGCTGAGCAAAAACTCCTCCTCTGTCAATATCCCCCACAAGCAGTACGGGAGAATGGGCCATTCTGGCCATGCCCATATTCACAATGTCATTATCTTTCAGATTGATTTCTGCAGGACTTCCTGCGCCTTCGATCACAATAATGTCATTTTCCCGTGCAAGATGCTCGTATGCTTTCATAACATCCGGTATCAGGTTCTTTTTATACTGAAAATAATCTCTGGCGTTCATAGTTCCAAGAACTTCACCATTGACAATAACCTGTGAACCTGTATCATTGGTAGGTTTCAGAAGAATGGGATTCATAAGAACAGAAGGGGCAATTCCTGCTGCCTCTGCCTGCATTACCTGAGCCCTTCCCATTTCCAGGCCTTCCTCTGTGATAAAGGAATTCAGGGCCATATTCTGTGATTTAAAGGGTGCAACCCTGTATCCATCCTGTTTAAAAATTCTGCACAGACCTGCAGCCAGAAGACTTTTGCCTGCATTTGACATTGTACCCTGCACCATGATCGCTTTTGCCATTTTATGCCCTCTTTTCTTTATAGTAAAATATCCTTCAGTGCCAGAATAAGCTTTCTGTTGTCTTCATGCTGTTTTACAGCCACCCGGAAAAAACCCCGGGAAAGTCCCGGATAATTGCTGCAATTCCGGATCAGGATTCCCTTTCTGATACAGGAATCAAATAAATCTCCCGGCCCCCTAAAAAAAATATAATTGGCCTCTGAAGGGAAAACTTTAAGTCCCAGCCGGGTCATCTGATTTTTCAGCCATTCTGCTTCCTCAAAAATGATT
>JAXEUE010000210.1:0-5009 GCA_034115005.1 Blautia sp.
AATGACCTTCTCAGAGATGGCATCCATGACAGGCGGTGGTGTACAGACACCTGGATTTATGGGACATGGTAAACACTTTATCTCATCTAAGAAATTTATGAAGGCAGAAGGCGGTATCGAGCGTATCGTATGGATGCCTAAGGAATTAAAAGAGTTTGTTGCCGAGCGTTTAAATAAAACAGCAAAAGAACTTTATGGAATTGACAACTTTACAGATATGATCGGTGATGAGACAGTTACAACAGATCCGGAAGAACTTGTTGCATTTTTAACTGAACATAATCATCCCGCCTTGTCAATGGATCCAATGATGTAGTATACTAAATAAGAAAGTGGGTATGTCTGCCAAAAGACATATACATAGTAATATTTTAAGGAGGCCAAAAAGAAATGCCGTTTAATCAGAAACTTCAGAAATTCAATGCAAAGATTAATACAGTCACAATTGGTAGCGGAGACAAGACTGTAACGATCGGCGGAGACTCTACTTATCCATTCTACAGCTTTGATGCACCATCAGAAAATACACCTAAGATCGGTGTGGAAATTTCTGATATGGGTCTTGAAAATGTTGTATCCGAAGGAATCAAAGCTTACTATGAAGGTGCAACATCCATTGGCGATCTTGCAAAGAAAGCCGCTGCAATGGAAGGTGCAGATTTCGTAGCTCTTATTCTTGAGGGCGGAGATCCCAACGGTGTTAACAAACCAGTGGATGAATTAATTGCAGTTGTAAAAGAAGTAGCAGATGCAGTTGATGTTCCGCTTGTTGTAGAAGGATGCAAGAATGTTGAGAAAGATGCTGAACTTCTTCCTAAGGTTGCAGAAGCACTTCAGGGAAGAAATGTACTGATTCTTTCTGAAAAAGAAGAAAACTACAAGGCAATCGGTGCTTCAGCAGGACTTGCTTATGATCAGATCGTAGGCGCAGAATCTGCTGTAGATATCAACCTTGCTAAACAGCTTAACGTTGTTACCACACAGTTAGGTGTTAACCCTCAGAAGATAGTTATGAATATTGGCAGTGCAGCTGCCGGATATGGATATGAATATGTTGTATCCACAATGGACCGTATTAAAGGTGCAGCTTTATCACAGAACGATAATATGCTGCAGATGCCTATCATTACACCGGTATCCGCTGAGACATGGAATGTAAAAGAAGCAACAGCTTCAGAAGAAGATATGCCTGAATGGGGTCCGGAAGAAGAGCGTGGAATCGATATGGAAGTTATGACAGCAGCAGCTGACCTTGCTGCAGGATCCGATGCTGTAATTTTAAGACATCCGGAATCTGTAAAAACTATTTCCAAACTGATTAAAGCACTTGCGTAATTGAATAGGAGGAAGATAAAAAATGGCACTGAATGGTATTCAGATTTTTAAATTAACACCTAAGAAAAACTGTAAGGAATGTGGATGCCCTACATGTATGGCTTTCTCTATGAAAGTTGCACAGGGCGCAATGAAAATTGAACAGTGTCCACATATGTCTGATGAAGCTTTAGCTTCCCTGTCCGAGGCTACAGCTCCGCCAATGAAGACCATCAAGATCGGTACAGGCGATGGTGAATTCTCTCTTGGCGGTGAAACAGTATTATTCAGACATGAAAAAACATTTGTAAGCAAGCCAAGATATGCTGTAGGTCTTTGCACATGCATGGACGATGCAACAGTTGATGCCAAACTTGCTGAGATCCCGAAGGTTGATTATGACCGTATCGGTGAGAGAATGTATGCTGAACTTATTTTTGTAAACTGCAACGAAGGCGCAGATGCTGAGAAGTATACAGCACTGGTTAAAAAAGCTGCTGGTCTTGGCAGAACTCTGATTCTTGGATGTACAGATCCTGAGATCGCAAAGGCAGCTCTTGCAGTATGCAAAGACAGCAAACCGGTTCTTGACGGAGCAAACGCTTCCAACTACGAAGCAATGAACGCAATTGCTACAGAGGCAGGTGTTGTTCTTGGTGTATCCGGAAAAGACTTAAATGAATTATATGATACAACAGCAGCTCTTGAAAAACTTGGAAACAAGAACCTGATCCTTGATACAACAGGCGCTGACGTTAAAGAAACCTTTGCAAATACTGTACAGGTACGTCGTGCAGCACTGAAAGATCAGGACAGAACATTTGGATATCCTTCTATCGTCAATCTTGTTAAGGTTGCAAGAGGAGATCTTCATTTACAGGCAGCTCTGGCAGCTATGTTCACAATGAAATATGGTTCCATTATCGTTATGGAACAGATGACATATGCAGAAGCACTTCCATTATACGGCCTGCGTCAGAATGTATTTACAGATCCGCAGAAGCCAATGAAGGTTGAGCCTGGCATTTATCCGTTAAATGGTGCAGATGAGAATTCTCTGGTAGTTACCACAGTAGACTTTGCCCTTACATATTTCGTTGTATCCGGTGAACTGGAGCGTTCCGGTGTTCCGCTTAACCTTGTTATTAATGATGCAGGCGGTCTTTCCGTTCTGACATCCTGGGCAGCTGGTAAATTCTCCGGCAACAGCATTTCTTCCTTCATCAAAGAAAATGTTGAACCGAAGATCAAATGCAGAAAACTGGTTATTCCTGGTAAAGTAGCAGTTCTTAAAGGTGATCTGGAAGCAAAACTTCCGGGATGGGAAATCATCGTAGCACCAAGAGAAGCTGTACAGCTTGTTAAATTCCTTAAGGATATGCAGGCAGAAGGCCAGATCTGATCGTAACATTTTGCCGGACCGGTTTCATGCCGGTCTGGCAGTAAGTGAAATTTTTTTATAAGGAGAATACGATTATGGCAAAATTCGTAACAATTGGAGAGAGACTTTCCACTACTGCACCTGCAGTAAACAAAGCATTCACCGAAAGAGATCCTGAGCCCATCATTAAGAGAGCAAAACAGCAGCTGGATGCCGGTGCAACATATCTTGATGTTAACATCGGACCTGCAGAAAATGATGGTGAAGACCTGATGAAATGGGCTGTTAAACTTCTTCAGTCCGAATTTGACAATGTACCTCTTGCTCTTGATACAACAAACAAGAAAGCTATCGAAGCCGGAATTTCCGTATACAACAGAGCAAAAGGAAAACCAATCGTTAACTCTGCTGATGCAGGGGACAGAATTTCCAATATCGATCTTGCAGCTGCAAATGATGCAATCGTTATCGCTCTTTGCTCTTCCGGTATGGTTGCAGCTGACAACGATGAACGTATGATGCATTGCCAGAACATGCTTGAGAGAGGTTTATCTCTTGGCATGGAAGCTGAAGATCTCTGGTTTGATCCGTTATTCCTTGTCGTAAAAGGAATGCAGGACAAACAGATGGAAGTTCTTGAAGCAATCAAGATGTTCTCTGATATGGGACTTAATTCCACTGGCGGACTTTCCAACAACAGTAACGGTATGCCGAAACATATCCGTCCGATCATGGATTCCGCTCTGGTAGCAATGGCTATGATGAATGGTCTTACATCAGCTATCGTTAATCCTAATGACCTTCGTCTGATGGAAACAATTAAATCCTGTGATATCTTCAAAGGCAACACCCTGTATGCAGATTCTTATCTTGAAATCTGATCAGGTCATTTTACAGAACGGATAACTATGGGGGCTGAAGGCTTCGGTCTTCAGCTCTTATTTTAATTACAGGCTATTACTATGAGAAAGGTGGTTGCCGGATGTTTAAAGTGACATTTTCATTTGAGGATGGCAGTGTGGTAGAGACGTATGCCAATGCGGGGGAAAATTTACTGGAAATTGCACGTGGTGCAAATGTGGCAATTGATGCTCCCTGTTCAGGAAATGCATCTTGCGGAAAATGCCGCATTCAGTTAAAAGAGGGAGAGCTGGAGAGTAAAAAAACCTTACATATTTCTGATGAGGAGTATCAGGAAGGTTGGAGACTGGCATGCTGCAGTAAGATCATTGCTGATGTTACTGTTCTTGTTCCAGATATTGCTTCTGCGTATAAGAGCAGAATGAAGGTAGCTGATTTAAGTTCAAAAGAAGAAATAGCCATTTTTGAAAATGCCAAGAGAGACATTGAACTTGCAGGCATTGAACTGAAAAACAGTCTGGATATTGTGGATGTGACAATGACACCTCCATCTCTGGATGATACTATGCCGGATAATGAAAGACTGACCCGTGCTCTTCGAAAATATCTGAATATCAGCAGAGTCAGAATTCCTTATGTTGTATTGAAAAAACTGCCGGATGTTTTGAGAAAAAATAATTTTTCTGTGAAATGTGTTCTTCGTACGACCTCTGAAGATATGTATGTATATGATATCTTTGGAAAAGATGAAGACGTGATCATTGGCGGTCTTGCAGTGGATATTGGAACTACAACTGTATCTGCTGTACTGATCAATATGGAAAATGGTGAGATTCTTGCCAAAGGCTCCGCAGGCAATGGACAGATACGTTTTGGCGCTGATGTTATAAATCGTATTGTGGAATCACAGAAACCGGGAGGAAAAAAGAAGCTTCAGGATGCTGTGATAAAGGAAACCATTAATCCAATGATCCATGAAATGTGTAAAAATGCAAAATTTCCTAAGAATCGAATTTACAGGATGTGTGTAGCATCAAATACAACCATGAATCATCTGTTTGCAGGAATCAATGCAGATCCTCTTCGTACAGAACCGTATATTCCTGCATTCTTTAAAACAAATTCCCTGTTTGCTTCCGATGTGGGAATTGATATTAATCCGGATGCCCATATTATTATGGCTCCAAATATAGGAAGTTATGTGGGCGGTGATATTACTGCCGGAACTATGGTCAGCCAGATCTGGAACAGACCCCAGTTTTCCCTTTTTATCGATTTGGGAACAAATGGTGAACTTGTTTTCGGTAATTCCGATTTTATGATGAGCTGTGCATGTTCTGCAGGTCCTGCTTTTGAAGGCGGCGATATCAGCTGTGGCATGCGTGCTACAGATGGAGCGATTGAAGCCTGCACCATAGACAAGGAAACTATGGAACCTACATACAGGGTTGTG
>JAXEUE010000211.1:0-2101 GCA_034115005.1 Blautia sp.
CAACACGCCTTGCGCTATCCAGGTCAATTCCGTCAAAACTTTCCATAATATCTGTATGATATGGAATTTCAAAATCCGGAACTACAGGCTCACCAAATCTTTCTATTTCCACATTCTCACTGTCATCTTTTCCAATAGGAACAGATGGATCAATAATATTGGGAATAACCATCATATCTTTAAGAAGTTCATCTTCTACTTCTTTTTCCCTTGCAGAAAGTTCTTCAATACGGCTTCCTGAAGATGCAACTTTCTTTTTCACTTCTTCTGCTTCTTCTTTCTTACCCTGGGCCATTAATGCGCCAATCTGCTTGGAAATTTTATTTCTTTCAGCACGAAGTGCCTCAACTTCCTGCTTAATTTCTCTGTTTTCTTTATCCAGTTCAAGGACTCTGTCAACTAATTCCAGTTTATTATCCTGAAATTTATTTCTTATATTCTGTTTAACAATTTCCGGATTTTCTCTCACAAATTTAATGTCTAACATTTTTTCCTCCTGAATATTATGTACTTGTTCTTTTATATTGCTTAAATATAATTATTGTTTCCTCTTTTTCTAATATTTATTCTTCAATTTCCTCTAAGCCAAAATTTACCGCTTTTCTCAAAGCTTCAACTTCCTCCTGACTGAGCATAACATAAGACTCACCTTTTACTATCTCTTTTAGATAAAGGAAGCAATTATCTCTACTGTGTACTGCATTTAAAATAAGACCGGTATTATCTTTATCCAACAATGCAAGAGCAAAACTAAGTTTACCTCCCACATCATCAAAAGCATCATATTTTTCCACACCATATTTACTGAACATATGATCAAGATTCTTTTTTATGAAAAGGATATCATGCTCATGATCTTCCTTAGCTTCATATAAGCGGTCAATCTGTGCAAATTTTCTTACAAATACTTTTTCCAGCGACTGAGCATCGCTTCCTTTCATAAACATCTTATATTTACGTTCCAGACGGCTTAATCGCATATTTGTGCTGATACTTCTCACTAACAGGACAACAATAAGAATCAGCAATATAATAATGATGATCCCAGGATCTATTCCCAAATCGTCAAATATACCACTCATATTCTCTGGCTCCTTAACCTATAGATTCAAACAGATCTATAATTCTTTCCAATTCATCCCTGGAATAATATTCTATTTCAATCTTTCCCTTATTGTTCTTCTTTCTGTGAATGAAAACTCTGGTTCCCATAATATTCTTTATTTTTTCTTCCAGGCTTTCATAAATCGCATCTTCTGCCGTGTTCTTCTGAATTTTTTTCTCCTTTGGAGGATCAAGAATATGTTTTACCAGTATTTCTGTCTCCCGTACACTCAACTTTTCGTCAAAAACTTTCATTGCAACTACAGCCTGCTTTTCTTTGTCAGAGATAGCAAGAATAGCTCTGGCATGCCCTGCAGTGATCATTTCATCTATGAGCATCTGCTGAACTTTTTCTCCCAGTTTAAGAAGTCTCATAGAATTCGTAACTGCTGTTCTGCTTTTACCAACCCGATCTGCAATTTCATCCTGCTTAAGATGAAACTCATCAATCAGCCTTCTGTATGCCATAGCTTCTTCAATAGGATTTAAGTCTTCCCTCTGAATATTCTCAATTAGAGAAATTTCCACAAGCTCCTGTTCAGAAAATTCTTTAACTATGACAGGTACTTCTTTCAGTCCGGCTAATTTAGCAGCTCTCCATCTTCTCTCACCAGCAATTATTTCAAAGTAGTCCTTTTTATCGGACACTAGTAAAGGTTGAAGTATTCCATACTGTTTAACGGACTCTGAAAGTTCAAGTAGAGCATCTTCGTCGAACTGTTTTCTAGGTTGATTTCTGTTGGGCTCTATATCTGAAACTTTAACCATTCTTACAGATTTCTTTTCTTCAGGTGAAACATAAGCAGGCATTTTCACCTGTGTTTTTATTGATTGCTCAGATTTTTTTTCATTCGTTTTATCAGGAAAAAGGGCATCAAGTCCTCTTCCAAGTCCATTTTTTCTTCCCGCCATCAGTTATCCTCCCTGTTTATAACCTCATCTGCCAGTAAACGATAACTCTCTGCTCCGGAAGACTTAGGGTCATAAACAGTTATAG
>JAXEUE010000212.1:0-2251 GCA_034115005.1 Blautia sp.
GTATGCAAATAATATTATAGAATACATTTAGTATTTTTAACCCCACATTACAGATTGAATATATAGGTAAGGAAGTGGGCATATGGTATTTAATACAGGAGCTGCTCTTCTGGATGCGATTGTTCTGGCTGTTGTTTCCAAAGATAAGGAGGGAACCTATGGGTATAAAATTACCCAGGATGTGCGGAGAGTTCTGGATGTATCAGAATCCACGCTTTATCCGGTCTTAAGGAGGCTTTTGAAGGATGACTGCCTGGAAGTTTATGACCAGGCCTATGCAGGCAGGAACCGCCGGTATTATAAGCTGACACAGAAAGGTGCAGCTCAGCTAAATCTTTATAAGGTTGAATGGAAGAATTATTCATCCAAAATTTCCAGCCTGTTTGATGGATAAATTTAAGGAAAGAAGGAATAAAATGAGTAACAAACGTCTGTACAAATCATCTGAAAACCGTATGCTTTGCGGAGTATGCGGAGGAATTGCCGAGTATTTTGACATTGACCCTACTCTGGTGCGCCTTGCCTGGGCCATCCTGACCTGCTTTGGCGGTGCGGGAATCTGGGCATATATTATTGCGACGATTATCATACCCAAAAAAGATTGAAATGGACACAGCCGGCTGCCTTTTGAGGGCGGACCGGCTGTGCTTTATGTTATGGTCTTGCATATCAAGATTCACTTTTTCTTCTTCTTGTCATCAGCCCCCCGATACGGCCTGTCTCTTTTGCAGAAAGACTTTTCCAGCCATTTTCCAGAACCCTGTCAAGGAGACCAAGCTCATCTGCAATTTCATATTTCAGGCTTTCTTCTTTGGTCAGCCTGCCTGAAATATAGTCATCTATTTCCTGATCTTTTTTCACCTTATGCTCACACTCCTTTTTGTTTGGAGTATGGACAGGCAAATCAAAGATTATACATAAATGCGGTTTCTGTGCCTTTTTATAAAACTTTTATTATTTTTTACAGAAGTATTGTGTTACAATAGTTCAGGAGGAATAAAAAATGATATATACAGAACAACTTATAAAAAAAGCATTTGAAGCCAGAGAAAAAGCATATGCACCCTATTCGAATTTTAAAGTGGGAGCAGCTTTATTGTGCATAGACGGTTCCATATATGGAGGATGTAATATTGAGAATGCATCTTATGGCGTGTGTAACTGTGCGGAGCGGACTGCCTTTTTCCGTGCTGTGTATGAAGGGAAAAAAGAATTTCAGGCCATT
Source organism: Blautia sp. (assembly GCA_034115005.1). Taxonomy (GTDB): domain Bacteria; phylum Bacillota; class Clostridia; order Lachnospirales; family Lachnospiraceae; genus Blautia_A. Next base: position 1,226 of record JAXEUE010000212.1, read on the forward strand.
GCAATAGTAGGAAAATCAGAGAGCGCAAAAGAGTTTGATTATTGTGCACCTTGTGGAGTGTGCCGCCAGGTTATGGCAGAATTCTGTGATCCGGCCAGGTTTCAGATAATACTTCCAAGGTCACTGACGGATTACAAAGTATATACCCTTGAACAGATCCTGCCGTTATGTTTTACAGGAAAAGACATGAAAAAATAACATACAGTAACAGGAGCAGCGTGGATGAGTGAATACAGAGAAGATTATGTAAAATTAGATAAAGTTTCCAAGATATACGGAAGTAAAGAAGTCCAGATCATAGCAGTGGATCAGATCAGTTTTCAGATTGCTAAAGGAGAATTTGTGGTCATTGTGGGTCCCAGCGGTGCAGGGAAAACAACTGTACTGAATATTCTGGGTGGAATGGATAAGGCAACCAGCGGAGATGTATGGGTAGACGGGAAGAACATTGCCGGATATTCAGGCAAACAGCTTACAGGATACAGGAGAAATGATATTGGATTTGTGTTTCAGTTTTATAACCTGGTTCCCAATCTTACAGCTCTTGAGAATGTGGAACTGGCACTTCAGATCTGTAAGAACCCTCTGGATGCCAGAACTGTTCTTGAAGAGGTTGGGTTAAAGGACAGACTTTCCAATTTTCCTGCCCAGCTTTCCGGAGGAGAGCAGCAGAGAGTTTCCATTGCAAGAGCTCTTGCCAAAAATCCTAAACTTCTTTTGTGTGATGAACCTACCGGAGCACTGGATTACCAGACAGGTAAGGCCATTTTAAAGCTCCTTCAGGATATGTGCCGGGAAAAGGGTATGACAGTTATCGTTATCACACATAATTCAGCTCTTACTCCTATGGCAGACCGTGTAATTAAGATAAAAAATGGAAAAGTTTCCAAAATGTCAAAGAACGAGCATCCTGCACCGGTAGAGGAAATAGAATGGTAGGTGAAGAAGATTGAAAGCACTGCATAAAGATTTCCTGATGGAAATCAGAAAGAGTAAGGCCAGATTTATCTCCATTTTTCTTATTGT
>JAXEUE010000213.1:0-13522 GCA_034115005.1 Blautia sp.
GCAGGATTCACTCTCTCCAGGGCACCTTCCACAATATTATGCATCTCCTGGATCTGAATTTCTTCTTTTCCAAGGGAAGCTGCGTGTTCCTCTGCAAAACGGCAGATAAATTCCTTCTCCTCCTCAGAAAATGTATACAGAATCCTGGCCGCCGATTTGTTCACGGCAGCAATGATCTTCTGAGAATTGAACTCTTCTTTTGTTCCGTCCTTCTTAATTACATAAATCATACCTTTTTACTCCTATATACTATATCTGGTAGTATTACCCCAAATGTGCCACAGCATCCCCTATATGTGGTACGTTTAAACAGTATAACATATACTTTTCAAAAAGGGAAGAGTAAAAATATATTTCACAGTTATTTTTCAACGTGCAAATTGCCAAATACCCGGTTTCCTGTTATAATATCAGAATGTGAGCAGAATAAACTTTTTTAAAAGTACATAAAAACCACCATAGGAGGAACGCAAGAATGGAACAGATTAGAATTCCTGAAGGATATCATTCAGACCTGAATCTTCATGATACCCAGATTGCCATTAAAACTGTGAAAGATTTTTTCCAGCAGACCCTTGCCCAGAAGCTGAATCTGCTGCGTGTTTCCGCTCCTGTCTTTGTAAATCCCTCATCAGGCCTCAATGACAACCTGAACGGTGTGGAACGCCCTGTAAGCTTTGATATAAAGGGGCAGGAAGAACAGGCGGAAATCGTGCATTCTCTTGCCAAATGGAAACGCTATGCACTGAAGAAATACGGCTTTGCCCATGGAGAGGGTCTTTATACAGATATGATCGCCATCCGCAGAGACGAAGACATAGACAATATCCACTCTGTCTATGTGGATCAGTGGGACTGGGAAAAAATCATCAGCAAAGAAGAACGCAACCTGGATACTCTTGTCTCCACTGTCCGGGCAATCTACAGCGTCCTTCGCAAAACAGAAAAATATATGGCTGTACAGTATGATTATATCGAAGAAATCCTTCCAAAAGAAATCGCCTTTGTAAGCACTCAGGAGCTGGTAGATATGTATCCTGAACTTACTCCCAAAGAACGAGAGTACGAAATTGTAAAAGAAAAGGGAGCCGTCTTCCTTATGCAGGTGGGTAAAACTCTGTCAAATGGAGAACGCCACGATGGACGTGCACCAGATTACGATGACTGGGAATTAAACGGTGATATTCTGGTTTATTACCCGGTTCTTGACATTGCGCTGGAACTTTCTTCCATGGGCATCCGGGTAGATGAAGCATCTCTGGATAAGCAGCTGACCCTTTCAGGATGCAATAACAGAAGGGAGCTTCCTTTCCAGAAAGCAATCCTGAATGGAGAACTTCCATACACTATTGGCGGTGGTATCGGTCAGTCGCGTATCTGTATGTTCTTCCTTCGTAAAGCCCATATCGGTGAAGTCCATGTGTCCCTCTGGCCAAAAGAAGTCCTGAGAGAGGCAGAATCCAAAGGTGTACAGCTTCTGTAAACTGATGAACGCAAGAAATATATGGGGTAGCAAAAATGAATATTTTATTTTTCTTAACACCAAAAAGCGATGTAGCCTACATATTTGAGAATGAAACCTTACGCCAGACACTGGAGAAAATGGAGCACAGGAAATTTTCATGTATTCCCCTTCTTACTATAGATGGGAAATACAAGGGAAGCATTTCTGAGGGAGATCTGCTGTGGGGAATGAAAAGCCTGAATGTTCCTGATCTGAAGTCAACAGAGAATATTTCCATTATGTCGATTCCACGGAGAGCTGATTACAAAGCTGTACATGCAGACTCCAATATGGAAGATCTTCTGGATCGTGCAATCAACCAGAACTATGTACCTGTGGTGGATGACCACGGTTACTTTATCGGAATTATCACACGTAAGGAAATCATCAAATACTGCTACAAAGAACTGAAACAATTATAAAAACACATAAAAAGCACCCTGTCTCGGGTGCTTTTTTGTATGTTATTTTCTTATAAAACCTTGGAAAGAAAATCCCTGAGTCTCTGATTCTTCGGATTGGAGAAAAATTCTGCCGGGCAGTTTTCTTCCTGAATCTTACCGTCATCAATAAAAAGTACTCTGCTGGCCACTTCTCTTGCAAATCCCATTTCATGAGTAACCACCACCATAGTCATTCCTGAATGGGCAAGCTCTTTCATCAATTCCAGAACTTCTCCTACCATCTCAGGATCCAGTGCGGAAGTGGGCTCATCAAAAAGCATAACATCCGGGCTCATAGCAAGAGAACGTGCAATGGCTATACGCTGCTTCTGTCCGCCGGAAAGCATATCCGGATAAGTATTTGCCTTGTCCGGAAGGCCAATACGTTTCAGAAGCTCATCTGCCCTGGCCTCTGCCTGTTCTTTTGTCATCACCTTCAGTGCCACCGGTGCCAGCATAATATTCTCCTTTACCGTCTTATGTGGAAAAAGATTAAACTGCTGAAATACCATTCCAATCTTACGGCGGTGCTGATTAATGTCAACATTTGGATCTGTAATGTCTGTTCCCTCGAACAGAATTCTTCCTCCGGTAGGTTTTTCCAGAAGATTCAGTGAACGAAGGAAAGTAGATTTACCGGAACCGGAAGGGCCTATAATGGCAACAACTTCTCCCTGACAGATATCTGTAGTGATGCCATCCAGAACAAGATTCGATCCAAAAGCTTTCTTAAGACCCTGTACCTGGATCAGGACATTCTTATTGTTATTTTCGCTCATTGGTTCTGAGTCTCCTTTCCAGTCTGTTCATTGCGTATGTCAAAAGCATAACCATAGCAAGATAAATGGCTGCAGCAGCCATCAAAGGCCAGAATGCATTATAAGTACGGCTCTGGATGAGCATAGCTCCCTTGGTCAGGTCCATCATCCCGATATAACCGATAATGGAGGTTTCCTTTAGCAGCACAATAAACTCATTTACAAGAGCAGGCAATACATTCTTAAAGGCCTGAGGAATAATGATCAGCCTCATGGTCTGACTGAAATTCAGCCCAAGGCTGCGCCCTGCCTCAGTCTGTCCCTGATCAATGGACATAATTCCGGAACGGACGATCTCTGCCACATAGGCACCGGAGTTAATACCAAACGCAAGACTTCCAACAATAATCTTATTAATGCTTACAGCACCAAAAATAACAAAATTCATGATCAGCAGCTGAATCATAGTAGGTGTACCACGAATAACAGTCAGATACACTTTACAGATTGCGTTCAATATCTTAAATGAGCCGGATTTATCATGTGCAGAACGGATGATGGCAACCAGAAAACCAATGATCAAACCGATGATCACTGCAAAAAAAGTAATGATCAGGGTAGTTTTCAGTCCATCAAGAAGCCACATATAACGGTCATCTTTAATAAAATTCAGATAAAAATCGTTCTTTATACTTACCAATATCATAGTATTCATTAGAAACCCCTGTCTTGAAAACAGAGCTGTTGGCATAATGTCAACAGCTCTGTTGCTCTCTCATATGTTTAAAAAACAGATGCTACTGTTCACCAGATTTTCAGTGGCAGAAATTATTTCTTTACAATGATTACCTGGCTTGCGTCTGCGTAAGTATCTGTAAAGTCCACACTTGACTTACGGTCTTCTGTAACAGTCATACCTGCTGCACCGAAATCAGCTTTACCTGACTGTACTGCAGGGAGAATAGAATCAAACTCCATATCCTCGATCTTCAGCTCATATCCAAGCTTATCACAGATTGCCTGTGCAAGATCAGGGTCAATTCCAACAATGTCATCGCCTTCATGATATTCATATGGCTCAAATTCTGCATTGGTTGCCATAACCAGTGTTCCATTGGAACGATCCACATCAGCCGGAGATTCATATGGTGTCTTACCTGCATCATCGCCAATATAATTGGATATAATGCTGTCAATAGTTCCATCTTCTTTTAACTCTTTAAGAGCTTCGTTGATTTTCTTAAGAAGATCATCGTTGCCTTTCTTTAAACAGATGGCATATTCTTCTTTCTCAAACTGATCATCCAGAATCTTGATATCATCATTATTCTCAACAAACTTCTGTGCAGGCTGAGAGTCAATGATCACACAGTCAACCTGTCCTGCCTTCAAAGCCTGGATTGCTTCACTTCCTTTACTATAACGTTCAATAGTAGAACCGTCTTTCTCATAATCGGAAGCATCCAGATCACCGGTAGTACCCAGCTGAACGCCGATGGTTGCACCTGCAAGGTCATCCTTGGAAGTAATTTCCTTGGCAGCATATACGTTACATGTCATGGAAACTGCCATTACTGCACTGAGTGCAAGAGCCGCAAATCTCTTCTTATCTTTCATAATTTTTCCTCCTCGTACGCGGAAGCATATTTATTCACTTCGGCTGTATATTTTTGTCTTATATTTTAACATACTTTTTATAAAATGCAAGGGAATACCTGCATAATTATAAATTTATTCAAAAACATATTTTATATTTCAAAAGGGAAAACTTGAATGACAGGCTTTTTTTATCTATAATGTATAATGTACGGAAAAAATTCAGGAGGCGATTTAAATGAAATTCACCAAAATGCAAGGTATTGGAAATGATTATGTCTATGTAAACTGTTTTGAAGAAACTGTGGAAAACCCTTCTGCTGTTGCACGTTTTGTCAGTGACCGGCACTTCGGCATCGGTTCGGATGGGCTGATTCTGATAAAACCCTCAGAAATTGCAGACTGTGAAATGGATATGTATAATATGGACGGCTCTCAGGGTGCTATGTGCGGAAACGGCATACGATGCGTTGCAAAATATGCATACGAACATAACATTGCCAGAAAGGAACACCTTACCATTGCCACTAAAAGTGGGCTGAAATATCTGGATCTTACCGTAAAAGACGGTAAAGTCTCTTCTGTAAAGGTAAATATGGGCTCTCCCATCCTCACTGCAGACCAGATTCCTGTTGTTTCCGAAAAAGAAATGGTGATCCACGAACCCCTTGAAGTTAGCAAAGAAACCTATTACATTACTGCCGTATCTATGGGAAATCCCCATGTTATTGTCTATATAAAAGATGTAGAGCATCTTGACATCGAAAAAATAGGTCCTTTCTTTGAGAACCACCCGGTTTTCCCCGACAGAGTAAATGCAGAATTTGTGGAGATCATAGACTCCCACACAGTCAGAATGCGTGTATGGGAACGGGGAGCAGGTGAAACCCTGGCCTGTGGAACCGGAGCCTGTGCTGTGGCAGTTTCCTCCATCCTTAATGGACTTGTAGACGGGGAAAAACCTGTAACAGTAAAGCTTCGTGGCGGAGATCTGGAAATCTTCTGGGACAGACAGGAAAATCTGGTTTATATGACAGGACCGGCTGAAACCGTATTTGATGGCGAGATCGATCTGAGCTTTCTGAATGAGAAATGATCAGAATTCTATGCGGCAAATTCCAGGATACGTTCTGTGATAAACACCGCTGCACAGGCAAAAAGAGCAACTGTCAGAAGGCTTTTTTCCCGATATGCCACAATCATGGCAACCCCGAAACCAACTGCCGCTGATATCACACTTGCGGTAGCAGAAAGAACAGCAGGAAAAGTCATAGCTGCCAGACAGGCATATGGTACATAGTATAAAAAAGATTTGATAAACGGACTGGCAATCTCTTTCCTGGATAATGCCATGGGAAGCATGCGGATCAGATAGGTAACTCCTGCCATTACCAGTATATACAGATAAATATTATGACTCATGAACTGTCTCCTTATCTTCTGCCGGGCAGAAAAAGGCAGCCGTTCCTGCTACCAGCAGAGTAGTAATAATGATCACAAAACCTGAAGAAACCTTTGACAGAAAAGGCACCACTTGAAACAATGTACTGATCACCATTGAGGCAATGACTACACCCAGTACAGCCCTGTTTTTCTTGGCAGGAGGGATGATAACGGCAAGAAACATACCATAAATTGCCACACCCAGAGCACTTATGATAAAATCCGGAAGAATATTTCCGGATACGGCACCTGCCAGTGTTCCCAGGACCCATCCCGGAATCGCTACACACATTGCGCCATAACTGTAAAACGCGCTGACTTTTCCCTCCTGGCCTGCAGTGACTCCGAAAATCTCATCCGTCACACCAAAGGCCACAATATAGCGATGAAATCTTGGTTCATCCCTTCGAAGCTTCTGTGACAGCGAAAAGGACATCAGACAATATCTTAAATTTATTACCAGCTGGGTTAACGCCATCTCCCAGTATGAACCGCCCATGGCAATAATATCAAGCCCGGCAAACTGTCCTGCAGATGTAAGATTGGTCAGTGAGATAAGAACAGCCTGCCAGATGCTTAATCCATTGGCCACGGACATCATACCAAATGTAAAAGAAACGGCCAGATATCCCAGTCCTATGGGAATCCCGTCTTTTATTCCTTTTGCGAAACTTTCCCGTTTCATGAAACTTTCCTCCTGTGTATTTTATACGTATATTTTTCTTGGGGGCAAGGACAGAGGCCGGTTTTCCACAACTCTGTTATAATGGGATAGTATCTGATCCTTCATTTTCTTTCTCCCTGCACTCCTTACATACACCATACAGAATGGAATTCCTGCACTGAAGAGTAAAGCCATGGCTCTCTTCTATATGCTTTGAAATCTCTTCCATAAAATGACAATCCAGGTGAATAATTTTCCCGCATTTTACACATTTAAGGTGAAGATGCCTTTCACATCCCCGTCCCGGTTCCACATACTGATAAGCTGCCTGGCTTCCTTTCTCAGCCACATACTTTATGACCGTTCCCTCTTTAGCCAGCTTATCCAGATATCGGTAAACAGTAGTAATATTTACCTCACTGTCATGGGATTTAAGATAAATATCCACATCTGCAGCTGTTACCGTTCTATCTCTGGTACTTTTTAAATACTCCAGTATTTTTCTGCGGCTTACTGTTGCATAACTGCTTCCTGACATATATGCCTCCCATCTGTTTTCAGAATGTAATCCCTGCCAGCTGAATCATAATTCCCCAGAAAACACCGATTCCATAAAGGGCACCTGTAATCCTGAGATTCTGTTTCCTGTCTCTGTTCAGCCGGAATAAAATTAAAAGCCCCACGCCGGCATTAACCAGAAGTCCTGACATAAGAGCGCCTGCCCCAATAATATGGTCAAGATAAAGCTGAGTGATTACTACAGAAGATGCACAGTTGGGAATCAGTCCTACAAGTGCTGAAATCAACTGCCCCACAACAGGAACACCTGTAAAAATACCTGCCAGTGTATCTTCGCCCACAAAACCAATCACCATATTTAAAATAAGGGAAATCAAAAATATATATACAAAGATACGGATGGTATGAACGACGGCAGACCTGACGATTCCATGCTCACAGCGGCAATGTTCCTCTTCACAGATTACATGTACATTCATATCTTTTTCCTGTTTTTTCATTACAGAAATATATACGTACTCCACCAGCAATCCGGACAGTATGGCTATCACAGCCTTGCAGGCCAGAATTTTAATAATAGTAACCACCGGTACGGCACTGGATATCATAACGGGCAGCATTTCATCGGAAGTGGAAAGATATACAGCAAGAAGAGTTCCAACCGTGATTACCCGTCCTGCATAAAGGCTGGAAGCCGCAGCTGAAAAACCACACTGTGGAATCACTCCCAGAAGTCCTCCCCATACAGGGCCGAATTTACCTGCTGTACGAATTTTCTCCCTGGCTGCACTTCCTGTTTTATGTTCCAGGAATTCCATAAAAAGATAAGTAAGAAATAAAAAGGGCAGAAGTTTCACACTGTCTGCCACAGAATCAGTCAAAGCGTCTAACATATAATCCTCCTGGCTGTTTTTGCATCTCATTAGCATTTGCAACTTATTTGCATTTTTGTATTATATTCCTTTTCTGTCATTTGTCAAGAGATTTTGACCTCACAATTATAAGCAAAGTGGATACGAGAAAGAATCCTGCGTGGAGCGTTTTTTATGTCATAGGAATTCGAAATCTTCATAGAACAATATGGAGTACTTTCCTATGACATAAACAAATAAGGACCGTTTTACCGGCTGCTCAGAGCCTGTAAAAACGGTCTTCTTATTTTTGTAACAGCTTAAAGGATGTTATATATGAGACTGATTCTTCTTATTCTACAGCTTTAAAAGCCTCATCAAGATCCTGAATAATGTCATCAATATTTTCTGTTCCAATAGAAAGACGGATGGTATTTGGCTTGATTCCCTGATCCAGAAGTTCTTCTTCACTCAGCTGGGCATGAGTCGTGGAGGCCGGATGAATAACCAGAGACTTCACATCTGCCACATTTGCAAGCAGTGAAAACAGTTCCAGATTATCAATAAAGTCTTTTGCCTTCTGTGCATCTCCCTTAATTTCAAAGGTAAAGATGGAACCTCCTCCATTGGGGAAGTATTTTGCATACAGTTCTTTCTGAACCGGATCATCAGAGACAGAAGGATGATGGACTTTTTCCACCTGCGGATGTTGATTCAGATACTGAACAACCTTTAATGCATTTTCCACGTGACGCTCTACACGAAGAGATAAAGTTTCCAGACCCTGAAGGAAAATAAAGGAACTTACAGGAGAAATCGTAGCTCCTGTATCTCTCAGAAGAATCGCACGAATCTTTGTCACGAAAGCTGCAGGACCTGCTGCCTTGGTGAAGCTGATTCCATGATAGCTTGGATTTGGTTCTGTCAGAGCCGGGAATTTACCGGATGCTTCCCAGTCAAATTTACCACCGTCTACGATCACACCGCCAATGGTGGTTCCATGTCCTCCAATAAATTTGGTTGCGGAATGTACTACAATATCAGCCCCATATTCGATAGGACGTACCAGATAAGGTGTTGCAAAGGTATTATCTACTACAAGGGGAATTTTATGGGCATGAGCAATTTTTGCAATAGCTTCGATATCTACCACATCAGAATTAGGATTGCCAAGAGTTTCAATATACACGGCCTTTGTATTGTCCTGAATGGAATCTTCAATAGATTTCAGATCAAGAGGATCTACAAAGGTTGTAGTAATTCCATAATCGGGCAATGTATGTTCCAGGAGATTGAAAGTTCCACCGTAAATATTCTTGGCTGCTACGATATGATCCCCCTGCTGTGCAAGGTTCTCAATGGTATAAGCAATTGCTGCTGCTCCGGAAGCAACCGCAAGTGCTGCCACTCCGCCTTCCAGTGCTGCGATTCTCTGCTCAAAGACATCCTCTGTAGGATTAGTAAGCCTGCCATATATATTTCCTGCATCAGTCAGTCCGAAACGTGCTGCTGCGTGTTCACAGTTCTTGAATACATAAGATGATGTCTGATAAATTGGCACTGCTCTTGCATCTGTGACAGGATCTGCATGTTCCTGGCCTACATGAAGCTGTAATGTTTCAAATTTAAAATGTCTGTCTTTTCTTTCAATTTTCTTACTCATATGTCAGCCTCTTTTCCTCTTGTTAATTGTATTTTTTAATGTTTGTATATTATCATCTTTTTCCTAGTATGTCAATAGGAAATATTACTATTTTTCAATTTCAGGAATCATAGTCTTCTATAATACCGCCGCCAACCACAATATCCCCATCATACAGAACTACTGACTGTCCTTTTGTAATGGCTCTCTGAGGCTGGTCAAAACGTACATGAAGTTTTCCATCTTCCGTCTGCCATGCAGTAGCATCCTGCTCTGGATGTCGGTAACGGATCTTTGCTTTGATCTTTATCGGTTCTTTCAGTGTATCACAGGTAATGAGATTTACCTGTCCTGCCGTCAGCTGAGAATGGAAAAGATCTTCATGATGTCCCAGGATTACCTGATTGGTCTCAGGGGAAATATCACACACATATAGTCTCTCTGTATCAGGGATACCAAGGCCTCTTCTCTGACCGGGAGTATAATGAATAACTCCTCTGTGCCTTCCCAGGATTTTTCCAGTTTTATCTACAAAGTTTCCCGGGACCGACGGATGTCCGGTGTACTTTTCAATAAATCCGGCATAATCTCCATCCGGCACAAAACAGATGTCCTGACTGTCATGTTTTTCCGAATTGATCAGACCATGTTCTCTGGCAATTTCCCGGACCTGTGACTTTCTCAGATTTCCAAGAGGCAGGGAAAGATGGGCAAGCTGTTCCTGTGTAAGCATATAAAGCACGTAACTCTGGTCTTTCGTATCATCTACAGCTTTTTTCAGAAGATATCTTCCCCAATCCTTGTCATATTCCACTCTCGCATAGTGTCCCGTTACAATATAATCGTATTCCAGTTCTCTCATTCTCTGAAACATCTTGTCAAATTTCAGATACCGGTTACAGTCAATACAAGGATTGGGAGTACAGCCGTTTTCATATGCCTGTACAAATCGATCCATTACGTCCTCTTTAAAACGTTCCGAAAAATTAAACACATAATATCGTATTCCCATCTTATAACACACGCTTCTGGCATCTTCCACATCATCCAGGGAACAGCATGTTTTTTCTTTTTTTACGCCAATATCCTCATTGTGAAATAATTTCATAGTGGCGCCAATGCATTCATCTCCTGATTCTTTTGTAAGTACAGCGGCGACAGAACTGTCCACACCGCCGCTCATAGCTATAATTGCTTTTCTGTTCACCATATCTCTCCTGTCATAATATACAAAAAGCCCTTTCCGGGCTTTTTGTATTGTTTTATCAGATATTATACAAACAGAGGTGTTGAATAATAACGGTCTCCGGAATCCGGCAGGAACGCAACAATGGTCTTGCCTTTGTTCTCTGGTCTTTTGGCCAGTTCAATGGCTGCATGAAGAGCCGCGCCTGAAGAAATTCCTACAAGGACTCCTTCTTTTCTTGCAATATATTTTCCTGCCGTGAAAGCATCTTCATTCTCTACAGGTATGATCTCATCATATATTTTCGTATTCAGCGCCTTTGGAACAAATCCGGCACCGATTCCCTGAATCTTATGAGGACCGCTCTTGCCCTGGGAGAGAACAGGAGATGAAGCAGGTTCCACTGCAACAACCTTAACATCAGGCTTCTGAGATTTAAGAAATTCACCCACACCTGTAATGGTACCGCCTGTACCAACGCCTGCCACGAAAATATCTACTTTGCCGTCTGTATCATTCCAAATCTCCGGCCCTGTGGTTTTTCTATGGATTTCAGGATTGGCAGGATTCTCAAACTGTCCTGGAATAAAGCTGTTCTCATACTGTTCTGCAAGCTCTTTTGCCTTGGCAATAGCTCCATTCATACCTTTGGTTCCATCTGTAAGAACGATCTCTGCTCCATATGCTTTCAGAATGTTTCTTCGCTCAACACTCATTGTCTCCGGCATTGTCAGAATAATTTTATAACCCTTAATGGCAGCCAGTGAAGCAAGTCCGATTCCTGTATTTCCAGAAGTAGGTTCAATAATCACAGCACCTGGTTTAAGGACGCCTCTTTTCTCTGCATCTTCGATCATATTTAAGGCAATACGGTCTTTGGTACTTCCCGCCGGATTGAAGTATTCAAGTTTCACAAGGAGCTTTGCCTCCAGATTAAGATCCTTCTCAATATTACTGACTTCCAGAAGAGGAGTATTACCAACCAGTTCTGAAGCATTCTTATAAATTTTACCCATGAGTTCGTCCTCCTTTATTTCATACTTTATTGATATGAATTATATGTTATTGATATAATAATACTCTTCCTTCTTATTGTCAAGATATATTTTGTAAAAGTTTCAGATCACATAATCGTTTCCCATCTGTTCGTACCAGTCCTTCAAGTCCTGAAGAGTAACCTTGTTAAGCACCCCTTCTATGGCTTCATCAAGCATTTTCCAGAGACGTAGCGTCACACATTCTCCTGCGCGGCTGCACTGATTGGGCTCATCTTCCAGACAGGCCACCGGCTTCATACTGCCCTCTGTCAGACGCAAAATCATTCCCACCGTATAGGCCCCGGGGTCCTTTGAAAGCATATAGCCGCCCTGGGCACCTCTCAGGCTCTTTACATACCCGGCTTTTTTTAATGAAGAAATAATCTGTTCCAAATATTTTTCAGAAATATTCTGTCTGGCAGAAATATCTTTAATCTTGACAAGCTCTCCTGTATTGTGCACTGCAAGATCAAGCATCAGCCTTAAAGCATAGCGTCCTTTTGTTGATATCTGCATTTATAAAACCCCCTTTCATTCCTTTTTACAAGCATTATATAGTATTCCTACTTTGTTGGTCAAGTATAATGTAAAAACGGAGCATGATTTTTACCATGCTCCGCTGTCTCTTATTTTTCTGTTCAATTCATAGCCTGGGATAGATTTCCCTGGAAACTCTTGCTTTTACAGCAATCCCATCCTGTGTATATTCTTCAGAAAGAACCTGTCCGTACTCTCTGATCAGTCCTATTTTTCCTGCTTCCCGGTAAGAAAATAACCGTTCAAAATAAATCTGCTCTTCTGTCAGGATCTTCCCCAGAAGAGCATCCAGCTCATTAAGGCCTTCTCCAGTTTTGGCAGATATTCTCAGAGAATAATCCGATTTCATATCACGGATCTGATGAACTTCTGGCATATCCTGTTTATTAAATAATGTTATGGTCTTTTTCCCAAGGGCACCCAGTTCTTTAAGTGTTTCATATACAACCTGCATCTGCATTTCTGCTTTCGGACTTGATGCATCCACTACATGGATAATATAATCTGCATATGTGGCTTCTTCCAGTGTGCTCTTAAAAGCCTCTACCAGATGATGAGGAAGCTTATTGATAAATCCCACCGTGTCCGTCAGAAGAATCTGCTGACCGTCTTTCAGGCTCATAAGTCTGGTAGTGGGATCCAAGGTAGCAAAAAGTTTGTTCTCCGACAGTACATCCGCACCTGTCAGTTTATTTAAAAGAGTTGATTTTCCCGCGTTGGTATATCCCACAATGGCTGCAGTCTTAATATTATTTCTGTTTCTTCCTGCACGAATAAGTTCCCTGTGTTTCTCTACCTGAACAAGTTCTTTTTTTAAAGCAGAGATCCTTGCACGTATCAAACGTCTGTCTGTTTCCAGCTTTTTCTCCCCCGGTCCTCTGGTGCCAATACCGCCGCCCAGACGAGAAAGAGAGCTGCCCAGCCCCGAAAGCCTTGCCGCCCGGTATCTTAGCTGGGCAAGCTCTACCTGGATTTTTCCCTCACTTGTAACTGCATGTGCTGCAAAAATATCAAGAATCAGAAGAGTTCTGTCCATAATCTTACATTCCAGCTCACGCTCCAGATTATTAAACTGCGCAGGAGACAATTCATCATCACATATAATCCCTGTAGCATCCATAGCATAAATCAGGGAGCGGACTTCCTCTATCTTTCCCTTTCCAATGTAAGTGCCAGGGTGCACTTCTTCACGGTTCTGAATGATCTTTCCCACAGTTACCGCACCGGCAGTACGGGCAAGCTCTTCCAGCTCGTCAAGGGAATCCTCTGCATCCGTACTTATCCCTGCCTGAACTGCCACCAGAATCACACGTTCTTCTGTCTGTCCTGTTTCTTCCATGTA
>JAXEUE010000214.1:0-3193 GCA_034115005.1 Blautia sp.
GTCACAGACGTATGACCCGTTGCTGGAATCACTTCCGAAGCCACTTCATAACCACAAACTTTACACTTCCAACCTTCTGTGTTTCCATCTTCTATACATGTAGGCTCTGATGCTGCTTTGGTCACAACCTTCTCGTGACCTTTGGCCGGAATCACTTCAGGTTTTTTCAAAACTTCATCGCAGAGGACGCAGCGTAAACCTTCCGTATGACCCGGTTCGGTACAGGTTGGGTCAACTAAATCGATTTGTTCCGTTTCTTTATGATTCAATTCACCAATCATTCCTGGCATTTCTAATTCTTTATTACAGGCAGAACAATAAGCCCCTCCCTTATAGCCTGGTTTTGTACATGTTGGTTCAATATCATAAGGAACAGGTGTGTGCCTGCCATCAGAGTTTACAGTACAATAATCGTCTATTCCGTCATCATTTGCAAATATCGGAACCGCCAGATTCTGTATAAGCAGTATCAGCACAAGCAGAAAACACATGATTTTGGAATGTATATTTTTCTTCATAGCTAACCTTCCCCTTTGTTTGTGCAAATGTTGTTGTACCATTTTATTCTTCACTGACCAGCGAAATACCGGTCTCAGCCATCTCAACCATTCTCTGGATCATCTGATACTCCGCCAAACTGACCCGCACTCTCAAACTGGTTGCCGAACATAATCTTTACGCAACATTTTGTTTCTACGCATAATTCCTTTGTGCTGCAGTCCTTTTGCCATATGTACACTTCCTTTCTCTCTTATCGATTATCCTTTGAATATCGATTAATTATAATATAAATTCCACTTTTGACTATAATCATATGTTATCATATAATTATACTTTTGTAAACAACTTATCCAGTTACGATAATATATGCTGTTATTCAGGCTTACGGTACCTGAGTCAAGTAGACGCACCCCCTTACAGTCGGACACACATTGTACAATTGGAGGCAGATACCGTAAACATCAGATTCCTGATGATTCCCGGATAGTCCCCCAGAGATTCTTTATTGACAAAAGCCGAGGTGATTCATACCACCTCGGCTTTTGTTCTGCATTCAATTTACTTTTTCAAAATCTCCAGCATCTCAGCTGGAGTAACAATGAAATCTCTGACTGGATAATGCTTCTGGTTTCCTGTCATAAGGTAAGCATCATCTTTACGTTTCTCCATTGCGACCTCATAAAACACAAGGTCATCCATATCGATGAGTATCTCGCCAGTCGGTTTGGGGATTACCTCAACACCGAACTGCCGCACAGCTGTCAGTACTGTCTGAATCGTTTCTGGCTTCAAATGGAACTTTTTTCTGCTCAGTACCTCCTCATATTCACTCAAAATGCTCGAATGGTACAATGGAATAATATCTCCAGAAAGCATCGCCCGAAACACCTGCCGTGGAGGTGAATCCGGATTCTTAGCAATTAATGCCGATACGATAACATTCGTATCAACCACAGCGTAGCACCGCATCATCTCGCCGCCTTTCTAGCGGCTCTCACATCTTCAATCTCTGCATTGATTTCCTCAAGTGTCATTTCAGGAGCAGCTTCTGCCTGCTTGAACATATCGTCCAAAGCACTCAAAGCCTCTGTCCGTGTTACAACACCTTTCGGTAAAGTCGTATCAAACGGAATGCCACGAACCATTTTGCTTCTGACAAAGAACATTCTGATAGCCGTTGGAATGTCCATCCCCAGAGCTTCATAGATTTCAGTCACTTCCTGTTTCAGTTCTTTATCAACACGAGCCTGAACTAAAGCCTGTTCTGCCATAACGAACACCTCCTCGTTTTTATTCGTTTCACATACAATAGTATGCTTTTCATACTCATATTATACGTCATTTGAATAAAGAAATCAAGCAATTGGAGTAATCGGGGACAGGTACCGTAAACATCAAGTAATAAATTTTTCTTTGAAATTTTAGAATATTCATTAAAATATTCGGTTACCTGACCCCCTGATGATTTTATTCTACAGATACAAAATACAAATTTTCCTCTGTAAGAGGCTGTTCACCCTCCGGATAAGATTTGACAAACAGCAGACTCTCTACCTGGTCAACATCTATCACACGTTCAAGAGCAACCGTGTCCTTATATATATCCGAATCTTCTGTCCTGTATCCGCTTATTCCTGCACCTGAGATTCCTGTATATATGGTTCCATCCTTCAAACGCACTCCAGTAAATGATGGTACGATCACTTCTGTCTCCTTCTGTCCTGAATAATTATATGTGACGGACACGGAAATCGGAGAAATTTCTGCATTTAGCACAGTTACATTGCTATTTTCCAGAGGCGTATTTAATTCGCACTTCTTCGTATCGTCACTTCCTGTCATAACCCAGTCAAAGTTCCATCTTCCCTTTGCTTTTACTATAACATCCTCTGCCTTACCGCCATAGATTCCCAGGTCCCTTAATTCTATATGAATAGGCTTCCCGAAAAAAGCTCCTTTTACATCACTCATCATTTCCACCTGAAATTCCATACTCCCGTCTTCCATGGTATAACTGAATTTCTCACCTTCAGCAAGAGGCGTGCCATCCGCATGGAGCACTTTCCCATCCAATCCGGAAATAAGCCCATCATAAAATGAAGCAGACCATCCTCCTGTATAATCGTTCTCATCGCCAACAGCAATATTAATTCCGGAAAACCCCGGCTGCTCACCATCCTCTGCCTGGAAGCCTTCTACTTTGAATGAGATATACGCAAAATAATTATCTACAATACTCTGTTGTGCAGTTACTGTAATATTCCCCTGAGTCACAGACTGTCCGACAGAAGAAGACATTTTGTTATCCTCTAATTTCTCGCATTGATCCGCTGTTGCCTGCAGTCTCTCTTCTAACCCTCTGCTCCAATGGATATACGCGGCTGCACTGACACTGATTGTACCAATTACTAAAGCAGCCGCTAATGCCACAGGCCAAATTCCCCTTTTGGAAAATGTATGGGATGATTTTTTCTCTGATTTATCCGGAAGCTTTGAAAGTGTGTCGGTGTATTTTATCCACACATTATCCGGAATTTCTATGTCCTGCTGCAGACTATGTATCATATCATCAAATTTGCTCATTCTGTAATCTCCTTTCAGCCGTGCATAACTCCTGTTCTCCTTCTGATTCTTTCTTTCGAATTGCCATATCATCATTCATATACTGTATTTCCAGTTTTTTTCTTGCTGT
>JAXEUE010000215.1:0-13707 GCA_034115005.1 Blautia sp.
AGCCATGATTGGCGCAGCATTGGCATTAGTCAATGAAGAAGTGAAAGCTTCTCTGTCTGGGTCCGTATCTTTTTTTGCCGTTCCGGCGGAAGAATACATTGATGCAGATAAAAGGAAAATGCTGAAACAGGAAGGCATCGGTTTTCCCGGTTCGGGGAAAAGTGAACTGATCCGCACAGGAGCTTTTGACTCAACAGATATTGTAATGACTACACATGTTCATATGGTTCCAGTTGAGGAAGATCTTTATCTGGGGAACCCATCCTGTAACGGATATGCAGCGGAGAGAGTAACAGTGAACGGTAAAGCAGCCCATGCGGCAATTGATCCCTGGGATGGCGTGAATGCACTCAGTATTACTTCAAGTGCCCTCCAGATGATGGGACTTATGCGGGAAACATTTCGGGAAGAAGACCATGTACGTCTTCATAATATTGTGAGAAAAGCGGGAGATGTGATCAACAGTGTTCCTGATCAGGCTGTAATTGAAACCAAGGTCAGGGCATCCTCCCTGAAGTGCATACAAGAGACTATGGAGAAAATAAACCGGGCTTATGATGGTGCTTCTTATGCTTTTGGGGGAAGTGTTAGCCGTGAATATCTTCAGGGTTATATGCCTGTCCGGTGGCGTAAAGCGGATCCGGCCCTTATTGAATCAGCCAGACAGCTGGGAGTTTCCTATCGTGAAGTTAAGCCCAATGATTTCAATAATGCCTGCACGGATGTGGGAGATCTGAGTCATCTTTTTCCTGTAGTTAATTTCACCTTTTCCGGTTTTGAGGGAAAGCTTCATGGAGCAGACTTCAGGATCACTGATGAAGAAAAGGCATATATTATTCCTGCAAAAATGCTGGCGCTTACAGCATATAAACTTTTATCCCACAATGGGGCACAGGCCTGGGAGATCATAAGAAATTATCAATCTGTATTTAATAAAAAGACCTATTGTGAATATATTGAAAAAGAACAAAAAGGGGGTGTTAACAAGACAAATGACACAGCTATCACTGGAATTAAGAAATATAAAAAAGAGTTTTTCTTCTGAAAATGTAGTTCTGGAGCATATCAATCTTTCTGTCAGACAGGGAGAATTTATTACGATTCTGGGTGCTTCCGGATGTGGAAAAACAACTACCCTGAGAATCATTGCAGGATTGGAACAGCCGGATGAAGGCAGAGTTTTTCTTGACGGACAGGATGTTACTGATCTGGAACCAAATCAGAGAAATGTAAATACAATTTTTCAGAATTACGCTTTATTTCCCCATATGAATGTTGCTGAAAATATAGGTTACGGATTAAAAATCCGTAAAGTTCCAAGAGTGGAAATACGGAAAAAAGTAACAGAAATGCTTGAGCTTGTTCAGCTTCAGGGATACGAGAAACGAAGACCTGCAGAATTGTCCGGGGGCCAGCGGCAGAGAGTGGCCATTGCCAGAGCACTTGCTAATCATCCAAGAGTGCTTCTTCTGGATGAGCCCCTGGGAGCCCTTGATCTTCAGCTGCGCCGTGTTATGCAGGTGGAACTTAAGCATCTCCAGAAGAAGCTGGGTCTTACGTTTATCTATATTACTCATGATCAGGAAGAAGCAATCAATATGTCTGACAGGATTGCAGTGATGAATCATGGAAAAATTGAACAGATTGGTACTCCGGATGAGATATATAATCACCCGAAAACAAGTTATGTGGCTTTTTTTGTAGGAAATTCCAATATTCTGCATGGAACGGTCAAAAGTGTGGAAGAAGATCAGGCATCTGTCAGTGTTGGAATGGAATGTATAACGGTGAAAACAGGAGGAATTTATTTGAATCCGGGAGACAAAGTGACTTTTGCAGTGAAAAGCGAGAAGATTCGGCTTGACGGAAAGGAACAGGGACTTAAGGCTAAGGTTGCCGAGAAGAATTTCGCAGGAGGGCAACTCAGGGTGACTCTAAATCTTTCGGATAATACCCAGGTGATTGCCAGCAGATATGGAATTGATGCGGATGTATCGGAGGGACAGATGGTAAATATAAGCTTTCTGCCAGAAGATGCGGTCCTTGTGGACAGGGGGATTTGAATGAACAGTCGTAAAAACAGATCTGTATGGATGGTTTTGCCCTTATATATTTTTACCGTAGTTTTTGTGATCTGCCCACTGATTTATGTGGCTGCCTTAAGTTTCGCAACACCTAATGCAGGTTACGGCTTTACCTGGAAATTTACCTTTGATAATTACAGAAAGATTCTGGAACCTGTTTACTTAAAAACCATGGTTCAGTCTTTAAAACTTGCGCTTGTAAGTACTGCAGCCATTATACTCATAGGTTATCCTTTTGGATATTTTATGGCAAGGCTTCCGGATAAAAAGAAGAAAAAAGCACAGATTTTCATTACAATTCCATTCTGGGTAAATTCACTGATACGCCTTTACGGGTGGATCATTATTATGCAGAAAAAGGGTCTGCTGAATTTTATTTTACTGAAACTTGGAATTATTAAGGAACCTTTGTCCATCCTGTACAGTTATCCTGCTATTGTTATTGGTATGGCTTATGTATTACTGCCATTTATGGTCATGTCTGTATATTCCAGTGCGGAAAAGCTGGACTGGTCCTATGTGGAAGCGGCCAGAGATCTTGGGGCTTCCGGTATAAAAGCATTTTTTACTGTAACGCTGAAGCTTACACTTCCCGGACTTATGGCAGGTGTCATTCTTACATTTATTCCATCTATGGGTCTGTTTTTTATTGCAGATATACTGGGAGGAAATAAAATCGTTCTTGTGGGAAGTCTGATCCAGGATCAGATGACAAGAGGAAATAACTGGCCTTTTGCGGCTGCCCTTGCAGTGGTTATGATGGTACTTACAACGGTTCTGATTATAATCTATAAGAAAATGACGAATGTAAAGAAAGTAGAGGAAATAAGGTGAAAAAAAATTCAAAATTTGGGAATTTTTATCTTGGACTGAATTTTTTTCTGATGTATCTTCCTATTGCAGTTGTGATTATTTTTTCATTTAATGAATCAAAACTTCCTGTAAAATTTACAGGATTTTCCCTGAAGTGGTATGAAGCTCTGATTCATAACAGTGCCCTTCTTGAGGCTCTTTGTAACAGTTTGATTCTGGGAGTATCAAGCTGTCTTGTCAGTGCTGTGATCGGAACTCTTGGTGCTGTTGGATTAGCCGGGATCCACTGGAAAACAAAAGGGGTAATGGAGTATATTTCTATTCTTCCTCTTATGGTTCCCGAGATCATATTAGGTATGGTTCTCATGGCATTTTTTTATATGCTCAAACTTCCTTTTGGAATGCTGACTCTTCTGATTGGACATACAGTTTTCTGTGTTCCTTATACATTGATGGAAGTGAAAGCAAGGCTTGCGGGTATGGATCCTGCTCTCGAAGAGGCAGCCAGAGATCTGGGAGCAGGCCCAATGAGAGTTTTCCTTGATATTACACTTCCCTTAATCATGCCCGGAGTATTATCCGGTTCACTGCTGGCTTTTGCCATGTCTATGGATGATGTAGTGATCAGTATTTTTGTTAATGGCCCCCGTGTCTCTACATTGCCGATTAAAGTGTATACCCAGCTTAAGACAGGAGTGACTCCGGAAATTAATGCTCTCTGTACGGTTTTGCTGGCTGTAACGCTGCTTGTTTTTCTGATTTATTCTTTCTTAAGAAGGAAGAAAAATAAACTACATTAGGAGGAAAGGACAATGAACAAACTCATCGAGATTAAAAATCTGACAAAGAATTTTGATGATCAGCAGGTTTTGCGTGGGATTAATCTGGACATTTATGAAAAGGAATTTCTTACGCTTCTTGGTCCAAGCGGATGTGGAAAAACTACCACCTTGAGGATCATCGCAGGTTTTGAGGAACCAAGCAGCGGGGAAGTGCTGTTTAACGGGATAGAAATTTCCAAGCTTCCTCCTTATAAAAGAGAAGTGAATACAGTATTCCAGAAATATGCTCTTTTCCCATATTTAAATGTGGAGGAAAATATTGGATTTGGGCTCAACCTGAAGAAAATGGATAAGACCGTGATTTCCCAGAAAGTAAAAAGAATGCTGAAAATGGTAGGTTTAGAGGGTTTTGAAAAAAGAGACGTAACACTCCTGTCAGGAGGCCAGCAACAGAGAGTGGCCATTGCCCGGGCACTGGTCAATGAGCCGAAGGTCCTTCTTCTGGATGAACCGTTGGGAGCCCTGGATGCCAAGATTCGTAAGCAGATGCAGGTGGAACTGAAAAAAATTCAGCAGGAAGTAGGGATTACATTTATTTATGTGACTCACGATCAGGAGGAGGCACTTTCCATGTCAGATACAGTTGTAGTCATGAATAATGGCGAGATTCAGCAGATCGGAACTCCCATAGATATTTATAATGAACCCGAGAACCGATTTGTGGCAGGCTTCATCGGGGAATCCAACATTATTGAGGGGACTATGATCAGGGATTATCTGGTGAAATTTGACGGATTTGAGTTTGAATGTGTGGATAAGGGATTTGAAGACAATGAAGAAATAGAAGTGGTGCTCCGTCCGGAAGACCTGGATATTGTAGATCCGGCAGATGCAAAAATCAGAGGTATTGTCCGAAATATAACTTTTAAGGGAGTTCATTATGAAATCCTTGTTGAAACCAAACTTCGGACTTATATGGTGCATACTACAGACTATGCGGATGTTGGAAGGGAAGTGGGACTGAAATTCGGGCCTGAAGACATTCATGTTATGTGCAAAATGGGGAATTATTGATGAAACAGTATAAACATATGATTAAACCTTATCTGGTATGGGCATTTGTGATCATTGTCATCCCGCTGATATTGATTGCGTTATATGCTTTTACCGAGGAGGGTAATGAGGTCCTGACTCTGTCTTTTACTTTTGATAATTTTAAGAAATTTCTGGAAGCAACTTATATGAGCGTGATTTTCAAATCCTTTAAACTTGGAATTCTCACTACAGTGATCTGTCTTGTACTTGGATATCCGCTTGCATTTATTATTTCCAGATGTCCTGAGAGATCGCAGAGTCTTCTGATCCTTCTGGTAACTGTTCCGGAATGGATCAATATGCTTCTTCGTACCTATGCATGGATGAATCTTCTGGCAGATAACGGAATCATCAATCATCTTCTGTCATTCTTAGGGATATCTCCGGTAACTATGATGTATACGGATTTTTCCGTTATTGTGGGCCTGGTATGTAATTTTATGCCTTTTATGATTATTCCCATCCATACATCTTTAAGCAAAATGGATAAATCACTGATAGAAGCAGCCTATGATCTGGGAGCAAACAGATTCCAGACTTTCGTAAAAGTTATCTGGAAACTGTCCATTCCGGGAGTCTTAAATGGAATAATGATGGTTTTTCTGTTATCAATCTCAACATTTGTTATTCCAAAACTTCTGGGAGGCGGGCAATATATGCTCATTGGAAACCTGATTGAATCTCAGTTTATCTCAGTAGGAGACTGGAATTTCGGAAGTGCCATTTCACTCATTCTGGCAGTGGTCATTCTGATCTTTATGGGACTGATGAAAAAAATGGACAAGGAAGACTAAGGAGGCACAGTATGAAACGAAAAAATAAATATTTCTCAATTTTATATGTTGTACTGTGCCTGGCATTCTTTTATCTGCCTATACTTGTCACTATGTTCTTTTCTTTTAATTCTTCCAAGTCTCTGACCAGATTTACGGGATTTTCCCTTCGCTGGTATGAGGAGCTTATTAAGAATGGGGAAGTGATCCAGGCAGTTTACGTGTCCGTAACCATTGCGCTTATCGCAACAGTGGTTTCCACAGTACTTGGGACAATGACAGCCATCGGGCTTTCCAAATCAAAAAAGATCATTAAAGAGATTCTTCTTAATGTCAACAGTATTCCGATTTTGAATCCGGAGATCGTAACAGCAATCAGCCTTATGCTTCTGTTTTCTTCTCTGGGTATGAGGAAAGGTTATCTGACTATGCTCCTTGCCCATATTGCATTTTGTACTCCTTATGTGATCACAAGTGTTTATCCCAAGGTAAGAGCATTGGATCCTAACCTTGCCAATGCTGCCATGGATCTGGGAGCAACGCCTTATCAGGCATTGACAAAGGTCATCCTGCCAATGATAAAGGAAGGTATATTTGCCGGTGCACTTCTGGCTTTCACTATGTCCTTTGATGATTTTGTAATCTCCTATTTTGTATCCGGAAACGGAGTGAAAAATATATCCATAGTTGTTTATAATATGACCAAACGTATTAATCCCACGATAAATGCATTATCCACCATTGTAATTGCAGTTATTATTCTGGTGCTTCTGCTTGGCAGGATCTTACCGGCTATAAAGAAAAAGTCAAAGAAAATGAATAAAACGGTAAAAAAAGTTCTGTCTGTTGTACTTGCGGCAGTTGTCTGTATTGGAATAATCAAATGGGGATATGTGGCAAAATCAGGTCATGTTCTGAAGATATATAATGCAGGTGAGTATATTGATATGAACCTGGTAGAGGAGTTCGAAAAAAAATATAACTGTTCGGTAGTATATGAAACTTTTGAATCCAATGAGATGATGTATACCAAATTATCCGGCGGTGAAACATACGATGTTCTGATTCCTTCAGATTATATGATTCAGCGTTTGATCAAGGCAGAGTATCTTCAGGCTCTGGACTGGAAGCTGATTCCAAATAAAAAGAATCTTATGGATGAGGTATTGAACAAGAGTTATGATCCTGGCAATCGTTATTCCTGTCCGTATTTCTGGGGAACAGTTGGTATTCTCTATGATAAGACAGTAGTAGACAAAGCCGATCTTCAGGAAGGATGGAATATTCTGCGTAATCCAAAGTATAAAGGCAATATTTATATGTATGATTCAGAAAGAGACTCCTTTATGATTGCATTGAAAGCATTGGGATATTCTATGAATACTACGGATGAAAAAGAGATTGAGGAGGCTTATCAGTGGCTGATCGAACAGAGAGATACTATGGATCCTATTTATGCAGGAGATGATGTAATCGATAATATGATATCCGGAAACAGAGCTATGGCTGTAGTATATTCAGGTGATGCTTCCTATATTATCAGTGAAAATCCAAATATGGAATACTTTACTCCTGAACAGGGAACTAATCTGTGGTATGATGCTATGGTGATCACAAAAGACTGTAATGAGGTAGAACTTGCCCATGATTTCATTAATTTTATGATCAGTGATCAATCTGCACTTTCAAATACAGAGGAAATAGGATATACTTCTACAGTAAAGAGTGCATTTGACAATATGGTCTCAGGAACATATGAGGGAATTACTTCTTACATTCCGGATGCCGGGAATCCGGAAAATGAAATTTTTGCTTATCAGAAACCGAAAGTTAAGCAGAGATACGCTGAACTTTGGACAAAAGTAAAAGCCAAATAAATAATTGTGAGGCAGATTTTTATGGAAGTGTATAAAGGAACCGGGGCATTCTCCGGAATTGCTGTGGGTAAAATACTGTACTATCATAAAAGTGAATATCAGGTCCACCAGTATGAGATTACAGATATAAAAGAGGAAATTGCAATTTTTCAGCAGGCGCGTCTGAAGGTGATGGAACAGCTTACGCGATTATATGAAGAGAACTGTACAGTGTCAGAATCTCAGGCCGAACTTTTCCTGAACCAGAAGAAGCTTCTGGAGGGAAAGAGTTTCCAACAGGCTATTGAGAGCATGATACGTTCGGAAAAGGTGAATTCCGCATATGCGGTTATGACCACCAGAGATGAGATTTCTTCTACATTCAGAAATCTGGAAGAACCTGCCATCAAAGAGCGGATTGCCGGAATCTGTGAAATTTCCGACAGACTGATCAGTGAACTTGGGGGATTTTCCCCAAGAATTGATCTTGGACCACAGCCTGTGATTCTGGTTACGGAGAATATAACTCCTACAGAACTGATGGAGATGGATAAAGATAAGCTTCTGGCTGTGGTAACACATCAGGGGTCGGATACTTCCCATGCTGCTATTCTTGCCAAGACCATGAATATTCCCGCACTTGTGGAAATCGATACAGATACGGAATGGGATGGACAGAGTGCTATTGTAGACGGTTATACAGGAACATTGTATGTTAATCCGGATGGAGAACTGCTTAAGGAATATGAAATGAGAAGACAGGCAGACCTGGAGGAAAAAGAGGAACTCCTCAAACTGAGGGATAAGCCTGATATTACCAGGGACGGGAAAAAGGTAGCTATCTTTGCCAACATAGGAAATATGGATGATTTAAACAGTGTACTGTTTTATGGAGCTGCCGGGATTGGGCTTCTCAGAAGCGAATTTCAATATCTTGGGAGAGAAAATTATCCACGGGAAAACGAACTTTTCCTGGCATACAGAAAAATTGCGGAAACTATGGGAGACAGACCGGCGGTGATCCGCACTTCAGATCTTGGTGCTGATAAACAGGCACCTTATCTTAATATTCCCGATGAAATCAATCCTATAATGGGAAACAGAGGAATCCGGTTATGTCTGGATAGAAAAAAAATGTTCAAAGCACAGCTTCGGGCTATTTTTCGGGCAAGCGCTTATGGAAATCTTGCAATGATGTATCCTATGATCACATCGGAAGAAGAGATGGATGAAATTGAGAAAATTGTCCGGGAAGTGACAGATGGTCTGGATGAGAAAAACGTTCCTTATAAAAAAATCAAAACAGGTATTATGATTGAAACTCCTGCAGCAGTTATGATCAGCAGAGAGCTTGCCAGAAGGGTAGATTTTTTAAGCCTTGGCACAAATGATCTTACTCAGTATGCGCTGGCAATGGACAGACAGAATCCCCTTCTCAGGAATAAATATAACGATCATCATCCAGCAGTTCTGCGTATGATCAAAATGGTCATAGATGCAGGACATGAAGAAAACAGGCCTGTATATATATGCGGTGAGCTTGCGGCGGACACTGCCCTGACAGAAATGTTTCTCAGGATGGGAGTGGATGGTCTTTCGGTTGTACCGGCTTGCATTCTTCCTGTAAGAAGAGCTCTTCGACAGGCAAAATTAAGCACATGCCAGATGGAGAAATAGGGGAAAAATATGAAAAGTAAAGTGATTCTGCTTCCGTGCCGGGAATATGAGGAACAGACAGTATATGAACTGCTCAGGGAAGGACTGAATCTTCTTGGAGGTCTTACGACACTGATTCCCAAGGATAAAAAAATTCTTCTTAAACCCAACCTTCTCAAGAGAGCTGAAGTAGAAAAAGCTGTCATTACCCATCCTGTAGTTGTGGGGGCTTTTGCCCGGATATTGCGGGAGGAAGGGTATGGGAATATTATTCTGGCAGACTCCTGCGGTCATGGAAGTACTCATGCCGTGATACGTGATACAGGTATGGACACATATCTTGCCAGATATAAAATTCCTGCTGTGGATTATTCTGAGGGAGTTCATGTGGAGTATCCTCAGGGAATACAGGCTAAGGAATTTGTTCTTCCAAAAGAGCTTCTGGAACAGGATTGTGTTGTTTCTATATGTAAAATGAAAACGCATGCTCTGGAGCGTGTGACAGGAGCTGTGAAAAACAGTTATGGATTCGTATATGGACTTAATAAGACCAAAGGTCATACTCAGTATCCAAGTGCGGACAGCTTTGCCAGGATGCTGGTGGATCTTACACGGTTCGTACATCCTGATCTGTATATTATGGACGGAATAGTGGCTATGGAAGGAAACGGGCCTGGATCAGGGGATCCTGTGCATATGAATGTGATGCTCATGTCATTGGATCCTGTTGCTTTGGACAGTGTATTCTGCCATCTTATTTACCTTGATCCGGAGATGGTACCCACCAATTATCATGGTGATAAAATGGGACTGGGAACTTTCAGGGAAGAACAGATCACTCTTCTGACACCGGACGGGGAAATCTCCATGTCTGAAGCAACAGAAAAATATGGAAATCCGGATTTTAATGTGGACAGAACATTAGTCAGGAGAAATATATGGACCAGCATGGCCAGAGCTTTGAATATTTTTCAGAAAAAGCCATATATAGATACAGACAAATGTATTCGGTGCGGGATCTGCGTTCAGAGCTGCCCTGTTCCGGGAAAAGCAGTGAATTTTACACAGGGCAGGGATAAACCTCCGGTATACAGTTATAAAAAATGTATCAGGTGTTTTTGCTGTCAGGAAATGTGTCCAAGAAAAGCCATTAAAGTAAAATAATAAAGGGCAGATGAAAATCTGCCCTTTTGATTTATCTTCCAAGCATATGATTCAGTTCCTGTATAAATTCAGGAGTCGTGCCACAGCATCCTCCGATTATGGAAGCACCACTGTCCATCAGAACTTTCATGTGTCTGGCAAATTCCTGAGCATTCATTTTATAGATGGCATTTCCCTTGTCATCAATTATGGGCATTCCTGCATTTGGTTTTGCAATTACAGGAACAGAAACCTGTTCTTTAATATTTTGTACGACAGAAACAAGCTGATCAGGACCTACAGAACAGTTGATTCCTACCGCACATGCCCCTGCATCCTCCAGCGCAATGGCAGCTTCCACTGCATTTCCGCCGCTGAATATACTTCCGTCTGCTTCCACTGTCATGGTACACATAACCGGAAGAGAACATACAGATCCTGCTGCATCCAGTGCGGCCAGCGTTTCTTCTATATTAATCATTGTTTCTGCAACGATCAGATCCACACCGGAGTCCGCCAGAATTTTAATCTGTTCACAGTATGCCTCGTATGCTGCCTCATAGGTCATATCTCCTGCAGGAGACATCATTTTGCCGGTGGTTGTGATATCACCTGCCACGTATATATTATGTCCCACTGCTTCCCGGGAAATCTCCACAAGTCTTTGATTTATTTCGGAAAGACGGTTCTCCAGACCATGAAAAGAAAGGTTGTATCTGTTTCCACCAAAAGTAGGAGCATATACGATCTGGCTCCCGGCTTTTACATAAGCTTTCTGCAGATTCTGTAGTACTTCTTTGTGCTCAAGTATCCAGGATTCCGTACAGGTGCCCCGGGGCATTCCTGCAGCCATCAGGTTAGATCCGGTAGCTCCGTCAAGCAATATAATATTATCTGATAGTTTCTGAAATTCTTCTTTTGTCATCAGAGTTCTCCTGTAATATTTTGTATGAGATCAGTAGATAGTTATCTGATAGGAAGTATGAAAAACTGCATCCGGTGCAAGGACATTAATATCATTCTTCTGAGATATGCATCCTGTGAATCCCAGATCATCACATCTTCCCATCCAGGGTTCCAGACATATAAAGGAGGAACCGGGAACAGACCAGATTCCGAAGTTGGTAAAGCCCGGGCAGGTTACTTCCAGATAAGGCGTACCGTCAGGCATAGCTATGCCGGCTTTTTCAATCTGATGATCGAAAATAAGGGCATCATGGTCAAACATATGAGCATCCACAGAGCAGGTTCCGTGATTCAGCTTCAGAGTTTTTCTACTGTCAGTGACGGCTGTTCCGGAAGAAGGATCCAGAAGAAAATATGTAAGGGAATTCTGTCCGTCAAAGAAAAGAGAATAGTCTTCCTTTCTGCCGATTCCACCGGCAGGAACATTAAAAGCAGGATGTCCTCCGATCGTAAAATACATAGTGTTCTTTCCTGTATTGGAAACTTCCCAGCATATCCTGACTTTATTGTTTTCTATAGTATGACGGATGACCAGTTCAAAATCAAAAGGATAGTTTTTTCGGGTCTGTTCTGATGATTTCAGACAATGAGTGATGATATCTTTTGCAGCTTCCGTGCACGCAAATTTGCTGTCCCGGGCAAAACCGTGCTGGCTGGATGAATATTCCTGACCATTTATGCGGTAGTGATTCTGATAATGACGTCCTACATTTGGAAAAAGTACGGGAGCATGACGCTTCCAGTATGTGGGATCTGCCTGCCAGATTACTTCACGGCTGTTTCTTTTATCAAAAATACTGCAAAGTTCTGCACCCTGGTCATTCACTGATATTCTTAGAAATTCATTTTCAATGGTTTGAAGCATATAGGAATCCTCCTTGTTATTTTATGTAAAAATATTTACAGACAATTAAAGTATATCATAAAGAATAATGTTAAAATATAACAATTATACATTGACGGAAAAAGAAAAATTTGTTACAATTTACCCAAATGAATTTTGCACTTTATGAGGAGGATATTCAATATGGCGAAAAAAAGAAATATAATTGTTGGACAGTCCGGCGGTCCCACATCTGTGATCAATTCCAGCCTTGCAGGTGTTTATAAAAATGCCATAGAAAGAGGTTTTGATAAAGTATACGGTATGCTTCATGGAGTACAGGGACTTCTGGATGAGCAGTATATAGACCTTTCTACCCAGATACATTCTGAACTTGACATTGAACTTCTGAAAAGAACACCTTCAGCTTTTCTTGGTTCCTGCCGTTATAAACTTCCGGAAATCCATGAAGATAAGGCAATATATGAAAAAATATTCAATATTCTGAACAAGCTGGATATTGATGCATTTATCTATATTGGGGGCAATGATTCTATGGATACTATTAAAAAGCTGTCTGACTATGCTATTCTTACCGGACAGACTCAGAAATTCCTTGGTGTTCCCAAAACAATTGATAATGACCTTGCACTGACGGATCATACACCCGGTTTTGGAAGTGCAGCAAAATATATCGGTGCATCTACGAAGGAAGTGATCCGGGATGCTCAGGGTCTCACATATAAGAAAAATATGATCACCATTATGGAAATCATGGGACGTAATGCCGGATGGCTTACAGGTGCCACAGCTCTGGCCAAATCCGAGGACTGTGACGGACCGGATCTTATTTATCTCCCGGAAGTTCCCTTTGATATTGATAAATTCCTCCTTAAAGTAAAGGAGCTCCTGAAGAAAAAATCCTCTGTTGTTATTGCAGTTTCAGAAGGAATCAGACTGGCAGATGGAAGATACGTCTGCGAACTGGGAAATGTGGGAGATTATGTGGATGCGTTTGGACATAAACAACTCCAGGGAACTGCCACATATCTGGCGAATTTCCTGGCTGCAGAATGCGGATGTAAAACAAGGGCAGTAGAGTTGTCCACTTTGCAGAGAAGCGCTTCCCATATGGCATCCAGAGTGGATATTGATGAAGCATTTATGGTAGGTGGTGCTGCAGTAAAGGCAGCAGATGAAGGAGATACAGGAAAAATGGTTGTCATTGACCGTGTGTCTGATGATCCTTATATGGCAGCCACCGGAATCTATGATGTCCATCGGATCGCAAATGAGGAAAAACTTGTTCCCAGAGAATGGATGAACAAGGATGCCACAAATGTGACCAAAGATTTTATTGATTATATTAAACCACTGATCCAGGGGGATTATCAGCCTATTATGGTAAACGGTATGCCCAGACATCTTGTTTTGAATATGAAAAAAGCAAAAAGCGGAAACAGAAGATGATATCATTTGATTTGTGAAAAAAATGCCCGATTTTGACAGATAAACCTTGACGAATTGACACAAACTCTTTAAAATAACTATGTGCGTAAAATAACATAGAGATTTATGTTTAAAGAACAATAATTTAGGAGGAAAATGTAAAATGGCAAAATGGGTTTACATGTTTACAGAAGGTAATGCTAATATGAGAAACCTTCTGGGTGGTAAAGGTGCCAACCTTGCTGAAATGACAAACCTGGGTCTTCC
>JAXEUE010000216.1:0-2525 GCA_034115005.1 Blautia sp.
AAAATGATGTTAAAATTCAAAAAGATATGGTATAATAAACACATCAAACAGCAAAGGGGATGGATGTATGAAATTTATCATCAGTGGAAAAAATATAGCAGTTACAGATGGACTTAAGGCAGCGGTGGAAGACAAGCTGGGCAAACTGGAAAGGTATTTCACTCCAGATACCGAAGTTGTGGTAACTTTAAGTGTTGAAAAAGAGAGACAGAAAATTGAAGTGACAATTCCTGTAAAGGGTAATATCATCCGTTCTGAGCAGGTAAGCAATGATATGTATGTATCGATTGACCTGGTTGAAGAGGTAATTGAACGTCAGCTTCGCAAATACAAGAATAAAATTGTAGACAAACAGCAGTCATCAGGTAATTTCCAGCAGGCTTATCTTGATAAGGATTATGATGAGGATGAGGAAGTTAAGATTATCCGTACCAAGAAATTTGACATTAAACCAATGTATCCCGAAGACGCCTGTGTCCAGATGGAACTGCTGGGACATAATTTCTTTGTATTTTTCAATGCGGAAACAGAGCAGGTGAACGTTGTTTATAAGCGAAAAGGAAATACTTACGGTTTGATTGAACCAGAATTTTGAGTAAAAAGAAAAAGCACCCGCAGTGCATATGAGACCTCTGTGCAGGATTCTGCACAGAGGTTTTTACTGAGATATAATGAAAAGAAAACATAGGAGTGTATTACTATGAGAAAAGCAGGAATTTTAATGCCCGTTTCTGCTCTTCCTTCCAGGATGGGAGCTGGAGAGCTGGGTAAATCCGCATATGATTTTATCAGACTTCTGAAGCGTAACCACATTAAGATCTGGCAGATTCTGCCTTTAAATCCTGTAGGTTACGGTAATTCCCCTTATCAGCCTTACTCTTCATTTGCAGGGGACGAATTGTATATCAGTCTTGACATACTGTATGAAACGGGACTTTTGAAAGAAAAACCTGAAAGTTTTCAGGAAAAAACGGAAAGAATAGATTACGAAGCTGTCCGGGCACACAGAGAGCCGTATTTACGGGAAGCATTTGCTGTCTTTTGTGAAAAGAAAGGGCAGGAACAAAATGCATATAAAGAATTCATACAGCAGCCCTGGGTATACCAGTATGCAGTTTTCTGCGCTTTAAAAAAGGCAAACAATGGAAAATGCTGGAATGACTGGGCGCCAGAGGATCGGACATGGCCTTCAGATCATCATCCTCTTGAGAAAAAAGTTGAGGAGGAAGCAGAATATCAGGTATTTCTTCAGTATACTTTTTATATTCAGTGGATGAATGTGAAAAAGGCAGCTAATGAGGCTGGATTAGAAATTATGGGAGATGTACCCTTTTATGTGGGTCAGGATTCAGCAGATGTGTGGGGAGGAAGGGATAACTTTCTCCTTGATACGGATGGAAGACCCATTTTTATTGCAGGAGTACCCCCGGATTATTTCAGTGAGACGGGGCAGAGATGGGGAAATCCCATTTATGACTGGGATTATATGAAAGAACACAGCTATGATTTCTGGACACAGAGAATTGGCTATAACAGTAAAATGTTTGATATTATAAGAATCGATCATTTTCGGGCCTTTGATACTTTCTGGAAAATTCCGGCTTCCTGTCCTACTGCAGTGGAAGGACAGTGGATCGAGGCGCCTGGTTATGAGGTAATTGATACGCTTATAAAAGAAATTCCCAGATTAAATCTTGTAGCGGAGGATCTGGGAGAACTTCGCCCGGAAGTACTGGAATTAAAGGATCATTACCATCTGAAGGGTATGAAAGTTCTGGAATTTTCCATTGATACAAAGGGCAAATATGCCAGGGATACTTTCCATGATGTGCAGAATATGATCTTCTATACCGGTACTCATGATAATGATACACTTATGGAATGGTATGGCAAAATGAGCTGTGCATCCAGGAGAAAACTTCGCCGTTTTCTCAAAAAAAACGGAGCCAGCCAGGGATCAGTGAAAGACAGGCTTCTGGAATACACCGTAAAAAATCAGGCAGAGTATGTAATCATACCAATGGCAGATATTCTGGGTCTGGGTAAAGAAGGACATATAAATGTACCTGGAACCATTGGATCACCCAACTGGGAATGGCATTTACCTGATTTTGAAAAAGCAGAGAAAGAGTTATGTAAATTTGGAAATATGTTTATGAAAAATTCATTGTTTTCCAGTACGGAAAGTGTTAGAATAGTTTAGTATCGTTTATTATACGAAATTATTATCTAATATGAGAATAAAACAGGAGTAAACCTATGAATATGTTTTCAAAAGTATTCGGGACTCGCAGTGAGCGAGAGGTAAAACGTGTTATGCCTCTGGTAGAGAAAATCGAGAGTCTGCGCCCGGAGATGCAGAAATTAAGTGACGAAGAGCTGAGAGGCAAGACCAGAGAGTTTAAGAAACGTCTGGGAGAAGGGGAAACACTGGATGATCTTCTTCCGGAAGCATTTGCTGTTGTGCGTGAAGCAGGCAAACGTGTACTGGGAATGGAGCATTTCCGTGTACAGCTTATTGGTGG
>JAXEUE010000217.1:0-3408 GCA_034115005.1 Blautia sp.
GCGCCCCGCAAAGCGGCTCTGGGCTTGACATTTGTTCAATTTCTTATGAATTGTAATCAAGCCAATCAATGGCGGTTTCCGCTCCAGAATACCGGTTTCCATATTACCGGAATGATGGTTTCTTGAAGCAAGAATATTCAAAATGAAATATCTTCCAGAACCGGGATACCGCTTACATATGATTTCTTTAAATGTTCCACTTCTAATATTGGCTGTTCCATAATATTTCCTCACTCATTCATCTGCAAATTTCTTTTCCAGTACACGGGACAGTCTGGAAAACGGAAAACACACTATAAAATACATAAAGAATACGGCTCCATATACCCACAACGCTGCGGTGGGATAGGTGTATCTGGATGCGTCAATGATCTGTTTGCCTACTTTAAGAACTTCCACAACACCGATCAGTACAACAAGAGATGTTGTTTTGATCATTCGGGTCAGCAGATTTACTGCAGATGGAAGAAGTCTTCGGATGGTCTGGGGCATAATAATGTATATGTATACCTGCCATTTATTAAGACCCAGTCCATAACCGCTGTCATACTGGTGCTTCGGTATGGAAATCAATGCACTTCGCACAAGATCCCCCATCTCTGCCGTACCCCAGAAAGTAAATACAATAATTGATGCACTCTCTCCGGAAAGGTTCATTCCCAGATGCTTGGCTGCTCCGAAAAATACAAGGAACAAAAGTACCAGCTGGGGCATGATCCTTACGATCTCCAGATATATTCTGCAGATGAATTTCACTATTTTATTAGGTATATTCATAATCATTCCCAGAAAGAATCCCAGAACCACAGATAACCCCATGGAGATCAGGGCTATTCTGAAAGTGACCCAGAGTCCCTGCCAGAGCCTTAATGAATTAATACCTTTAAAAAGGACTTCAATCCCCATATTCTGCATAACGGACTCTCCTTTCAATCAGTGAACAGATCACAGAAATCGGTAAAAGTATAATCAGATATGCAATTACCAACATAAGAAGTGCTTCATCTGTTTTATAATAGATCCCGATCAGATCCTTTGTTACAAACATCAGATCCGCCAGGGCTACCGCACTGAACACGGAAGTTTCTTTTACAAGAAAGATGGCGTTTGCGCAAAAGGCCGGTATGGAATTGGACACTGCCTGTGGCAGAATAATACTTGTAAAGACCTGCCTTTTGGTCATCCCGAGACTCAGTGCAGATTCCACCTGTATCTGAGGTACATTATCCAGTCCGCTTCGAAAAGCTTCCGCCATATAGCTTCCTCCCAGAAAAGCCAGCCCGATGAT
The DNA here is from genome assembly GCA_034115005.1 of Blautia sp. Taxonomy (GTDB): domain Bacteria; phylum Bacillota; class Clostridia; order Lachnospirales; family Lachnospiraceae; genus Blautia_A. The sequence continues at coordinate 1,289 of JAXEUE010000217.1, forward strand.
GGCACATTGCTCTGAACTTAACACAATTCCTATCTTCGGAAGGCCAAAGTACAGGAAAAAAAGCTGTATCAAAAGTGGTGTATTTCTGGATAATTCAATGTAACATTCTACAATCTGCCGAAGCAAAGGAATTTTAAAATATTTAATCATACTGCATATAAGACCCACAAGAATAGCAAGAACTACTCCGATGGCCGCCATACGCAGAGTCAGCTTCGCAGCCTCTATGTAGAGGGGCGTCTGTTCCCGTATAAATTCAAAGTCCATATTGTCTCTCCTCCTGGCATAATTCTGTTCTTATGTGCATGATTTATCATATGTAAGTTATACATCACATGCCAGTTTATCATAATTTGTATCTACTTCAAGTTTGCCCTCTTCCGGACAGCTATGTCATTGACTTTGTATTTCATACATATTTGATATGAATACTATATATTGTTTGTAGGTATTTGTCAATACATTTTTTTATTTTCCCTCCTGATGTAGTATAAAATAATGTTGCTTTTGATATGGTAGCACTTCTTTCAGCAAGATTCGAGAATTAGTTCACCCTATACAGTCTTCTGTTTAAATAAAAACAACTCTCTGCAAAGCATCTTTGCAGAGAGTTGTTTTTATAATTCCAGTATTATTTAAATATAATCATACAACTAATATGTTGGTTCGTCTTTGTATTTGATGCGTTCAAAATTAATGCCGAATTTTTTTTCTTTACTTTAAAAGTAGTATTATTATTCACTATATCGGCCTTCATATCTCCTGGTTTTAAGAGATAACCTGCATATACTGACCAGCCCTTTTGTGTTTTACAGCTCAGCTTCAGAGTTTTGCCTGCATATTTGGAATATGGAAGGACATATGTACCGTTAGATTTAAATTTTGACGTAAGATTCAGATTCCCAAGTTTTATTGCTGAAAACGGTGAAACATATTTCTTTACTGTTATTTTCCCTTTATATGTATCTGAACCAACCTTAAAAGATACAGTTACAGTTCCTGCTTTCTTCGCACTTAACATAATTGCTTTCATGCCTTTGGCAGATCCTTTACCATCTTTCACAAACAGACTGGCAACATTTTTATCAGAAGATTTCAGTGAACTGATCTTCGCTTTTTTTGATACAACTTTTAAAATATTACTTTTATTAGCGGTTATGTACCCTCCTGCAAAACTACTGTATTCTTTTGAAGACTTGGAGTAAAAGGTTACTGTCTCTTGATCCATAGTAATTGTTTTTGCCTGAACTGTTGCAGAAAAAGATACTGCTAAAAGAACTGCAAAAAATAAAGGTACAAGTTTTTTTAAATACTTTTTCATTTCAATTTACCTCCCTATAATACCATTACCAGAGTTCCTGCTGTGATCAATACGGCTCCAATTGCAGATTTCACTGTAAAGTCTTCGTGCAGAAAAATAAATGCCAGTATAAGAGTAATTACAACACTTAGTTTATCTATGGGAACTACTTTCGACACATTTCCAAGCTGCAGCGCTCTGTAATAGCAAAGCCAGGATGCGCCTGTAGCCAGTCCTGATAATATGAGAAACAGCCAGCTTTTCCTGCTGATCTCTGAAATTCCACTCTGTGTATGAGTGATAAATACCATTCCCCAGGACATAAGTACAACAACTACTGTACGTATGGCTGTTGCAAGATTGGAGTTTACTCCATCAATTCCCACTTTAGCAAGTATGGAAGTAAGTGCTGCAAATATTGCAGACAAAATTGCAAAAACAAACCACATTTTCATACCCTCCTTTTTTATTTACAATATATACCTTTTAAAACTTTATAACAATATTCTCCAATAAAATATTACAAAAAAAGCACCAAAAGTCTGGTTTTACGACTTTCAGTGCCATTTAGCAGGGGATGAGAGAATCGAACTCCCACCAAAGGTTTTGGAGACCCCTATCATACCATTTGACCAATCCCCTATATAGAAAAATGTGACTATTTCTAGCCACGTTTTAATATTGTACCTTCAAAACTACATACATGCCTGACATTCTTTCTCCGAACCATGCTTTTGGTCAAGCCCTCGACCGATTAGTAACAGTCAGCTCCATACATTACTGTACTTCCACCCCTGCCCTATCTACCTCGTCGTCTTCA
>JAXEUE010000218.1:0-6067 GCA_034115005.1 Blautia sp.
ATAATAAAGCCACAAAAGAAAAAACAAGGAGGACTGTAAAATGTCTGCTATTAATATCAATAAAAATAATTTTCAGAATGAAATAATGGATTCCGAGAAAACCGTTCTTTTAGACTTTTGGGCTCCTTGGTGTGCTCCTTGTCGTATGGTGGCTCCTATCATAGAGGAGATAGCAAGTGAACGCCCTGATATCAAAGTTGGAAAGATCAATGTGGATGAGCAGCCAGAACTGGCAAGTAAATTTGGTATTATGAGTATTCCAACTTTGGTGGTTATGAAGAATGGGAAGATTGTAACAAAAGTTTCAGGGGCAAGACCTAAGAAGGCAATCTTAGAGATGCTTTAAGGAGGTGCGTTAATGGGATTTTTTGATTTTTTAAAACAGGCGAATATTAATCAAGGGATAGAGGAATATAAAAAGACTGCTGGTGCAGTTCTGCTGGATGTTCGTACGCCGCAGGAATATCAGGAAGGGCATATACCAGAAAGTAAAAATGTGCCATTGCAACAACTTAACAATGTTGTTTCGGTAGTGAAGAATACAGAAATACCGCTGTTTGTATACTGTTATTCCGGAGCCCGAAGTCGTCAAGCAACTGGGATGTTGCAACGAATGGGATATTCTAAAGTAAATAATATTGGTGGCATTGCTGCTTATTCAGGAAAGGTGGAAAAATAAGATGAAGGTAATAATCGTAGGCGGTGTAGCCGGAGGAGCTACAGCTGCAGCAAGAATACGAAGATTGGATGAACATGCAGAAATTACTGTGTTTGAAAGATCCGGATACATATCCTATGCGAATTGTGGGCTTCCATATTATATCGGAGACGTGATCACAGACCCGGAAGAACTTACACTACAGACACCAGAGAGTTTTTTTAAACGATTCCGTATTAACATGAAAATTCATCATGAAGTTATCTCCATACATCCGGAACGAAAAACGGTTTCAGTGAAAAATTTAGAGAATGGTGAGATATTTGAAGAAAACTATGATAAGCTGATCCTCTCTCCAGGTGCAAAGCCAACACAGCCGAGACTTCCCGGAGTAGGTATGGATAAACTTTTTACACTTCGTACTGTAGAAGACACTTTTCGGATAAAGGAATATATAAATAAGAATCATCCAAAATCGGCTGTATTGGCAGGTGGCGGTTTTATTGGTCTGGAATTGGCAGAAAATTTGAGGGAGCTTGGCATGGATGTTACAATTGTCCAGCGGCCTAAGCAGCTGATGAACCCATTTGACCCGGATATGGCATCCATGATCCATAATGAAATGAGAAAGCATGGGATAAAACTGGTACTGGGCTATACAGTAGAAGGATTTAAAGAAAAGGACAATGGAGTAGAGGTTCTATTAAAAGATAATCCATCCCTTCAGGCTGATATGGTGGTGCTGGCAATCGGAGTTACACCAGACACAGCATTAGCAAAAGAAGCTGGTCTGGAACTTGGCATCAAGGGAAGTATCGTAGTGAATGACAGAATGGAAACTTCTGTACCGGATATTTATGCAGCAGGTGATGCAGTTCAGGTAAAACATTATGTTACGGGTGATGATGCGCTGATCTCTTTGGCCGGACCAGCCAACAAGCAGGGCAGGATCATCGCTGATAATATTTGTGGTGGTGACAGCCGTTACCTGGGCAGTCAGGGAAGCTCCGTTATCAAAGTATTTGATATGACAGCAGCCACTACAGGTATCAATGAAACCAATGCCAAAAAGTCAGGATTAGATGTAGATACAGTAATTCTTTCTCCTATGAGTCATGCCGGTTACTATCCTGGTGGAAAAGTGATGACCATGAAGGTGGTTTTTGAAAAAGAGACTTATCGTTTGCTTGGTGCTCAGATTATTGGATATGAAGGAGTTGATAAACGTATTGATGTGCTGGCAACAGCAATTCATGCAGGGCTGAAGGCAACCCAGCTGAAAGATCTGGATCTTGCATATGCACCGCCGTATTCCTCTGCCAAGGATCCTGTAAATATGGCAGGATTCATGATAGACAATATAGCAAAAGGTACCTTAAAACAATGGCATCTGGAAGATATGGATAAGATTTCTAAAGATAAAAGTGTTGTATTGCTGGATGTGAGAACTGTAGGTGAGTTTAACAGGGGGCATATGGATGGATTCAGAAATATTCCTGTAGATGAACTAAGGGAACGTATCAATGAAATTGAGAAGGGAAAGCCTGTTTACTTGATATGCCAAAGTGGTCTGCGCAGCTACATTGCCAGCCGTATTCTGGAAGGAAACGGTTATGAAACATACAACTTCTCCGGTGGATTCCGCTTCTATGATGCAGTGGTTAATGACCGTGCGTTGATTGAAAGGGCATATGCATGTGGTATGGATTATTAAAAAATAATCACAATAATTTTATAATTTACTTGTAGCGTAAAAAGATCCCCCATTTATTAGAATGACTTTCACAATTCTGATAAATGGAGGATTCTTTAGATGTCATAGAAAAACAGTTTTATGATCTTTGTAGTGTTTCCAGTCTTTTCGAATCAAGGATGGTGATTTTGCCGCGTGAGAGTTTGACGAGACCATCGCCCTGAAAGTATCGAAGCATTCGAGTGATCACTTCCCTGTGGGAACCAAGATGGTTTGCGATAGTTTCGTGAGTGATTTTCAGTTCATTTGTTCCTTCGATAGAGGTCTCTTCTAAAAGAAATGAAGCAACACGCTTATCCAAACTCTTCCACATGATCTGTTCAATCAGCCACATGACATCAGAAAAACGGCTAGCCATTAATTCATTGGTATAGTTTGCGACGGGAGCCGATTCCTTCATGATGTCCTTATAGATTTCAGCAGGGATGATCCAAAGATCAGTATCTTTTTCTGCTTCAATGGTTACTTCAAATTGAATGGACTGCATGATACATGAGGCGGATAAAAGACACATATCCATATCGAACAGGCGGTAAAGTGTAATTTCTCGTCCTTCATCTGAAAGTATGTAAGTTCGAAGCTGCCCGGATTTAACCAGTAATAATCCAGTACAATCCAGGTTTCCGTTGTGAATGATCGTTCCTTTTTTTACATCCCGTGTAATCAAATTGTCTGAAATTACTTTTTTCTGTGCTGTATTTAAGTCATTCCATAGTGGAAAATAATTTTCGAAGCTCATAACAGTTATCTCCTTTACGAACATAGTATACTTACTTTTTTTAGATGCGTCAATTATATAATTGACATATGCCATAAATAAAAATATACTGACTATAGTACATGACTGTTGTGAATATGAGGGAGGGATAAATAATGCAGGGAGATGTCAGTTTTACATTTTTGGACCGAATTGAAGAAGTAGAACTGAATATTGTAGATAGACGATGGCAGTCTGCACTGGCATTGGCATTGACTTTGCCAGATATTTGCGGAGGTATTGCTTTCCCGGAAATTGTTAAACATTATCGAGATGGCCGGGTTATGCTGGATCGGAAAAAGAATCCGACCCGTGATGTGGGAACCCAGTATATTCGCTGGTTTGATGAATATGCAGGGGACTACTTTAAACTATCTCAATCCGATGAAAAGCCATATATTTGCGGAGAACGCTGTTGGCAGCTTCGATGTGAATATCTTCATCAAAATAAAGGATTTTTGAATGATGAAAATAATATACGCTTTCATCTTGGACTAAACTGTGGAATGTCAGTTTGTCAGTTGGAAAGTATGAACATACAGGAGAACGGAAACGATATTCGTATAGACATAGAACAGTTTTGTCTGAGGATGTGCAAGGCAGCAAAGAGTTATTATGATAAAGTTCATTTGGAAAAAGACTTTAGTCTCTATAATACACCAGTTTTGGATTTTATTCAGGTAACACAAAAAAAGAAAGCTGCTTCTATTATTGCACTGGTCTGTGGCAGTGAACGTTATGCAAAAGGATTAAAAGAAACATTGCAATTTATTTCAGATCAGATCATGCTGTTTTACACACCGGAAAGTGCTAAAACAAGATTAGGCAGACATAAGCCGGATCTTTGGATTGTTACCGAAGATATGACGAGCCAACCGAATCAGCCATGGCGTGCGGACAGGACAACACCTGTAATTTTAATCACAGGCAATCCTGATGCTGTTGAAATTAAAAAGAATTCAGGAAAACTAACTGTTCTTTCTATGCCATTATCAATAGTTGATTTGCGGAAAACCGTCGAAATATATGTGTCGTGAGGAGAAGTTTATGCTGTACATAATACTATTATTTGTATTTGTAGTTGTAGTTGTATATTTGATGATGCTTATGCGGAGACAGAAAGAAAAGATGAGCGAAATTAAAATACAAATAGATCAACTGCAAGCACAACATGATCGATTGCAGAAAGAAAGGGATCAGTTACAAGAACGGATGAATCATCTGGAAGAGCAACGAGAACACTTGCAAATGCAAACAGACCAGGCATTTCGGAGTGCTGATGAAATCGAGAAAATTTACGATGAGATATGGAATCATGCTAATACCATTCACCTTTACTCTTCGTTAGCTGAAGAAGAAAGCAAATCTATAACAATGAAAGAAAAACAAAAAGAAATTATTCGAACAACTGAGGAAATTCTAAACATCATATATAAATATAAAGGTAATGTATAATAAAAATATGTCATTGTAATGATTAGCGTTCAAGGTAAATTCTTATGTAATAATATCACAGAAGGATTTACCTTTTTCAGGTACAATAGAGATACAAAATTTGAAAGGGGAACAAAGCATTGGCAAAAAGAATGGCAAGTGTCGATAAAAAAAGATGTGTTGCCTGCGGAGTATGTGAAAATACTTGTCCGCTGGCAGCTGTCAAAGTTTACCATGGATGTTATGCTGTGGTAGAAGAAACAGTGTGTGTAGGATGTGGAAAATGTGCAAAGTCCTGTCCGGCAGGTTGTATTGAAATGAAAGAGAGGACAGCGATGTGAAGAAAAAGAAACATTGGTATGATTATTTATGGATATGGGCGATCCTTTATTTTGCTCTCGGTTTTTTTAATATTTTGTTTGCTTGGTTTGGGATGATTGATTTCCTGTTGCCGTTAGGAATAGCGATATTCGGTGAAAATAAATTTTTCTGTAATCATTTGTGTGGACGTGGCCAGCTTTTTAGTAAGCTCGGTGGGGATTTAAAATGCTCAAGAAATAAACCAACCCCGCGATGGATGAGTTCAAAATGGTTCCGATACGGCTTTTTGATATTTTTCCTTACAATGTTTGGGAATATGGTATTTCAGACATATTTAGTTGGTGCCGGATCATCATCCTTGCGTGAAGCCATCAAATTATTCTGGACCTTCCGTGTTCCGTGGGGATGGACATACACTGCCGGAACAGTAGCTGATTGGGTGGCACAGTTTAGTTTTGGATTTTATAGTTTGATGCTTACATCTTTGTTGTTAGGGTTGATCGTAATGGTGTTATATAAGCCACGAACCTGGTGTACATTTTGTCCAATGGGAACAATGACGCAGGGTATCTGTAAATTAAAAAATAATGAAAAGAAGTAATACTATAAGGTGATTCATAAAAGGCATATGTCAAAAACATTATTGACATATGCCTTTTATAGGGCTATTATATAAGAAAAGCGAGAAAGGAGCAGTTTATGCCGAGACCAGTAAAATGCAGAAAAGTCTGTCATTTCCCCAATGTTTTAGAATTTCTTCCGGCAGATGATACTGAGAAAAAAACACCCATTGTTCTAACGGTAGATGAGTACGAGACAATCCGTCTTTTGGACAAGAAAGGTTACAGTCAGGAGCAGTGTGCAGCATCTATGCAAGTCGCAAGAACAACGGTCCAGCGAATTTACGAGATCGCCAGGAAAAAGATCGCAGATGCACTTATCGACGGGCATCCACTCAAAATTGAGGGCGGAGATTTCAGAATCTGTGACGGTCAGAGCGGCAACTGCAGCTTTGGAGGATGTTACAAACAGGAAATTTACAAAAAATATGCAGCAGAAAAAGGAGAAGGTATCATGAGAATAGCAGTAACATATGAAAATGGACAGATTTTCCAGCACTTTGGACACACAGAGACATTTAAGA
>JAXEUE010000219.1:0-14912 GCA_034115005.1 Blautia sp.
CAATAAAAAATGCGGAAGATGGGACTTGAACCCACACGAGCGCAATGCTCACAAGATCCTTAGTCTTGCTCGTCTGCCAGTTCCGACACTTCCGCATATCGCATTTCCCGGGATTCTTTTCCTTTTCCCTCGCGACAAATGATACTATACCAAAAGTGAAGATTAATGTCAACACTTTTTCCAAAAAATATTAAAAAAATTTTCAAGTTTTTTTTGAAAAAAAGAGGAATTTGAAATTTTGTGTAGAATATAATTAATAAGAGGTATTTTGTCACCTTGTGGAGGGAGCGCTTATGAATATCAGGGAAGATATGGAACAGAGAGAACTGAAGATGCTCAGTCCTTATGCCGCTCACAGTATTCATTCAAAGGGAAGAGAGAGGCAGGAGGAAGAGTGTGATGTACGGACTGTCTATCAGAGGGACAGGGACAGGATCCTTCACTGCAAGGCATTCAGACGGCTGAAGGATAAGACACAGGTTTTTCTGGCACCTCAGGGTGACCATTACAGGAATCGTCTCACACATACCCTTGAAGTATCCCAGATAGCCAGAACCATAGCCAAGGCTTTACGGCTTAATGAAGATCTGGTGGAGGCTATAGCACTGGGCCATGACCTGGGCCATACTCCTTTCGGACATGCAGGGGAGAGAGCCCTGAATGCGGTTAATCCTGACGGTTTTACTCATTATGAGCAGAGCATCCGGGTGGTACAGGTTCTGGAGAAGAACGGGGAAGGGCTTAACCTTACCTGGGAAGTACGGGATGGGATCCTTAACCACAGGACAGTGGGAAATCCCTCTACTCTGGAGGGACAGGTGGTAAGACTTTCCGATAAGATCGCCTATATCCATCACGATATGGATGATGCACAGCGGGCAGGAATCATAACGGAGGATGATATTCCCATAACCCTTCGTATGCTTCTGGGATATACCACCAGAGAAAGGTTGAATACTTTTGTCCACGATATTATAGAAAACAGTATTGATAAAGATACGATTGCTATGTCACCTGTGATTTATGAAGCTATGATGGAACTCAGGAAACTCATGTTCTGTGATGTTTACGAGAATCCTGTAGCTAAGAAAGAGGAAGAGAAAGCTGTCAAGATGCTGACAGAACTGTATGAATATTATACAGACCACCCGGAAGCCATGTCTGCAGAATACAGAAATATGATCTTACGGGGAGAGAGGAAGACGACTGTGGTCTGCGATTATCTGTCCGGTATGACGGATCAGTATTCCATGGAGAAATTTCGTGAAATATATATACCAAAGGCATGGGAAGTTTATTAAAAAGGAGAACCAGGCATGCGTTATTCAGACGATATCATTGAAGAGGTAAGAAGTAAGAATGATATTGTAGATGTTGTATCCCAATATGTGAAGTTAAATAAAAGAGGTAGTACATATTTCGGGCTGTGCCCCTTTCATAATGAAAAAACCCCTTCCTTTTCCGTAACTCCTTCCAGGCAGATGTATTACTGCTTCGGCTGCGGAGCAGGGGGAAATGTTTTTAACTTTGTAATGGAATATGAGAATTTTACCTTCGGAGAGGCATTGAAAGCTCTGGCAGATCGGGCGGGGGTAGAGCTTCCAAGGATGGAATATTCCTCTCAGGCCAGAGAGAAAGCTCAGAAGAAATCCACTCTTCTTGAGATCAATAAGCTGGCAGCCAGTTATTTTTATTATCAGCTTCGTGGTGAGAATGGGAAGAAAGCCTATGAATATCTTAAAGGCAGACATTTAAGCGACGAGACAATGCAGAAATTCGGTCTGGGATATTCAGATAAGTACAGCGATGACTTGTATAAGTACCTGAAATCAAAAAACTACAGTGATGAACTGTTACGGGAATCCGGACTTTTCAATGTGGATGAACGTCATGGAATGTACGATAAATTCTGGAACCGTGTTATTTTTCCCATTATGGATGTGAACAGCCGGGTGATCGGATTCGGAGGCCGTGTGATGGGGGATGGCAAGCCCAAATATCTTAATTCTCCGGAGACTATGATCTTTGATAAGAGCCGGAATCTGTACGGGCTTAATGTGGCTAGGACTACACGTAAGAAATACCTGATCCTCTGTGAAGGGTATATGGATGTGATCGCCATGCATCAGGCCGGCTTTACCAATGCGGTGGCTTCTCTGGGAACGTCACTTACATCGGGCCATGCCAGCCTGCTGAAAAGATATACCCAGGAGGTACTGCTTCTTTACGACAGTGATGAGGCAGGCATCAAGGCTGCCCTTCGGGCAATTCCCATCCTGAGGGAAGCAGGGGTGAATTCCAGAGTGGTGAACTTAAAGCCCCACAAGGATCCGGATGAATTTATCAAAGCCCTTGGAGCAGAAGAGTTTGAGAAACGTCTTGATCAGGCGGAGGACAGCTTTATGTTCCGGGTTCATATGGCCCAGAGGGATTTTTCCATGGAGGATCCCCAGGGACAGAACCGTTTCTTTGAACAGTGCGCCCGGATGCTTTTGGAGATGTCAGATGAGCTGGAGAGAAATCTCTATATAGAAGCTATTGTGAAAGAATACCAGAATTTCGGAATCAGTGCAGAGGATTTAAGGCGAAGGGTCAATGCACTTGCTATGAAAGGAACTGGGGTACAGAGCGTGACCCGGCCGGTTTCCAAAGAAAAGAAAATGGTCAGGAAAGAGAACGCAGGGGAGAAAGCCCAGAAGCTTATGCTTACATGGCTTGTAACATATCCGGGGATATTTGACACGGTTGAGAAATATATTGAGCCGTCAGATTTTGTGGTGCCCTTATACAGGCAGGTGGCAGAAATGCTTTATGAGCAGCACAAAGAGGGAGATGTAAATCCTGCCAGGCTTTTGAATGCTTTTACTGACAGTGAAGAACAAAGGGAGGTAGCTTCCCTTTTTAATGCCAGAATCCATCTGGAAACACCTCAGGAGCAGGACAGGGCTTTTGCTGATACACTACTCAGGATTAAGGGGGAAAGCCTGAAGGAAAAAAATGACAAACTTGATCCTTTGGATATTGAGGGACTTCAGGAAATGATAAAAGCAAAGAAAGAGCTGGAGGAGCTTGGAAGAAAGCGGGACCAGCTGCATATTTCTTTTGAATAAGGATAAAATATAAACACTATATGGAGGTATAGAGCACATATGGAAATGAATATGGGTAAATTCAGTGAGAAACTGGTGGAGCTTCTGGAACTTGCCAAGAAGAAGAAAAACGTACTGGAGTACCAGGAGATCAACGATTTCTTTAAAGATCAGCCGCTGGATGTGGAACAGATGGAGAAGGTTTTTGACTTTCTGGAAGCAAGCGGCGTAGATGTGCTTCGGATTACGGACGACAGTAATGTAGATGATATGGTTCTGGATGATGATGTGGATATTGACAAATTGGATGAAGAGGAAGAAATTGAGCTGGATAAGATCGATCTTTCTGTTCCTGAAGGTGTGAGCATTGAGGATCCGGTACGTATGTATCTGAAGGAGATCGGTAAGGTGCCTCTTCTTTCAGCAGAGGAAGAGATTGAGCTTGCAAAAAAAATGGAGCAGGGCGATGAGAATGCCAAAAAACGTCTGGCAGAAGCCAACCTTCGTCTTGTGGTAAGTATTGCCAAAAGGTATGTAGGCCGTGGAATGCTTTTCCTTGATCTTATACAGGAAGGGAACCTGGGCCTTATCAAGGCAGTAGAGAAATTTGACTACCGGAAAGGCTACAAGTTCAGTACCTATGCAACATGGTGGATCCGCCAGGCAATTACAAGAGCCATTGCGGATCAGGCCCGTACCATCCGTATTCCGGTCCATATGGTAGAAACCATTAACAAGCTGATCCGTGTTTCCCGTCAGCTGCTCCAGGAACTTGGACGTGAACCTACTCCTGAAGAGATCGCAGAGGAAATGGATATGTCAGTGGATCGTGTCCGTGAGATCCTTAAGATCTCTCAGGAACCGGTTTCTTTGGAAACTCCTATCGGAGAAGAGGAGGACAGTCATCTTGGAGATTTCATCCAGGATGATAATGTACCGGTACCTGCGGATGCTGCAGCTTTCACTCTTCTTAAGGAGCAGCTGGTGGAAGTTCTTAATACTCTTACAGACAGAGAGCAGAAAGTATTAAGACTTCGCTTCGGACTGGATGACGGCCGGGCAAGAACTCTGGAAGAGGTTGGCAAGGAATTTAATGTAACAAGAGAACGTATCCGTCAGATTGAGGCCAAGGCACTGCGTAAGCTCAGACATCCCAGCCGCAGCCGTAAACTGAAGGATTATCTGGATTAAGGAGACCATGGTATGCAGCTTTCATCACGTCTGTCTGCGGTTGCGGGCATGGTAACCCGGGGAAACCGGCTGGTAGATGTGGGATGTGATCATGGATATCTGCCGGTATACCTGTATCTGAACAGAATAATTCCTGGTGCCATTGCTATGGATGTCCGTAAGGGGCCTCTTTCCAGGGCAAAGGAACATATCAGACAGTATGGTTTTGAGAAATACATAGAAACAAGGCTTTCCGATGGTCTTCAGGCTCTTGGCGAAGGGGAAGGGGATACTCTTGTCATGGCAGGTATGGGTGGACCTCTCATGGAACGGATCCTGACAGATGGAGCACAGGTGAGAGAGAGCTTCCGGGAAATGGTTCTGGCTCCCCAGTCTGACCTGCCTCATTTCCGCCGTTTTATCAGTGAGATTGGATGGAAAACTGTGCAGGAAGATCTGATCCTTGAGGAGGGGAAGTTCTACCCTGTAATGAAGGTGGTTCATGGAAAGAAGAAGTACTCAGAGCCAGGAAGTCCTTATACCTGTGGGGAACGCTTCGGAGAGCTTCTTCTGGAACAACATCATCCTGTCCTAAAGGAATATCTGAAAAGGGAGCTTGGTATCTGTGATTCGATTCTTGTAAAGCTTGAAAATGCCCCTTCTGCAAAAGAAAGAGAGCAGGAAGTAAAGGAGGAAAGGCAGGCAGTGCTGTCTGCTTTGAAGATATATGAAAGCATATGATTTAATCTCCTGGCTGGAGAAAAAGTATCCTGAAGAAGCAGCTCAGGACTGGGATAATGTGGGACTCCTTACAGGAGATGACCGTCAGGAGATTCACCATGTTTTTCTCGCTCTTGACCTGACAGAGGAAACACTGGAGGAAGCCATCCACAATGGAGCTGATATGATTCTGACTCATCATCCTATGATTTTTCACGGAATAAAAAAGATTAATAATCATAGTTTCACAGGGAGAAAAATTCTCGGACTTATTGAACACAGGATCGTGTATTATGCTATGCATACCAATTATGATGTGCTTGGCATGGCGGATTTAAGTGCCTCTTATCTTAAACTGACAGATACTACGGTTCTTGAGGTGACAGAAGAACGGGATGGAAAGGTTCAGGGATTTGGAAGAGTGGGACAGATTTCCCGTGAAATGACCTTAAGAGAGTATGCACAGCTTGTGAAAGACTCTCTGAAATTGGATGATGTGAGAGTTTATGGAGATCTGGATCGTATGGTGAGCCGGGCTGCAATCTGTACAGGTTCCGGAAAAAGTATGATAGAAGAAGCTCTTGCAGCAGGGGCTGATGTTTATGTGACCGGTGATATTGATCATCATACAGGTATCGATACAGTGGCACGGGGACTTGCCCTTATTGATGCAGGACATTATGGAACAGAATATATTTTTATGGAAGAAATGGAAAAAGAAATACATGAAGAATTCCCTGACCTTATAATTTCCTGTGCCAGGGTAAAAAGTCCATATACTATATTGTAGAAGTATAGAGGATAAAAGAGACGGAGGGATTCATTATGGAGCAGAAAATGCTGAAGGTTATCATAAAGGGAGAAACAGTCTTGTATCCCCAGGGCACATCTTATGCCCAAATCGTGAAGGATTACGAGGGAACCACAGAGGCACCTGTTATCCTGGTAATGGAGGACGGGAAACTGAGGGAACTTCACAAAACTCTGGAACATGACTGTACTGTTGAATTTGTGACCACAAAGGATTCCATCGGACATAAAACATATAATAGAAGTGCCTGTCTGATCCTTTTGAAAGCAATTTATGACGTGGCAGGGCAGGACAGTATTGATAAAGTAGTGATCCATTATTCTGTGGGAAGCGGGTATTATTTCACTATGGAAGGAAGTACGGTTCTCTGCCAGGATTTTCTTAATAAGGTCAAAGCCCGTATGCATCAGATCGTGGAAGCAGACATTCCTATTGTCAAGCGAAGCGTAAGCACGGACGAAGCCATTTCTCTCTTTCATAAGCACCATATGTATGACAAAGAGAAGCTTTTTTACTACAGAAGAGTCTCTGCGGTAAACTTATATAGTATTGGGAACTTTGAAGATTATTTCTATGGTTTTATGGCAGACAGAACCGGCTGTATCCCTTATTTTGATCTTATTCTTTATGAGAAAGGATTTGTTCTTCTGCTTCCGTCAGGGTCAGAGCCGGAAAAAGTGCCGGAATTTCAACCAAGGGAGAAGATTTTTCATGTGCAGAAGGAATCCCAGGAATGGGGAGATAGGCTGGATATTTCCACAGTTGGTGAGCTAAATGACAAGATCACAAGAGGAGAATTTCAGAATATTCTGCTGATTCAGGAAGCACTGCAGGAAGGCAAGATCTCTGACCTGGCATCAAAGATTGCAAATGCCGGGAACAAAAAGTTTGTCATGATCGCAGGTCCCTCTTCATCGGGAAAGACAACTTTTTCCCACAGGCTGTCTATCCAGCTTGCAGCCCATGGCCTGAAGCCCCATCCTATTGCAGTGGATAATTATTTTGTGAACAGGGATCAGACTCCCCTTGATGAGTTTGGAGAAAAGAATTTTGAATGTCTGGAAGCTATTGATGTAGAGCAGTTTAATAAAGATATGCTCGCCCTTCTGGAAGGAAAAAGAGTGGAGCTTCCTGTCTATAATTTCAAAACAGGAATGAGAGAATATAAAGGTGATTTTCTGCAGCTTGGCAAAGAGGATATCCTGGTGATCGAGGGTATTCACGGACTGAACGATAAATTAAGCTATGCCCTGCCAAGAGAAAGCAAGTTTAAGATATATATCAGTGCTCTGACGCAGCTGAATATTGATGAGCATAACAGGATTCCCACTACAGACGGGCGGCTGATCCGCAGGATCGTAAGAGATGCCCGCACCAGAGGTACTTCTGCAAAAGAGACCATTGCCAGATGGCCTTCTGTGCGAAGAGGAGAAGAACAGAATATTTTTCCCTTCCAGGAGGAAGCAGATGCTATGTTCAATTCCGCGTTGATCTATGAGCTTGCATGCCTTAAGGTTTACGCAGAGCCATTGCTTTTTGGAATAGGGAAAGATGAGCCGGAATATCTGGAAGCCAAGAGACTGTTGAAATTTTTTGATTATTTTGTGGCTGTTCCAAGTGAAGATATTCCACGCAATTCTCTTCTCAGGGAATTTATCGGGGGAAGCTGCTTCAATGTATAAATTCCTTTACAAGGAAAGAAAACCATGCTAAAATAGCTCTGGCAACCAGGCCAGGTAATCGCGGCTGGACAGACGAAAGGGTTCAGACGAGGAAAGTCCGGGCTTCGCAGGGCAGGATGCCGGATAACGTCCGGTGGAGGTGACTCCCAGACCAGTGCAACAGAAATAAACCGCCTCACTTGTGAGGTAAGGGTGGAAAGGCAGTGTAAGAGACTACCGCCGTCCTGGTAACAGGCCGGGCACATGTAAACTCCATTCGAAGCAAGACCGAACAGAAAGCGATACGGCTGCCCGTCGTGCTTTCAGGTGGGTCGCTTGAGCCTTATGGCAACATAAGGCCTAGATAGATGATTACCCAATGACATAACCCGGCTTATCGGTCCGGTTGCATAATAAGTAAAAGAAAACCCTCATCTCTTTCGATGAGGGTTTTTTACGTCTCTTTATTTATTGCGGTGTCCGGAGTATTTCTCCTCGCAGTATTTGCATCTGTAGATTTCTTTCTTTTCATCAGCAAGAACAAATATCTGATCCAGTCCCTGCTCAATGGAGGTAATGCAGCGGGGATTCTTGCATTTGATCACATTTACCACCTGTTTGGGGAGCTTAAGTTCTTTTTTCTCAACGATCTTTTCATCCTTGATGATATTTACTGTAATGTTATGGTCAATAAATCCCAGAATATCCAGATCCAGATTTTCAATAGGGCATTCTACCTTGATGATATCCTTCTTGCCCATTTTATTGCTTCTGGCATTCTTGATAATTGCTACAGTGCAGTCAAGCTTGTCCAGCTTCAGGTCATGATAGATGGTCATGGCTTTGCCTGCTTTAATATGGTCTAATACATAGCCTTCACGAAGTGCGCCGACATTTAACATGGTAATTTCACCTCCAGTAATGTGAGAATCAGTGCCATACGTACATATACGCCGTACTGGGCCTGTTTGAAATAAGCTGCTCTGGGATCGGAATCCACCTCTGTGGCGATCTCATTTACACGGGGAAGAGGATGAAGGATGTACATATCATCTTTGGCCAGCTCCATCTTCTGTTTGTCCAGTATGTAGAAATCTTTCATACGGACATAGTCCTCTTCATTGAAGAAACGTTCTTTCTGAACACGGGTCATATAGAGAATGTCAAGATCAGGGAGAGCATCCTCCAGTCGTTCCACTTCCTGGAATTCCACATGGTTCTTCTTCAGAACATCCTCACGAATGTAACTGGGAATTCTTAATTCCTCAGGAGAGATCAGGATGAATTTTACATTGTTATAACGGACCAGAGCCTCGATCAGAGAATGAACAGTACGTCCGAATTTCAGGTCACCGCACAGACCGATAGTAAGATTGTCAAAATGTCCCTTCAGGGAACGGATAGTAAGAAGGTCGGTTAAAGTCTGGGTTGGATGCTGATGACCGCCGTCTCCGGCATTGATCACGGGAATGGAAGAAGCCATAGAAGCTACTAACGGAGCACCTTCTTTGGGGTGGCGCATAGCACAGATATCTGCATAACAGGAAACAACACGAATTGTATCGGCAACACTTTCGCCTTTGGCAGCAGAGCTGGAATCTGCAGAAGAGAAACCAAGAACCTGGCCTCCCAGATTCATCATAGCTGCTTCAAAACTGAGACGGGTACGGGTGCTTGGCTCATAGAAAAGAGTGGCAAGCCGTTTACCTTCACAGATATGAGCGTATTTATCAGGGTGTTTCTCAATATCACTGGCAAGATCCATAAGAGTGTCAAGCTCCTCTACGGATAAATCCAGTGGACTCATTAAGTGTCTCATTAATTTACCTCCATACTTGTTGTATCATAACATCGTAATTCTTCCTAACATAATATAATAGTCATAAACATTTTTCAAGACGATTTTCTAACAATTTTTTCGAAAATGAGTCCTGCCGCAAACCAGACAGGAGCATAATCCAGCCGGATCAGTCCTTTGTAATTAAGGGGAGCATCACTGTAATCCCAGGGGCACATGTGAAAGAATTTCAGAAAACTTCCGTATAAATACTCTGCCAGAAAGATTCCTGCCGTGTAGATGCAGCCCCGGACAAAAACTGGAGTGGAAGATATTTTTTTATATACAGGATTTATGAGAGAGGCACAGCCATAAATGGGAAACATTAAAAGAGAAGTTTTACCCATCATAGTAGGCTCTCCTGCAAGCAGAGAATGAAGACCAGTCCAGATGATTTCCATACACCAGCCTATGGAACCGCAGAGCAGAAAATTTTTTTTCATATGAAAGAACTCCTTATTTTTACGTAAATTTTACCTTTGAATAGTATTGCCTGCCTTGAAAAAAACATACGTGTAGGATATAATGAAAACACCTGATCTGTGTGGGAACAACAGGGAAAATGAAGTACTAAGGAGTAATAAACAAATGAATTATCAGGAAAGCCGGGCATACATAAACCGGGCACTGAAAGAATATCCCAGTGCGCTGGGACTTGATAATATGCGTGAATTAATGAAAAGGCTGGGTAATCCTCAGGATGACCTGAAGGTAGTCCATGTAGCCGGTACCAATGGCAAAGGTTCTGTCATCGCTTTTTTATATTCTGTATTATCCCGGGCAGGGTACCGGGTGGGAAGATATATATCCCCTGCTCTGTATTCTTACAGAGAGCGGATGGAAATAAACGGCAGGAAGATCAGCAGAGAGAGTTTTGCCTCATATCTTACCCGGACAGCGGATGTGATAGATTCTATGGTCCGGGATGGTCTTCCTCATCCAACACCCTTTGAAATTGAAACGGCAGTGGCCTTTTTATTCTTTAAAAACGAAAACTGTGATCTGGTTCTTCTTGAAGTTGGAATGGGCGGCAATCTGGATGCAACCAATATCATTTCCAACACACTTCTTGCTCTTATTGTTTCCATCAGTATGGATCATATGGATTTCCTGGGAAATACCCTGGGTAAAATTGCTGAAAAAAAGGCGGGGATCATTAAGCCGGGCTGTCACGTGGCAACTGTCAGCCAGAAACAGGAAGCTATGGATGTGATTGCCGACAGGTGTCACAAGTGTCATGTACCTTTTACGGTGGCAGATGCTTCCGGAGCGCGGATTTTAAGTGAAAGCTGTATGGGACAGACCATTTTATATGAAGGAGAAGAATACCAGATTTCTCTTGCAGGGGTATATCAGAAAGAAAATCTGGTTCTTGCCATAAAAGCCCTGGAGATACTGGGTCGTCTGGGCTTCTCCACAACTCTGAAACAGAGAAAGGATGGACTGAAGCTTGCTTCCTGGAACGGAAGATTTACTGTACTGTGTCAGGAACCACTTTTGGTGGTGGACGGGGCTCATAATCCGGGAGCTGCTGATATGCTGGCAGATTCCATAGAACATTACTTTAAGGGAAAAAGGCTGATTTTCATTATGGGAGTTTTCAAGGATAAAGATTACAGAAGCGTGATTGCGAAAACTGCTCATTATGCGGACAAAATAATAACCATCCAGACTCCGGATAATGACAGGGCTCTTCCTGCCAGAGAACTGGCGGAAACGGTACGTGAATTCCATAAGGATGTGAAGCCTGCAGATTCCATAGATGAGGCTGTACAGGAGGCATTTGTCCTGGCGGATAAACAGGATGTAATACTTGCCTTTGGTTCCCTTTCCTTTATAGGAGAAATGACAGACATCGTGAAAGAATGTGAGGAGAAACACATAAAATGACAGATTTACAGGAATGCAGAAAAGAGATCGACGAGATTGACAGTGAGATCATCCGTCTTTTTGAAAAGCGGATGAAGGTCTGTGAAGATGTGGCAGAGTACAAAATCAGAACAGGCAAGAAGGTGCTGGATCCGGAGAGGGAAAGACAGAAGATAGCATCTCTTCGGGAAAAGACCCATGGAGAGTTCAATGCTCTGGGAGCCCAGGAGCTTTTTCAGCAGATTATGGCCATCAGCCGGAAGAGACAATACCAGCTT
Source organism: Blautia sp. (assembly GCA_034115005.1). GTDB lineage: Bacteria > Bacillota > Clostridia > Lachnospirales > Lachnospiraceae > Blautia_A. The sequence continues at coordinate 11,436 of JAXEUE010000219.1, forward strand.
CTGACAGAACATGGAGTGGAAGACAAGGAAGATCTGGAGATGGTAGATGAGCTTCCCCTGCAGAATGTTACGGTTGTGTTCCAGGGAGTGGAGGGAGCTTACAGTTATGCTGCCATGAAGGAATACTTTGATGATAAGATCAGAAATTATCATGTAAAAACATGGCGGGATGCTATGGAAGAGGTTTCTGAGGGCAGGGCTGATTACGGGGTACTTCCCCTTGAAAATTCCACTGCCGGGATCGTGGCGGGGATTTATGATCTTCTGGCAGAATACCAGCTCTATATTGTGGGAGAACAGATCATAAAGCCGGAACATGTACTTCTTGGACTGCCTGAAGCATCTCTTTCAGATATCACCTGTGTCTGTTCCCATCCCCAGGCTCTTGCCCAGTGCAGTAAATATCTGGAAGGTCATCCGGGGTGGAAAAAGAAAGAAATGGAGAATACAGCTGGCTCCGCAAAGAAGATAAGAGAAGACCAGGATAAAACCCAGGCTGCCATTGCAAGCAGACAGGCAGGAGAGCTGTATGGTCTGAAGATCCTTGCTGAGAATATCTGTTTTAACGAGAAAAATGCAACACGGTTTGTAATTGTGAGCAAGAAGCCGGTTTATGTGAAGGATGCAGGTAAGATCAGTATCTTTTTTGAGCTTCCTCATGAAAGTGGAACTCTTTATAATATGCTTTCCCATATCATTTATAATGGACTGAATATGACCAAGATTGAATCCCGTCCTATTGCCGGGAAGACCTGGGAATATCGTTTCTTTGTGGATTTTGAAGGAAATCTCAGGGACAGTGCGGTAAAGAATGCCCTGCGGGGAATCGAGGCAGAGGCAAACAGGATGAGGATTCTTGGTAACTACTGAATATGATAAAAGAAAGAAGAAAGAAAAATGATTAATTTAAAGGAATGTATTCTTTACCGTGATTTCAAACATGGTGAGATCCTTGAAAAAATGACAGAGCTGATCAATGGATATGAACAGGAGGATCCCTGCCTTAAGGAAAAGGAAAGTCTGCTTTTTGACTGTGCCTCCGGTCTGGTGGAGAATGCAGGATTATATGGATTTTCCGGAAATCTGTGGCACTGCTATCTGACATTTCTCCTGGTAAATCATGAAAATGCGTTCAGTACGGCAAGTGAAATAAGAGGAGCAGTCAAGGGCAGCATTAATGAGCTGGCGTTGTCTGATTTTGAAATCTTCAAGCAGCTTTATGATTTTGATCTGACAGTACTTGACAGATTTTTTGGCGTTTCCTGCTGTCAGGTACTCTGCAGCTATACGAATACAGGCACCAACAGTAAAATGTATAATTCCCGCATCAGAGACCGGATCTGTGAAATGAGTGTTACTCTTGCCAGGGCATCCACAGCTCAGGAATTTATGGACGATATGGTACAGTTCTATAAGGACTTCGGTGTGGGAAAACTGGGTCTTCACAAGGCATTTCGTGTGGCACATGATGATAATGATAAGGTTGTGATACAACCCATTACGAGGATTGCTCACGTGCAGCTGGAGGATCTGGTGGGATATGAAATCCCCAAACAGAAACTGATTGAGAATACAGAAGCTTTTGTACAGGGAAGAAAGGCCAACAACTGTCTTCTTTTCGGAGATGCGGGTACAGGTAAATCATCAAGTATCAAGGGAATCCTGAACCGATATTATGACCAGGGGCTTCGTATCATCGAAGTATACAAGCATCAGTTCCAGGATCTTAATGATGTGATCGCCCAGATCAAAAATCGCAATTATAAATTTATTATTTATATGGATGACCTTTCCTTTGAGGAATTTGAGATTGAATATAAGTACCTGAAGGCAGTCATTGAAGGCGGCCTTGAGAAAAAGCCGGATAATATTCTTATCTATGCCACAAGCAACAGAAGACATCTGGTAAGGGAGAAATCAAGTGATAAACTGGAGATTATGGATGACGATGATCTGCATTCCTCCGATACCGTTCAGGAGAAACTATCTCTTGTATACAGGTTCGGGGTACGAATCTACTTCGGAGCACCTAATAAAAAGGAATTCCAGAATATTGTCCGTGTTCTGGCAAAGCGTTACGGCGTGACTATGCCGGATGATGAACTGATGCTGGAAGCCAACAAGTGGGAGCTTTCCCATGGCGGACTTACGGGAAGGACAGCACAGCAGTTCATTGATTATATTCTGGGAAGGGGGAAATAAGATATGGCAGTTATGACATTTGCGGCTATTGATATCGGATCTTATGAAGTAAGTATGAAAATCTTTGAGCTCTCAAAGAAAATAGGGTTTCGGGAATTAAATGATGTCAGATACAGCCTGGAACTGGGCAAGGAAGTATATGCAACGGGAAAAATAAACAGAGAGGTACTGGATCTGCTCTGCGAAATTCTGAACGATTTTAAAAGATTAATGAAAGATTTCGGAGTGGAGGAATACAGAGTCTGTGGAACAAGTGCTTTCAGAGAACTTCAGGCTCCTCTTATTGTGATCGATCAGATTTACTGCCGTACAGGAATGAAGGTGGAAATCCTCAGTAATGCGGAGCAGCATTTCCTTGGATATAAATCCATTGCAGCCATTGAAAGCGGATTTAAGAAAATGATCCAGAAGGGCACTGCCATACTGGATGTGGGAGGCGGAAGCCTTCAGGTTTCTCTTTTTGACAAGGATGCCCTGGTTACCACCCAGGCTTTGAAAATGGGCAGCGTAAGGATACGTCAGCGTCTTCAGGAATTGGAGAAATCTACTATTCATTATGACAAGCTGGTGGAAGAATATATTCGCAATGATATCACGAATTTCCAGCGTCTTTACCTGAAAGACAGAGATATTAAAAATGTGATCCTGATGGGAGATTTTATTACAGATACTATTTTCCAGGAGGAAAAAGAAGACCATATTATCACAAAAGAAGAATTTATGAAGCGATATGAGGATCTTGTGGGAAAATCCGATTATGTTCTGGCACAGGAGCTGTCCATTGATCCGGAATATGCATCGCTTGTCATGCCTACACTTGTAGTGTGCAGAAGTTTTATCGACATTTTTAATGCAGAGGCTTTGTGGGCCCCGGGAGTTTCTCTTCTTGACGGAATTGCTTATGATTTTGCAGAAAAGAGAAAATTTATCAAAAGTGTACACAATTTTGAAAACGATATTCTTGTAACTTCCCGGAACATTGCCAAGCGTTATTCCAGCAGTAAAAGCCACATTCAGGGTACCATGAATCTGTGTCTGGATATTTTTGACAGTATGAAGAAGGTTCACGGCATGGGGCCAAGAGAACGTCTTCTTCTTCAGATTGCAGCCCTTCTTCATGATTGTGGGAAATACATCAGTATGGGAGATGTTTCCGAGTGTTCCTATCAGATCATAATGTCCACGGATATTATTGGTCTGTCCTCTCTGGAACGGAGAATGATTGCCTGTGCAGTACGTTATAATACGTCATCTTTTCCTGACTATGATGAGATT
>JAXEUE010000220.1:0-13952 GCA_034115005.1 Blautia sp.
TCTGTTCCAGCATCAGAAGGAAACTGGCTTCAAACTCATTTCCTGCTGTCTGAAACGAGCAGCTTCCTCCGTATTTTTCACAGATCTGTCTCATAGATCTCATTCCGATTCCTTCTTCCTGTTTTCTTTTTCTGGAAAAGATCTTCCCCCCTTCTTGAATCAGGATTCCATCGAAGGAATTATCCACTGTAATCAGAAGCATTTCTTCCTCTCTCTCTGCGGCAACACGGATATACTTTTCCCCTTCATACCCTTTACATGCTGTCAGCGCATTGTCCAGAGCATTTCCAAGAATACAGCACAGATCCGTATCGGAAATGTTCAGGCGGTTAAACCTGCAACTAACCATAAAATCTATGCCTTTTTCCTCTGCCAGACATGCATAATGATACAGTACGCCGTCAGCCGCCGCATTCCCGGTATATGGAATTTCTGTGATTTTCGCCAGCTTTACCTGCATACTGTCACAATATGTCTGCAATTCTTCTATATTCCCGGTATCCAGGAACCCCTGCACTGCAGCCAGCTGATGTTTGAAATTGTGCCTTGCTTCACGCTCCACTTTTACAGCCTCTGTCAGTGCCTCGTAATATTTCTTCTGCTGCTCGATCTGCTGTGTTATCTGATTTCGTTCCTGTATTCTCCTGTAGTCCTTTGCGATATTCTGGCAAAGCATCAATGTCGCCAGTCCTGTAAACATCCGGCTCATCAGCTGAAGAGGTGTTTCAATATAATCCTCCATTCCAAGAGAAAAAACAGTGCCCAGAAACATAGCAATCGGAATAAACCATATGGTATTCCAGTAATTCTGACTGTCAATATTCAAAAATGGGGTTATGGTATTTCTCATCAGCTTCCGAATCCAGGGATAACTGAATACATACAATAGTAATCCAAATATGTTTTCAATAACCAGGCCCTGCGGGATTGTTTTATATCCCACAATTTCCACCAGATATGCTGCCACCGCATAGGTCAGAAGAATTATAAGTGCAGTCAGTCCAAAAGTAAAGAGTTGTTCCTTGACATATCCTCTGAGTACAAGAATGTTTACTGCCCCCATGATCACACAGAACAGAATAAGGTTCATCTTGTAAAATGAAACACTGATTCCGACAGTTTCTTCCACTTTGATATACAGAAAAAAATTGATCACAAGCCCCAGCCCATACCAAAACATTAATTGTATCTTTTTGTTTTTTTCTATCTTATCTTTAAAAGGGATATAGCGCAGAATCAAACTGGGGACATGTGCCATAGTACATAGAAAACTCATCCATATGATCGTCATTTTTATCTTCCCCTCATCCTTCGGCGCATGGCTGCCCATTTATAATCCGCAAATGTTTTTCGTATCTCTTCTTTTTTTCCTCTGCTCACAGGAATCTCCGTCTGATCAGTCAGCTTCACTGTATTGCCGGAAATCGACATGATTTCCTTCATAGCTACCAGAGCCCAGCGAATCGGCATACAAAACTCACCGGCAGGCAACATTTCTCTCATCTCCGTAAGGGACTGGGAAGCTTCCAGAATTCCGTTTTTCAGATGGAGCAGGGTTTTCTTTCCCTTTGCCTCTATGTACAAAATATCTGAAATATAAATACTTTCCTCCAGGCGTCCGACTTTTACTTCAATAGTACGCATGGATGTGAAGACTTCGAAAAATTTATCCAACACATCGTACAGTTGTTTTTTCTCAATCGGTTTTACAATATAATGAAGTGCTTCGATGGTAAATGCTTCTGCCGCAAAATCAATGCTGGTGCTGACAAAAACAATCTGCAGTCTTTTGTTTTTTTCCATGAGGGTTTTTGCCGTCTCCATCCCATTCATCCCATCCAGGAAAATGTCCATAAAGGCCAGGCTGTACCGCGAGATATCTGAATTAAGCAAATCTTCACCGGATGAAAATGTATCAATGAGAACATAAAGATTATTCTGGTCCAGGTACTCCGAAAGTAGCTGCACAATTGTCTGACGCTCTTTGTCAAGGTCATCGCAGACTGCAATTCTTACTGACTCATTCATACTCTTTATCTCTTTTCTGTTGCAATCAATTTATAAATGTATAAATATATTATAAGCATTTCCTTTCCTTTTTTCAATTCGTTCCTTTGAAGCCAGACATTTACAAAAGTCTGCACCGACTCAAAGCGTCTGTTATCTTTTCTCTGTTGGCAGGCAGAGATGCAAAATATTCCGTATGCAGCCGGTATGCCTGAGGAGCAAAATCCCGGTCATTGGAAAACCAGGCTACCGGAAGCTCAGGAGCTATTTTTTTGACTGCGATCACGCCCTCCATCCCTGCTGCATTTTCCATCAGAATAAAAACCGCATCCGGAATTGTTTCTATCAATGCAGGAATCAACTGCTCCATATGCGTATAAATATGAAGTTCAAAATCATCAAGGTAGGTGCGGACTTTTTCACAGCCCGCGGTTGTTCCATAAAGTATGATACGCATATCATCCCTCCGGTCAGGGTTCTATAATATTGAAATATAACTTCAGGGAAGTCATACTGTCACAGAATGTTTTGTACAGTTCCTCATCTCCTTCTACAGCTTCCACCAGTTTACTGATGCCCTCTTCATTTCTTGCTGCAATTGCAAGAATCCCTGTGCGTTTCGTACGGATAGTCAGATCAGCATTTTCATCCTGCTCGTCCGCATAATACAGCAGCACTCCATGATGTATCTTTAAAAGATAGTTCTCATCATCTGTAAGCTGCAGATTAATGGTAAAGGATTTATCCTCCAGTTTTTCCGTATCCATCATAATTCCCATATAATCCAGCATGGTCTGTGCATTCATATTCTGTGCTGTTGAACCAGCTACTGTCCCGGATTTTTCCTGATAAAAATCTGTTCCTCTGCGCAATTCAAAAGCTGCCGCAAGATAGGCATTCCGCCACGCTCCGGACTCCGCCTGATATCCCAGCTGTTCCAGGGCATCTGCGCACAGAAATCTTGCCTGCTCATTTTCCGGATCCGCGTAAACCAGTGTATTGGTAATCTGTGCTACCCACTGATATTCTCCTTTTTCATAATCCTCTTTTGCCATTTCCAGTACTTTATCTGTATCTCCAAGATATTCCACCAGCTTTATGGCATAGGCAGAAGGCTCCAACTCATCCAGATGTACCGGATTCGCATCATACCAGCCCATATATTTCTGATATACAGCCTTTACATTGTGCTTCAAAGTACCGTAATACTGGCGGGTATACCATACTTTTTCCAGAGATTCCGGAAGCTTGATCATGGATGCAATCTCTGTGGAGGTATATCCCTGATTGATATATAAAAGGGTCTGATCATGAATGAATTTGTAAACAGCAGCAGTATTAGTCAGATATTCCTGAATTACGTCATTTCCCCAGTGCGGCCAGTTATGAGACTGGAATACAACCTCCACTTTATCGCCAAACAGGCTCTGGGCTTCTGTGATATAGCGTGCCCATCCATTGGCATCCCGGATCTGTGCACCTCGCAGTGTATAAAGATTATGCAGGGTTCCTGTACAGTTTTCTGCCATCCAGAGAGCCTTTTTCTCCGGAAAATAGGTATTCATTTCGGCTGGAGATTCCGTATCCGGAGTCAGTTGGAAAACTGCCTTTACTCCGTCAATCGTGGTCTCAAAAACAGATTCTGTCACTTCAAATGTAGGGTTAACATATCCAACTTCTCCCTGTCCCACCGTAAGCCCGATACCTACAGAAAGACTTTCCTGTTCCCCTTTCCCCAGTGCTAAACCGTACTGATACATGGAACGTCGTTTCATAGCAGTTCCCACAAAAACATTCTCCTCCATAACCGCATCCACAAATCCTTCCGGCACAATAATAGCTGTTTTTCCGGAAGCAATCTGTTCCTCCAGGGAAAGGAAGGAATCCGCAAGGTCTTCTTGTGACACCAGACCACTGATACCACCATAATGATCCACATGGGCATGACTGATCACAACCGCCACAATGTGTGCTTCCCCCATCTCGGATTCAAAAAGCTCCAGTGCTGCCTTTGCAGACTCATTATTGCTCATACAGTCCAGAATAATCCATCCATTCTCGCTTCGGACAAATGTCAGATTTGCAACATCATAGCCCCGAACCTGGTAAATGTCTTCTGTAACCTCAAACAGACCATATATGGCGTTGAGCTGCGTATTTCTCCATAAGCTTGGGTTGGCAGAATCTGGTGCATCCTGTCCCCGGACAAAATCATAATCCACCTGGCTCCAGATCACATTGCCTTTATCGTTTTTTATTTCCAGAGATTTAGGTGCACTGATAAACCCTTTGGTGGCAAATTCCTCTTCCTGCGTATCCGAAAAATCCAGAAGCTGGTACACTTCCTCATTGATTTCTTTCGTGACTGCAGTGGCTGGTTTCTTCTCAGCGCTGCATTCCTCCTGGGCAAAAGCAACAGTTGGAAGCGATGAGGTGATCAAAATTGCACTGCAAATCATAATGGATGCCAAACGTTTCATAGGTTCTTTCCTCCTTTTTTTGCTATTTTAGCACAAGAGGAAGAAACATTTTTTTTCAGGGAATGAATTACAAACACTGGAAATGAAATGCAGGATAAAATCTGCTGACCTCTATACCAAAAGTATCTATATGAAAAAACTACGTTCCCAAACTCCAAAAATCCTAACTTGCTTTTTACCATTGGAGACAGGTACCATAACTCCTGGATAGTCTCATCATTCTGAATCCTGCATTTCGTTTCCTGTGCGTGCACTCTGTTCCTCCGGATAAGATATCGGTATTTCTCATGCTATACTGTAAGAAAATAACAAAGGAGGCGTATACAACACTATGAAATCAAATATTTTATTTCGTATGCTTACAATGAGTATCCTTACTGCCGGAATTCTCGCAGGACAGTGTGCTTCTGTTTCGGCAGCAGAAAATTCTTCCCCTGGTGATACAGCTGCGCTTTTGAACCTTCTGGAAGATTCCGGTTTCACTGTACAGGAGGGATCTTTCTACGAACTTGATACGGTAAAAGAGGCTTCCGAGGGAAGACTTATGAGCTGTTTCGGAAACAATGCAGGTTCTGCCTATACTGTTTTTTCTCTTCCGGATGCTCCCGAACAGACTGTGCCGAATCCCCTGTTCCCGCCAAGCGGCTGGCAGTACAAGCTCTGCCAGGATGAAGCCATCGTGCTGATCACCTCTCTCCCACCGGAATGTAAATACTATTCCTTCGCCAATTACATCATGTTCACAGAGCAGAAAGAAGGAAAGGATTACACAAATGAAAAGGGATTCTTCAGTGTCGGAGATGAAACAACCGGTCTCTACCATCCCATATTCGGTTGTATCGGCGATCCCGTAAATAAGATGAATATCAGGCATACCGGAGACAGTGAATTTGATACCTCTGCTGTGATCGTGATCAGTTCCAATCAGACCGTAACGGACATGGTAACAACACAGCTCAATGCAGCCGGCTATGATGACAGTATGATCAATATCATGACAATCCCTGCAGAAACCTACAAGATGGGGCTTGATAAAGGTGCAGATACCTTTCTTTTCCTGGGACGTATTTCACAGCCAGGTGACCGGGATGCCTATGAAGAGTATGTATCTTCCCTTTCTGAAAATTCAGCGGTATTCCGGCTGACCCCCAAATCAGAACTGGAATCCGATCCTTATGAAAATGAAGTTGTTATACCTCGCGGTACAGGAAAACATGAGTCTGCAGAGCTGGATAATGCAGAGGAGCACCTGGAAATGATCCGCAGTGCCATTATCAACGAATATGAGGCGGATTATGACTATCAAGAGCTGAGGAGCGATATTGCAGTCCCGGAAGGTCTGACTGCTTATTTCAATGATATCAATGCCCAGGGCGACAACCGTGATGCAGCTTACCTGATGACAGAGAACTTTACGCTGGATTCTGATGAGGATTTTGTTGTTGTTTATGGCGTAAACCATACAGCGACCGACAAAGCACAGTATTCCAATGCTGTCCTGTACTCCCGTCCTATGCTGAACGGAATCTGCAGCATCTATGATTCCCTGTTCCCAGGCAGTGCCGCAGCGTATCTGGAAGCTGACTGTAAAGATCCGGATCAGTACTATGTTTACAAGCTGGCGCGCACGCAGCTGGATGAATATACTGCCGTCATCGAATACTCTACAGGAAATGAAAAGGGACAATATTACGGTGCAGATAATGGCAGTACCCTTCTTATGGCCTTCCGGGCTTATCTGGACGAGACCGGTACAGGTGCCTCCTACTATGAGATTATCTATGACCGTGCCATCGTTTTCCATAAAAAATAGAAAATAAAACAGGCATATCAGATTCTTATATCTGATATGCCTGTTTAAATAATACAAATCCAATATTCATGTCATTTCATTTCTTACTGTATATATCAAATCCATTGCCCGGATCACCGGAAGATCAATCTGGGTAATATCATTTTTAAAGTCTTTAAAAACATCCCACAAAGCCATCAGTTCATTGCCCTCATTATTAATTCCCAGTACTTTGCCTGAAGAATCCAGATCAAAGAAGACCGGAATATAATCTTTCACTGTGCCAAAACGCTTGAGGAATTCTTCGTTGCATTTTGAAATGGCATGAATGACACCTTTTTCAATTTTTATAAGAAATAATGTTGATAAATACATTTTATTTTCCTCCGTTGTCAATTTAAGAATGCTGTTGTCGTTTTTTATCGTAAACATTATATAATGAACCTGAAGGAATATTCAATATAAACAGTTCGCCAAAATTCTACAATAATCAACAAAAGGAATACTGTAATGACTTTCTGAAGCAACGAGAAAGAATCCTGCGCGGAGCGTTTTTTATGTCATAGGAATTCGAAATCTTCATAGAACAATATGGAGTACTTTCCTATGACATAAAAAAAGCAGATAACGGGAATCGAACCCGCCTCCCCAGCTTGGGAAGCTGGTGTTCTACCAATGAACTATATCTGCATATCCCCAGTATATCATTTTTTCAGATAAAATCAATATTTTTGTTTAAAAAATCTTCAGTAATCCGAACAGGATGCCGTAACAGGTTACAGCCCCATTACGGCATATAATATAAGTTGTTATAATCAGTTAAATGTCTCATCCAGCATTTTCACAAATTCCTTTTCTGGAAGAGGTTTGGAATAATAATAACCCTGAATGAAATCACAGCCACTTTCCTTAAGGAAATCAACCTGTGCCTGAGTCTCAGCTCCTTCTGCCACGACCTGCATTTCCATCTCATGTGCCATTTCGATAATAAAGCCCAGAATGCTTCTTGTCTTCGGATTGGTCTCAATCTGCCGTACAAAACTCATATCAATCTTCAGAATATCAAAATTGTAATTCTGAAGCATTCCAAAAGAAGAATATCCGCTTCCGAAGTCATCCAGCAATACTTTAGATCCCAGATTTTTCAGAGAGCTCAGAATATTATTTCTGTCCTCCTTAATCGCTGCATAAGAAGTTTCTGTAATCTCAAATCGTGCCATAGCCCCCGGTATACTGCATTTTCGCAGATCATTTATGATCCATGACATCATACTTTCATCATAAAAATCCATCCATGACAGATTTATAGATACAGGCACTACAGGCTTACCCTGTTTGTGCCTGTTCATTAAAAAATTGCACACTTCTTTTGTCACATAGAGATCCAGTTCTGATATATAGCCACTTTCTTCCAAAGACGGTATAAATGCTGCTGGAGACAGAAATCCTTTTTCCGGATGAATCCATCTGACCAGAGCTTCCGCAGATGCAACCTTCCCAGTTGATACATCAATTACAGGCTGATAATATACCTTAAACTGTCCCTGACTGATGGCATCTTCCAACTCACCGGCCAGCTCTGCCTTGTCAATATAGGCGTCTTTCATAGAACTGTCATATAATTTATAAGGCTGTACATATTCGTCTGTGATATATTTTTTGGCAATCTTCGCTCTGTCAATCATGCAGTCCACACGCATAGGTTTATCTTCCACATAAAAAACACCACATCTGCCAAAAAGATGAATGGTTTTTCCATCTTTTGTAAATTTACGTTCACACAGGCGAGTCAGTTCGTTAAAATCAAGATTTTTACGTTTTACAAGACAGGTAAAATGATCCGCTTCTATTCTGGCTGTAACAACAGGATAAAGCCCTGAATTTTCCAGTTCCACATAAGAGCTCCGAAGAACATCATCCCCTGTTTCAATTCCAAACAATTCATTAACCACTTTAAAGTTCTTTATGTTAAAGAAAAGCACCGCATATTCTGTCTTATCCGGACAATTATTCAAAATACTTCTGGTATGACGGATAAACCCCTGTCTGTTATATCCTCCGGTAAGCACATCTTTGCCGGAAAGTTCTGTAATATCCTCTGTGGCTGCCAGTACCAGATTGAATTCTCTGACCAGATACATATATGTAAAATTTTTCAGACGTTTTTCTCCATCAGAATTGATCTGATGAATTGTAAAAGAATATCTTTCCTTATTCTCCAGCTCCTTACAGATTGTCTGGATTTCAGTACTTTTTCTGAAAATCTCACGTTCCTGAACCGGAATAGTTTTCTCGATCAGGTCTTCAACATATGTATCATAATCAATCTCTTCATCAAGATACATGGAAACATCAAATTTATCAGGAGAATCCATTGCAATTACTGATCTTTTTGTGTTAATAATAGCAATTTCCTTAAAATTTTTATGATAAAGCATCCAGGGCATTCTCTCAGCAAGAAAATCACCTGTAATATTATTAAAATATAAAATTCCCTCTATCTCACCGGAGTAAGAATTCTGTGTCATTTCAATAGAAGCCTTTAATACATGAAAATCCTGTATATCCTGACTGCTCCAGAAGAAATTCAGTGAGAAACTGCTTTTTCCGTTTTCATAACAACGAAGCAGATTCTCACAGCAAAACTGCTCCTTAAATTTCCTGCAGTCTTCCTCCCGTGAAATATTCCGACTGATTCTGCCAATATAGGAATCAATTTTCTCACCTCTGGCTTTTATCTTAAAACAGTTGTGCGCTGTACTGGAAAGACAGATTCCTCTGGAAACATTCAATTCTACCTTTCCCGTACAATTTTCCGTATGGCAAATCATCATATCCGGCTGTTCCAGACTATTTTCCTGAAAGAAATTATTCTGTCTCTCCATTGCTGTATTACCCCACTTATATCATCTGTTGTTTATCAACACTTGTTATACTCTGAAACAATTTAATTATACCAATTGAAGTATATCATTTTATTATAAATATTGTCAATAATATCTATAAGTCAATTATTTCTATTTCTTTTTTCAGATTTTCTTGCTATTATCAAGGAATAATATCCGGCATTATCCGGGATTTCGTCTAAATCTTCATAGATTCGTTCGTTTTCCATTCCACAGTTTTCTATCATACGTACTTTATATTTAGTATCTTCAAAACTTTTCCTGATCTGATCCAGTTTTTTTCCGGCTTTCATCAATACATAAGTCCCTTCCCTTTCAGGTTTCTCTTCAAATCCATGAGTTGCAGGGTAAATATGAAGCTGTTCGCTCCATTCAGTCAGAGGTATGTTCATACGGGCTGCCGCTGCACAGAAAGATGTAATTCCACTGACAAGTCCAGTCTGGAATCCATCTTTTTCCACTATTTTCTGCAGGTAGGTAAAAGTAGAATAAATAGTGGGATCCCCCAGAGTCAGAAAAATTACATTTTCCCCTTTTTCAAGAAAAGATTCCAGAACAAGAGCTCCTTTTCTGTGATTTTTTTCCATTTCTTCTTTATCATGAGTCATAGGCATATATACAGGAACAAGTTTTTTATTCTCGAGTTCCGGTACTGCCTGTACTGCAATCTTATAAGCAACTGTCTGGCATGCATCTTCACCCGGAACTGCAATCACATTATTTTCCCTGATAAGCCGGACTGCCTTTAAAGTAAGTAATTCCGGATCTCCAGGCCCCACTCCAACGCCATATAACATTCCCTTCATTGTAAATCCTCCTTGTTTAATTCAATCTATTTCATAATTAATATTTTTTATGATAACATTTTTACTGTATTATAGCCAGTATCAATCCCTCATTTTCAACATATTTTTCATAGAATTTTGGAGAAATTAATGCTACAATAAGCAGACCAATAGTAGCTTCTTACTCCTTTTATAAATTCTCTGGGAATTGAGAGTCTGAATCAGGGAAAAAATCTGAACTATGGAATATCACGGGGGCTTGGTTCCCTTTTCTTTGCCATATCCTCCTGCATATGATAGGAAAAATACGATGTGATATTTTATTCAGGCAGGAGGATGGGCTCTTAATACTGTTTCTTCTGTATATTACTTTAACTCCATTATGGAAGAACAGGATGTAATCAAAGGACAGGCATATATGACTATGGCATATACTATCGGAAATGTAATTGGAGCTCTTGTGGGAGGAGTTTTGATCGACGGGGCAGGGGTTAATGCTATGCTCATCTTTTCTACAATAATGGCATTAACAGGAACACTGATCGTTATTCCTGCATGTCAGAAAACAGTAACTGTTTGTTTCAGGCATTGAAATCTCATATTTTTTGAATTATAATTGATTTGTATGGTCAACTATCAGAAGTGCATATAATTTGTTCGTAAAGGATGGTGGATAAGATTGGCCGAAAACAATATTTTGCAGGAAGAGGAATCTTCTGTTGTAAAACCGGATTATAAAACAGAAATCTTAGAAATCATCCGCAGCAACGCATCACCAAAAATAATGTGTGATCAGCTGGATGATTATCATGAAAATGATATTGCAGACGTTCTGCCTGCCTTGTCTCCCGCAGAAAGAAGAAAACTGTACAGAATACTGGATATTGATATGCTGTCGGGGATTTTTGAATATACCGATGAACAGGATGCGGGAAAGTATCTGGATGAAATGGATTTGAAAAAGGCTTCCGCCGTTCTCTCCAATATGGAAGCAGACTCGGCTGTGGAGATTCTCAGGATTTGCTTTTGCAGTTTCTGCCTGTATCGGCTGCTCACTTCTTCTCGCTATGATCATCTCAAGCATTGTAGGAACCTGCATTCCTCTGTTTTTCAAAAAGATAAATATTGACCCGGCCGTGGCTTCCGGTCCACTGATCACTACAGTGAACGACCTGGTAGCGGTGATTTCCTACTATGGTTTAAGCTGGATCTTTCTTATCCGTGTACTGGGACTTGCCGGTTAAAAAAGGACTGTAGCATTTATATGTTACGGTCCTTTTTTGTTTTCCCTATTCTGGTTTTTTATTATTCACATAGATTTCCATCTGGTTATAAGGAATCTTGATGTTATTTGCATCAAATTCCTCCTTGATCTTTTCATTAATTCTCCATCTGGCATTCCAGTATTTATCTGTTGATACCCACACCCTGAATCCCAGGATCACAGCGCTTTCTCCCAGTTCATCCACAAAAACCACCATGCCCTGGTCATCTTTTGTATCCTCATCATTTCTGAGAATATCTTCAAGAATTTTCTTGGCTTTCTGAATATTGCTGTCATACGAAATTCCCACTCTTATCTCCAGTTTTCTCAGATCTCTGGCTGTAACATTGGTAATGATGCTGTTAGACAGAGTACCATTAGGAATCACAATATGCTTATTGTCTATAGAAAGAAGTGTTGTATAACAAATCTCAATCTTATATACATATCCCTCACAGTTTGTCTGTTGCTGGATCATGATATAGTCTCCTACCTGAAAGGGTTTAAAAATAAGAAGCATTATACCCCCTGCAATATTTGCAAGGCCTCCCTGAAGGGCAAGGCCAATAGTAACACCTGCAGTTCCCAGCAAAGCAGCTACAGAAGACTCCTTTACTCCGAAATATGTGGCTATATTAAAAATAAGGAACGCATACAGAATGACTCTGGTCAGTGATCCGATAAACTGAATCACCCCTTTATCAGCGGAAGTTTTTTCCATAGAAGCCTTTATGAATCTGACGATCCATCGAATTACTTTACCTCCTGCCCAAAATACCAGAAGGGCAAAAATCACCTTATAGCAAAACTTTATAATATAAGGCAGATAATCTGACATCTGAGACTGAAAATTATTGATTTCACTGCTCAGGCTTTGTATTTCCTGTTCCAAAAATTTTTCTCCTTTTTCTGTAAGACTGTTTAATGCATAAGATAAAGCAAAATTAAACACTGAATGATAAGAATTACAGGAACGCCCAGGCAAAATTTCATCTTTTGGGTCTTATGATGAAAAGCGAACATACCCGCAAGGGCACCCAGAGATCCGCCCATAACTGCCAGAAGCATAAGACGTGACTCTGGGATCCGCCATTGATGACATTTCGCTTTATGCTTGTCTGCTCCAAAAGCAATAAAAGTAATAATATTTATAATTCCAAGATAAATTAATGCCTGTATTATTTATTCAGTCCTTTCATTGATAAGCTTATACGCTGTTTCTTAACGTCTACTCCAATTACTTTTACTTCAACAATATCTCCCACACTGACCGCTTCCAGAGGGTGTTTGATAAATCTGTCACTCATTTCAGAAATATGAACAAGTCCGTCCTGGTGTACACCGATATCTACAAATGCGCCAAAATCAATTACATTTCGGACCGTTCCCTTAAGGATCATACCTTCTTTCAGGTCTTTGATATCCAGGACATCTGACCGTAGAATGGGTTTAGGCATATCTTCTCTGGGATCACGGGCAGGTTTCTCAAGTTCCCTGACAATATCTCTCAGTGTAATTTCACCGATTTCCAGTTCTTTCGCAAATTTCTTATAGTCCCTGACCTGAAGGGACAATCCCAGAAGATTACCGGCTGTCACATCCTTTGGATTATATCCAAGTCTGGCAAGAAGCTTTTGGGCAGCCTCGTAGCTTTCCGGATGAACGCTTGTTGCATCAAGGGGATTATCCCCACCGGAAATTCTCATAAAACCTGCACACTGTTCAAAGGCTTTGGGCCCCAGCTTGGGAACTTTTAAAAGTTCTCTTCTGTCTGTAAACTTACCGTTTTCTTCCCGATAAGTTACAATATTTTTCGCAATCACTTTACTGATACCTGAAATGTATTCCAGAAGAGATGCTGAAGCTGTATTCAGATCAACGCCTACTTTATTAACACAGTCTTCCACCACACCACTTAAAGCTTCTCCAAGCTTTTTCTGGTTCATGTCATGCTGATACTGTCCCACACCAATGGATTTGGGATCAATTTTGACAAGTTCCGCCAGAGGATCCTGTACACGTCTGGCAATGGACGCAGCGCTCCTCTGTCCCACATCAAAATTAGGAAACTCTTCTGTGGCAAGCTTACTGGCAGAATATACGGAAGCCCCTGCCTCATTGGTAATTACATACTGCACTTTTTTCTCTGGAATTTCTTTCAGAATATCCACTATGATCTGCTCAGATTCCCGGCTTGCAGTTCCATTTCCTACAGAAATAAGAGAAATTCCATATTTATCAATCAGTTTCTCAACTGTATCCTTAGCTGCCCGGATTTTTTTCTCTGTAGTGGGAGCTGTAGGATAAACAACCGTAGTATCCAGAACCTTACCTGTAGCATCAACAACAGCCAGCTTGCATCCTGTACGAAAAGCAGGATCCCATCCCAGAACTACTTTACCTGCGACAGGCGGCTGCATAAGAAGCTGCTCCAGATTTTTACAGAATACATGTATTGCCCCATCCTCTGCCTTATCTGTCAGGTCGCTGCGTATCTCACGTTCAATTGCCGGTCCGATCAGACGTTTATAACTGTCCTCAATGACTTCTTTCAGCACAGATGAAGTATTCGGATTATCTCTTGTTATGATCTTTTTGTTAAGATATCTGATAATGTCTTCCTCCGGAGCATTCACCTTTACAGTAAGATATTTTTCTTTTTCTCCTCTGTTCAGTGCAAGAATCCGATGACCGGCAAGTTTCTTGACTGGTTCTTCA
>JAXEUE010000221.1:0-2438 GCA_034115005.1 Blautia sp.
GGGCAGTAATGCCCGTTGGGACAGCGATGGCTCCCAAGCCGGGAAAACATCAGCCGCAGGCTGTTTAGAAGCTCCGAAAGCGTCCCGAACGTGCTGCGGATGCCAGGCACTCCCGGCCGCTGGCGCAGTGCAAGCGCCGCCGGTACATAGCGGACATCCTCCACATCCGCCCGTTCCGCCTGCGTCATCCTCCGGCGCGTATAGGTAGAAAGAGATTCCAGATACCTGCGGGATCCCTCCGCATACAGCGTGCCAAGTGCAAGCGACGATTTTCCCGAACCGGAGACACCTGCAATCGCTACAATCTCGTTAAGCGGGACATCTACATTGATATTTTTAAGGTTATGAACCTTTGCGCCGCGTACCTCAATATACTTTGGCAGCATCTTCTTCTGTCTGATCTCATCGGACATAACAATTACCTCTTCTCCATTTTCTGGCTAATATTTCCCTTTGGTGCAATTCGGAACTGATACGAATGCTTTATTTCATCAGAATTTCTCCAACAGAAAAAGCCTTACCGGCAGTTTCTCCCATCATAATGTAATCTTTGCTTGTATCTTCAAACCATACAATATTCATTTTGCGAACCTGAGGAATTCCATCCTTTCCTATATATTGATCATCAATGGTAGTTTCCTTGATTCTGCCCACGATTCTGGTATTACCAAATTTCTCTTTGATCGAAATCACCTTGCAATGGAAGGTCATCAGTTATTCTTCAAATTCCGGAGTATTTACATAAGGGGATTTGACACAGGTCAGTTCGGATCTTTTGATTTTGTCCGGTACCGTGGCTGCCGACACAAGGCCAACATAATCCGATGTCACCAAAGTCTCTTTGGTCACAAATGCCATCGTAAACGCCTTATTGATCTTCAAATTGTCCAAAGTCTTATGCTGGATAATGTTGATTGCAACTTCCTTTGAACCAACCTGCATAGCCCAGCCCACATTCATAGCATCCGGGTTGTTATTTCATCATACGTTCCGATAATCACTGACGCATACGGTGCAAATCCAATTTTTGCTCCAAACGTCTTCTTCATTTTCTTTTCCCTCCTTGTAATTCAGGATCTTTGTTTGTTCTTAGTATTGATATCGTACTGTATTTCAAATTCATATCAAGTACGCAGATTTTTCTGACATAGTATCTTGCCTAATACCATAACAAAGTCGTCTGTATCATATAGATGATGGATTTGTATCCAAAATGTACCCAAAGGACAAAAAAATCCCTGTAAGCCTTGTAGATTCAAAACTTACAGGGATTCGTGTGTTTACTCGAGCTCGATAATTACGGATTATTTCTCGTTAGCTTCTATTATTTTTATTAACAATTCTTTGTTTTGAATGCACAGATTATCTCTTGTCTACGCGTTGTTATTCATTTTTTGGGTCAATTTTGGGTCATCATTCAAGCTTTCTGATTCTGTTGAATATTCTGGGCATCCTAGGGCCAGTGTTTACGGATTTTCAAAGCCATTGATCCGGAGCGTCAAGGCCGGGCAGTAATTACCCGTCGATTCCGGCACTGAAGTCCTGCGTTCCGGAGCTGTAAGTCCACCTTCCTGCATGTATAACCCAGCTTGTTTTATTCCAAGTCGGGTTTCGCTGTCTATCCGGGTTGGTGAATGTCAGTCATTTCTGGTTCTCATTGACATGTCGCCAAGGATAATGATCCGCTCTGCACATGCTGTGAGTCGGTCCATGATTGCTTCGGCAACTGCATCACTTCCGAGACGTTCTCTCCAGCCGTCCTCTGCGTACTAAGAGCCGGAAATCGTTGCACTATGCCGGTATCTTCCCTCAACAACGTCAAGAGTCTGTTCACATTGTCCTTCTTTGACAGGATAGAGGAGCCAGTCGTCAATGATTAGAATTTCTCTGGAGCGGTACCTCTTCAGCCAGTAATTATGCATAGGTTTATTCGAATCATACGCAGCGAAGAATGGCTGATCTGCACTTTCTTTTATGTACTGTTCTCTGGCTTCAGGAATTCCAAACCAGTCAGGTAATGCCTCTAGGATTTCTCTGGCAATTCTTTGTTTCTGATTAACTTCTTCTCTTCTATAATTTTTATTTCTTTACTCATCATATATTCGTCATCTCCAATCCCTCATTTCAAATCCTTAATGAAATATAGCATTCTCATTGTTGCCAACTCATTGCGAGGCATTGAGCGCAATTCTTCTGCCGTTACCCATTTATATGCAGATGTTTCACCTTCCTGCAGTACCACGCTGGTTTTATCAGCATCAGTCTCGCACAGATAGTCCACATATATTGATTTATGCAGGTGATGTAACACACGGCCGACTTCTGTAAGCTTATCTGCTTTAATTCCGGTTTCTTCAGAAAGTTCCCTTAACGCACAAGTCATCGGATCTTCTCCCTGAAGCGCAGACCCTCCTGCAGTGGCTTCCCACATTCCGCCC
>JAXEUE010000222.1:0-20641 GCA_034115005.1 Blautia sp.
TACTTAACCACAACAATCTTACGATTAAACCGCTGAATATAAGGAAGCGCCTCGATCAGCACCTCCGCCTTGTCCAAATACTTCTGATTAACCATCTCTGCTCCTTATTCTATCTATATATAATGCGAGGGGGAGAGCTCAAAGTTGCGAAGGCCACACTCCCCTTAAGTATCTCATGACCGATAATCCGCATTTATTTTTACATAATCATACGTCAGATCGCATCCCCAGGCTGTGGCACTGGCCTGTCCCATCTTTACATCTGCAACGGCAGTGACTTCATCCTCGGACAGGATTTTTGTAGCTTCTTCTTCGCTGTATCCGGTGGAAACACCATTTTCTATTATTTTGATTTTTCCGGCCCTGCTTTCAAAATAAAGGTCTACTTTTTCCGGATCAAACTGCACACCGGAATATCCCATTGCACACAGGATTCTTCCCCAGTTGGCATCATGGCCGTAAATAGCTGCCTTGGTAAGAGAAGAAGTCACCACTGACTTGCTTAAGGTTACAGCGTCCTCCTTGGTACGTGCACCCACCACTTTTACTTCAAAAAGTGCAGTCGCGCCTTCCCCGTCCCCTGCAATCTTTTTTGCAAGGCTGGTATTAATATAATTGAGAGCCTTTTTAAAGGTTTCAAAATCTTCCCCTTCTTCTGTGATCTCTGGATTCTCTGCCATGCCATTTGCCAGAAGAAGAACTGTGTCATTGGTGGAAGTGTCTCCATCTACGGAAACCATATTGTATGTATCTTTTACATCTTCGCTTAAAGCTTTCTGAAGCATTTCTTTTGAAATCCCGGCATCTGTGGTCACGAAACTAAGCATGGTACACATATTGGGATGTATCATACCAGAACCTTTACACATTCCTCCAATGGTTACTGTTTTTCCCCCGATCTCAACCTGGACAGCCACTTCCTTCTTTACCGTATCTGTGGTCATAATAGCCTTGGCAGCTTCTGTACCAGCCTTTAATGTTCCAGAGAGAACAGGTGCCATCATTTTCACTCCATTTTTGATGCGGTCCATGGGAACCTGCATGCCGATCACCCCTGTAGAGGCAACCAGCACACTGTCTGCCGGGATATTCAGTTCCTCTGCTGTGGCATCTGCCGTTTCTTTACAATATCCATAGCCTTCTGTTCCTGTACAGGCATTGGCAATTCCACTGTTGCAGACCACAGCCTGGGCATACGGATGGTGATAAACAACCTCCTGATCCCATTTTACAGGAGCAGCTTTCACCACATTTGTAGTAAAAGTTCCTGCTGCCACGCATGGTACCTCACTGTAGATCATTGCCATATCTGTTCTGCCTTTATATTTAATCTCTGCTGCCGCTGCACTGGCCTTGAATCCTTTGGCAGCTGTCACTCCGCCGCTGATTATCTTCATATTTTCTGTTCATCCTTTCTCATCCGCACATTCATTCTTTCTGAAAAAACTTACGGGCACATGGGAATCTGAAGAAGTCCTTCTGACTCTTTTCGTCCAAACATCAGATTCATATTCTGGACAGCCTGTCCTGCCGCGCCCTTTACCAGATTATCCATAGCTCCCATCATGATCACTCTGTGTGTCCTGGGATCGATCTTAAAGTTCACATCCACATAGTTACTTCCTTCCACAGATTTCGTCTGAGGACAGACATCCTTATCAAGAACCCTTACAAAAGTTTCCTTCTCATAATATTTGTCATAGACAGCCTTCACTTCTTCGTAAGAAACATCTTTCTTAAGAGAAGCATAAGCAGTGATCAGGATTCCTCTGTTCATAGGAATCAGATGAGGTGTAAAATTTATGAGAACTTCCTGCCCGCAGGCATAGCTTAACTGATCCTCAATTTCAGGCGTATGCCTGTGGGATGCTACCCCATAGGCCTTTACGTTTTCATTCACTTCACAGAAAAGATTCGCCACTTTGGCCCCTCTTCCTGCGCCGGAAGCACCGGACTTCGCATCAATAATAATGGTAGACGGATCTATCAGGCCCTCCTTTATCATAGGATAGATGGAAAGAGTAGAGCATGTGGGATAGCATCCGGGATTGGCTACCAGCCTTGCCTTCTTTATATCTTCACGGTTGATCTCACAAAGGCCATAAACCGCCTCATCAAGAAACTGAGGTGCTTTATGTTCTATTCCATACCATTTTTCATATTTTTTTACATCTTTAATTCTGAAATCAGCACTTAAATCTATAACCTTAGCTTTGGAAAGAATTTCTTCATTAATCAGAGAAGCACAAAGTCCCTGGGGAGTAGCGGTAAAAATCACATCTGCCTCATCCGCCAGTTCTTCCATATTATCATCCATGCATTCTGCATCCACCAGTCTGAAAAAATTCTGGTATACATCCGCATATTTCTCATCTATGTAACTTCTGGAACCATACCACACAATTTCCACATCCTTATGTCCCAGGAGCAGCCTGACAATTTCGTTGCCCGCATATCCTGTGGCGCCGATAATTCCTGCTTTAATCATAATAATTTCCTCCGTCTTTCAAGCTTCCTATATCTTCTGAAAATTATTCTCTTCAGAGTGTCGGACTAATTATACATCTCCGTTGCATAATATGCAATAGTCATTTTTCTATATTTTTATTTTTCCTCTGATTTTTCCTTGTAATTATGCATATTTATGCAAAACCCTGTAAAAAAATATTTTAATTTACTATTGCATATTTATAAAAAAAGGTGTATATTGTCACTTGTTAAGCAACAAAATCAGGATATGTATAGTTTCCAGTGAATATTTATTCAAAAATGAAAAGTATCATAATAATTTAATTGATTTCAGGAGGAATAAGATTATGAAAGAAAAAGTTGTTTTAGCATACTCAGGGGGACTTGATACCACAACCTTAATCCCTTGGTTAAAAGAAACTTTCGATTACGATGTAATATGCTGCTGTGTGAACTGCGGACAGGGAGAAGAACTGGACGGTCTGGATGAAAGAGCTAAGCTTTCCGGTGCGTCCAAATTATATATTGAAGATATAGTAGATGATTTCTGTGATAATTTTATTGTGCCATGTGTTCAGGCAGGAGCCGTTTATGAGCATAAATACCTTCTGGGTACTTCTATGGCACGTCCTGCAATCGTAAAGAAGCTTGTAGAAATTGCACGTAAGGAAAATGCAGTAGCAATCTGCCATGGCGCTACCGGTAAAGGTAATGACCAGATTCGTTTTGAACTGGGAATCAAGGCACTTGCTCCTGACATCAAGATTATTGCCCCTTGGCGTATGACTGACAAATGGACTATGAAATCCCGTGAGGATGAAATTGCATACTGTAAGGCTCACGGCATTGATCTTCCTTTTGACGCCAGCCACAGCTACAGCCGTGACAGAAACTTATGGCACATAAGCCATGAAGGCCTGGAGCTTGAAGATCCTTCTCTGGCTCCCAATTATGACAACATGCTGGTTTTAAGCGTTACTCCTGAAAAAGCACCTGATAAAGAGACTGAGATTACTATGACTTTTGAAGCCGGTGTTCCAAAGACTTTAAATGGCAAGGAAATGAAGGTTTCCGAAATCATTACAGAGCTTAACAGAT
This sequence comes from Blautia sp., assembly GCA_034115005.1. Taxonomy (GTDB): domain Bacteria; phylum Bacillota; class Clostridia; order Lachnospirales; family Lachnospiraceae; genus Blautia_A. The sequence goes on from JAXEUE010000222.1 coordinate 3,568, forward strand.
TAGGCGGGGAAAACGGAATCGGTATCGTTGATATTGTAGAAAACCGTGTTGTCGGAATGAAATCACGTGGAGTATATGAAACTCCGGGAGGTACCATCCTTATGGCAGCCCATGACCAGCTGGAAGAACTGACTCTTGACCGCGAGACTATGGAAACAAAGAAGAAACTGGGCAGCCAGATGGCTCAGGTAGTATATGAGGGCAAATGGTTTACTCCTCTGCGGGAAGCAATCCAGGCTTTCGTTGAATCCACCCAGAAATATGTTACAGGTGAAGTAAAGCTGAAACTGTACAAAGGCAATATCATCAAAGCCGGAACAACTTCTCCATACAGCCTGTATAATGAATCTCTTGCTTCCTTTACAACCGGTGATATGTATGACCATCATGACGCTGATGGATTCATTACATTATTTGGTCTTCCTCTGAAGGTTCGTGCAATGATGTTAAACGAAGTTTCCAAAAACCAGAAATAATCTTCACTCATAATGAAACTGCCGGGCAAAAATGCACCGGCAGTTTTTTACAGAAACAGAAATTATACAGATATCTGCTTCTGTTCTATTCTCTTATAGATCCATTCACGGAACAACGTATAAATAACAGATACAAGCGGAATAAAAATCAGCATGCCCACAATTCCCATAAGACTGCCGCCAAGGGTTACCGCAACCAGAACCCAGATTGATGGAAGTCCTACTGAATTTCCCACTACATGTGGATAGATCATATTGCCCTCTATCTGCTGAAGAACAATAAACAAAACCAGAAACATAAAGGCTTTTACAGGACTGACCATAAGAATCAGGAAAAATCCCACCCAGCATCCGATAATTCCTCCGAAAACGGGGATCAGGGCAGTAAAAGCAATGAGCACCCCAACCAGCATTGCATATGGGAATCTGAATATTGTCATAGAAACAAAGAACATAGACCCAAGGATCACTGCTTCAATACACTGTCCTGCAATAAAGCTGGAAAATGTTTTATTCACAAGATGCCATACATGTGCAATATACTTCACAGGTTTCTCGGGTAATAAAGCATAAAATACCTTTTTCACCTGGGAGATCAGTTTTTCTTTCTGCAAAAGAACATAACAGGCAAAAACAAATCCCACGCCAACATTCATTGCAGTACTTAAGATTCCCATAGTAAGAGAAACTGTGGAAGTAACGAAATTATTGACACCATTTTTCAGCACACTTAAAACAGAATCCACGATCTCTTTGGGATTGGTCTCCAGAGAGCCGGCCCATTTAAGGATCTGAGGATTGTTGCTGAAAGTATTCTCAAGCCATTTCTGAAATACCGGAATATTATTCTCAATCCTTCCTATTACATTGACAATTGTAGCACCCAGTTCAGGCACAACCACTTCAATGACGATCACAAGAAGCAAAACCAGAAAGCAGATGGAAAGAATCAGACTTAATGGTCTGGACAGTTTCTTCGCCCACTTTTTTTCCTGCTGTCTGGCTTTTCCAAACAGATGACGCTCTATAAACTTCATTGGAACATTTAAAATAAATGCAATCCCGCATCCCAGGATAAAAGGAAACAAAAAACCAAAAACTGTTTCCACAGCATCAATGACCACATTCAGGTTTCTGACACACAAATAAAGCAGTACCGTAAAGGTAACCAGGCCGTATATTTTTTTCATATTATCTTTACTGAGATTCATTTAAACTCCTCTATTTCATCAATTTCTTTCGTTTTACAATAAGACAATACTACTGCATTGTTATTTAGATAGCAAGCACTTTTTCTTTTCCATCATTTTTTGAATTTCATAAAATTTTTTAAACAGATTGACAGGAAAAATATTCTATTCTATAATAAGTTGTACAAACAAAGACTGCCAGAAACTTATATAAGTCCATAATTGGTTGGACGTTTCTACCAACTACCGTAATAGTTGCCTATAGGTTTTATTCTAAAGAAAACCGATGAGACATTATTGCGGTATTTTTTATTTACTATAAAAGTCCCGGACAGCAGTCAAGTAATTCGAAGCAATCAACTTTTAGAAAGAAGGTATGCTGATGAACCAGAGAACATTTGCACTGAAAGGAAACATCTGCTGCAGTGAAACTTCATCCTCTCTCTCCATTTCAGAGAACAGCTATGTAATCTGTGAAGACGGACTGTGTGCCGGTGTATTTCCTTTCCTTCCTGAGAAATACAGAGGAATTCCCTGTATGGATACAAAAGACTGCCTGATCATTCCCGGGCTTACAGATCTTCATCTTCATGCACCTCAGTATGGCTATCGGGCAACGGGAATGGATCTGGAGCTTCTGGACTGGCTGAATACTATTACCTTTCCTCAGGAGGCTCGCTACAGAGATCTGGAATTTGCAGAAAAAGCCTATTCCATCTTTGCAGAGGATCTGAAGAAAACACCCAATACCAGAGCCTGTATTTTTGCCACACTCCATGTTCCGGCCACAGAACTTCTGATGGATCTGATGGATAAAACAGGAATGAAGACCATGGTTGGCAAAGTCAACATGGACAGAAACGGTACACCCCAGCTTCAGGAGGAAAGCGCTGCTGCTTCCGCCTGTGACACGGTAAAATGGATTGAAGATACACTGGATAAATATGAAAATGTAAAGCCCATACTTACTCCCCGTTTCACTCCTTCATGTTCTGATAAACTGATGGAATTACTTTCAGAAATCCAGAAGAAATATAATCTGCCTCTTCAGTCACATCTTTCAGAAAACTATGGAGAAATTGAATGGGTAAAGGAACTCTGTCCCAATACATCATTTTATGGGGAGGCCTACGACCAGTTCGGACTGTTTGGAGGAAGCTGTCCTACCATTATGGCTCACTGTGTTCACTCCTGTGAAGAGGAAATTCAGCTGATGAAGAAACGTGGGGTCTATATTGCCCATTGTCCTCAGTCCAATACCAATCTTGCTTCCGGGATTGCTCCTGTGAGAAAATATCTGGATGAGGGTCTGCATATAGGACTTGGCTCAGATGTTGCAGGTGGCACAAACGCTTCCATCTTTCGCGCAATGACAGATGCCATACAGGTTTCCAAGCTTCGCTGGAGGCTGGTGGATTCTTCCCTGAAGCCCCTTACTCTGGAGGAAGCTTTCTATATGGCCACAGAAGGAGGAGGAGCTTTCTTCGGAAAAGTGGGGAACTTTAAAAAAGGATATGAATTTGATGCAGTTATCCTTGATGACTGTAATCTTTCTTCTCCTCTTGATTTTTCAGTCAAAGACAGACTGGAAAGACTTATTTACCTTTCCGATGACAGGAATATAAAAGGTAAATTTACAGCCGGAAACAAAGTCCTGTAGCTGCAGGGATCACAGGACAGAAATATATTTCAAAGGGGGTTTTTTTATGAAGCTTGATAAACTATTCCACCTGAAAGAGAACCATACTGACGTGAAGACAGAAATTATGGCAGGTATTACCACATTTATGACCATGGCATACATACTGGCGGTCAATCCCAACATACTGGAAGCCGCAGGCATGGACAGAGGTTCTGTATTTACTGCCACAGCCCTGTCCGCCTTTATTGCCACATGCCTTATGGCGCTTCTCTCCAATTACCCATTCGTTCTTGCACCCGGAATGGGATTAAATGCTTATTTCGCCTATACTGTAGTTATTGGAATGGGATACAGCTGGCAGCAGGCACTTGCCGCAGTATTTGTAGAAGGTATTATCTTCATTCTTCTGTCCCTGACCAATGTGCGCGAAGCAATCTTTAATGCCATTCCTATGACCTTAAAGCACGCAGTTTCTGTTGGAATCGGTCTGTTCATTGCCTTTATCGGACTTCAGAATGCCAAGATTGTTATCAATAACGACTCAACTTTGGTAGGTGTGTTTTCCTTTAAACAGTCTATTTCAAACGGAACCTTCCATACAGAAGGCATCACTGTACTCCTTGCACTGATAGGCGTACTGGTTACTGCGGTTCTTCTTGTAAAAAAAGTGAAAGGAAATATCCTGTGGGGAATCCTGATCACATGGGGACTTGGAATCGTCTGCCAGCTTACCGGAATCTACAGACCGGATGCAGCAGCCGGATGGTACAGCCTTCTTCCTGATTTCTCCAACGGAATTTCTGTTCCAAGTATGGCACCAACCTTTATGAAAATGGACTTTTCCATTGTCTTCACCTTTGATTTCGTTGTAATTATGTTTGCTTTCCTCTTTGTAGATATGTTTGATACACTGGGAACTCTCATCGGCGTAGCATCAAAGGCAGACATGCTGGATAAAGAAGGCCGCCTTCCCAAAATTAAAGGTGCTCTTCTTTCTGATGCAATAGGTACAACCGTAGGTGCTGTGTGCGGTACTTCTACAGTAACCACATTTGTGGAAAGTGCTTCAGGAGTTGCTGAAGGTGGACGTACAGGACTGACTTCAATCGTGGCTGCGATTCTGTTTGGATTATCCCTGTTCCTGTCCCCGATCTTCCTAGCCATTCCATCCTTTGCAACGGCTCCTGCCCTGATCATTGTAGGATTCCTGATGCTGACTTCTGTAACCAAGATTGACTTTAACGATCTCACAGAAGCAATCCCGGCATTTATTGCAATCATCGCAATGCCTTTTATGTACAGTATCTCCGAGGGAATTTCCATGGGTGTTATCTCTTATGTACTTATTAATTTAATCGCCGGAAAAGCAAAAGAGAAAAAGATCAGCGTATTGATGTACGTGTTAGCCGTACTCTTTATTTTGAAATATATTCTTATCTGATTCTATGAACAGATGAGCTGAAAAAGAGGCCTCCTGCAGAGGCTTCTTTTTTTATAAACTTCTTTCCGTTTATAAAAATCTGCCGTATAATAGTGACTGCAGTTATTATTTCTCCCACGAACTGTTTAACTATATTATACTTTTTATAATAGGAAGGAATTCACATTATGAAGAAACAAAAGATTCCATTAACAAATTCCCTGTTGCTCTTTCTGGCAGCTACTATTTGGGGTGTAGCCTTTGTAGCTCAAAGTGTGGGTATGGAATATGTAGGCGGATTTACTTTCAATGCAGTCCGCTCCATTATAGGATCCATTGTACTGATTCCCGTTATTTTATTTATAAGACAGAAAGATAAATCCAACCCCCTTACCCCTGAAGAAAAGAAAACCTCCCGAAATAATCTGGCAGCCGGAGGAATCGCATGTGGTATCTGTCTTTGCCTTGCTTCTAACTTTCAGCAATTTGGAATAAAATACACTACTGTAGGCAAGGCGGGATTTATCACAGCCTGTTATATTGTTCTTGTGCCCATTATAGGATTATTTCTGGGTAAGAAATGCAGCCGTTTTATCTGGGCAGCAGTAGCTATGGCTCTTGCAGGGCTGTATCTTCTCTGTATCGCTGACGGATTTTCCATTGGAAAAGGAGATATTCTGGTACTGATCTGTGCTTTTTTATTTTCTTTTCATATCCTGATCATTGATTATTTTTCTCCCAAAGTAAACGGCGTGAAATTATCCTGCATCCAGTTCCTTGTATGCGGAATTATTTCCGGAATCTGTGCCCTTATTTTTGAGCATCCTCAGATTTCCTCCATACTGGCAGCCTGGCAACCTATTCTGTATGCCGGAGCTATGTCCTGTGGTGTAGCCTATACGCTGCAAATCATCGGGCAGAAAAATATGAATCCCACAGTAGCATCCCTGATCCTCAGCCTGGAATCCTGCGTTTCCGTTCTTGCAGGCTGGCTCATTCTGGGTCAAAAATTAAGTATCCGTGAAATCCTTGGCTGTTTCATTATGTTTGGAGCCATTATTCTGGCCCAGCTTCCTCAGAAAGAAACATGCTGAAATATAAAAAATAAATGAAGGGAGAATTTATATGTTAAAAACATTGACCGCTCAGATCAAAGAGTACAAAAAAGCATCCCTTCTCACACCCGTTTTCATGATTCTCGAAGTTCTTTTCGAGACATTGATCCCCATCGTAATGGCATCTATCATTGACAAAGGTGTAGAGACAGGAGATATCGGACATATTTGCCGTATGGGACTTGTGATGGCTTTCCTTGCCCTTATGGGTCTGATCACAGGCATCCTTGGAGGAAAATATGGTGCACTGGCATCCACAGGCTTTGCCAAAAATCTCAGGCAGGCCATGTTTGCCAATATCCAGTCCTTCTCTTTTTCCAACATTGACAAATATAGTACACCAAGCCTGATCACCCGTCTTACAACAGATGTAACCAATCTTCAGAACGCTTATCAGATGATCCTGCGTATGTGCACCCGGGCTCCAGCCAGCCTCATCTGCGCCATGGTTATGGCATTTCTGATCAATGCAAAGCTTGCCAGCATCTATCTTCTGGCAGTAATCTTTCTTGGTGTCTGTCTGTTCTTCATTATCCGGAAAGCCAATCGGTATTTTCAGGAGGTTTTTCGCAAATATGATGACCTGAATGCAAGCGTACAGGAAAATATTTCTGCCATCCGTGTAGTTAAGGCCTATGTACGGGAAGACCATGAAATTTCCAGATTTCAGAAAGCCTGCAACAAAGTTTATGAAATGTTTGTACGGGCTGAAAATCTGGTAGTCACCAATATGCCCCTCATGCAGTTTACTGTATATGCCTGCATCCTGGGCATCAGCTGGTTTGGTGCAAAAATGATCGTAGGCGGATCGCTTACCACAGGGGAGCTCATGAGTCTTCTCACTTATTGCATGAACATCCTTATGAGCCTTATGATGTTATCCATGGTATTCGTTATGATTACTATGAGTGTTGCCAGCGCACAGCGTATTTCCGAAGTCATTAATGAAAAACCGGACCTTAAAGACTCGGAGAATCCTGTCAGAGAAGTGCCTGACGGAAGCATTGTCTTTGACCATGTAAGCTTCAGTTACAAAAAAGGCAGCAAGGAACCTGTACTGAAAGATATTAACCTGACCATCCGCTCCGGTGAAACCATCGGTATCATAGGAGGAACCGGCAGCTCCAAATCCAGTCTTGTAAACCTTATAAGCCGTCTTTATGACGTAACAGAAGGAAGTATCTATGTAGGTGGAATTGATGTCCGAAAATATGATAAAACAGTGCTGAGAAATCAGGTCGCAGTCGTTCTCCAGAAGAATGTTCTCTTTTCCGGTACGATTCTGGAAAATCTCAAATGGGGCAACAAAGATGCCACCGAAGAAGAGTGCCGTCGTGCATGCCAGCTTGCATGTGCTGATGATTTTATACAGAAAATGCCGGATAAATACAACACCTTTATCGAACAGGGTGGAACCAATGTTTCCGGAGGCCAGAAGCAGCGTCTCTGTATTGCAAGAGCTCTCCTTAAAAATCCAAAAATCCTTATCCTGGATGATTCTACCAGTGCAGTGGATACCGCAACTGACGGACGGATCCGCAGAGCCTTTGCCAGTGAAATTCCCAACACTACAAAGATTATTATTGCCCAGCGTATCACAAGCGTTCAGAATGCGGACCGGATCATCGTTATGGACAACGGACAGATCAATGGTTTTGGAACGCATGAAGAACTTCTGAAGACAAATTCCATTTATCAGGAAGTTTTTAATTCCCAGACAAAGGGCGGCGGTGATTTTGATGAAGTAAAAGGAGGTGATCCGGAATGAATGGTCCAATGGGAAGAAAACCGATGGGAAAATCTCAGGTAAAAATAGAAAACCCGGGGAAATTAATGAAACAGCTTCTAAGCTATATTTTTAAAAGCTATAAAGTACATCTTTTCATCGTGGTAATCTGTATCTTTATCAGTGTATTTGCCAATGTACAGGGAACCCTGTTTATGAAAACATTGATTGATGAGTACATAATACCTCTGTTAAAAAGCAGCAGTCGTGATTTCGGTCCTCTGGCCATGGCAATCTTTCGTGTGGCATGTTTCTATGCAGTAGGAGTTGCAGCAGCTTTTGCCTACAATAAGATCATGGTCTATGTGACTCAGGGAACCTTACGTAATCTGAGGAATGATATGTTTGCACGGATGGAAAACCTGCCCGTAAAATATTTTGATACCCATGCCCACGGCGACATCATGTCCATTTACACCAACGACATTGATACCCTGCGTCAGATGATCAGCCAGAGCTTTCCTCAGCTTTTATCCAGCGGAATCACTATAGTCAGTGTGCTGGTCAGTATGATCATTCTGAACATTCCTTTAACTCTCCTTACTGTTGTTATGGTAGGTGTTATGCTGTTCTTCAGCAGACGTCTGGCAGGTTTAAGCGGCAGATATTTTCTTGAGCAGCAGCAGAATATAGGTACGCTTAACGGTTATATAGAAGAAATGATGGAAGGTCAGAAAGTTGTTAAGGTTTTCTGTCATGAACAGGAAAGTATGGATAAGTTCAATGAGCTGAATGAGAAACTTTTTAACAGTGCAAACAATGCCAATAAATTTGCCAATGTACTCATGCCAACAGTTGCCCAGCTTGGAAATATCAGCTATGTACTCTGCTCCATTGTAGGCGGTATTCTGGCGATTAATGGTTTCGGTGGCTTTACTCTTGGAGGACTTGCAAGCTTCCTTGCTTTTAACAAAAGCTTCAATATGCCCATCAATCAGGTAAGCCAGCAGCTGAACAGTATTGTTATGGCTCTTGCCGGAGCAAAAAGAATTTTTGATCTGTTGAATGAAGAGCCGGAAACAGATCAGGGTTATGTCACTCTTGTAAATGTCAAAGAAGAAAACAAAGAACTGACAGAAACTGATGAACGTACAGGCCGATGGGCCTGGAAACACTATCACCAGGCAACCGGAACAACTGATTATGTGGAATTAAAAGGTGATATGGTTCTTGACGGAGTAGATTTCGGATACAATCCAGATAAGATCGTTCTCCACGATATCAGAATATATGCAAAGCCTGGACAGAAAATTGCTTTTGTAGGTTCCACGGGAGCAGGAAAAACCACAATCACAAACCTTCTGAACCGTTTCTATGACATTCAGGATGGAAAGATTCGATATGACGGGATAAACATTAATAAGATAAAAAAAGCAGATCTGCGCCGTTCCATGGGTATTGTCCTGCAGGATACCAGCCTTTTTACAGGCACGGTACTGGAAAATATCCGCTACGGCAGACTGGATGCCACCGATGAAGAGGTTATGGCAGCAGCCAGGCTGGCCAATGCTGATGGATTCATCCGCAGACTTCCCGACGGCTACAATACCATGCTTTATGGAAACGGAGCAAATCTGAGCCAGGGACAGAGACAGCTTCTTTCCATTGCCAGAGCAGCAGTGGCTGACCCACCTGTTCTTATTCTGGATGAAGCAACCAGCTCCATCGACACACGTACAGAGAAACTTGTACAGGATGGAATGGATAAACTTATGGAAGGACGCACAACTTTCGTCATCGCACACAGGCTCTCCACAGTCCGAAACAGCGACTGTATAATGGTTCTGGAGCAGGGGCGTATTATTGAAAGAGGCTCCCACGAGGAGCTGATTGCACAGAAAGGCAGATATTATCAGCTGTACAATGGATAATGGCAATCCTGTTATTTATCATCACCGGTGAGGCGGAGAACATCTCTGATTTCTTCTACACTCATATCAAGAAGCACAGACAGCTCTTCCACAGTGAATCTGGATTCTTCTCCGTCCTCACCTTCTGTCAGTTCACGAACTGCTGATTCCAGTTTTTCTACCTTTGACACCAGGTAATCATCTTCAAATTTTCTCTGAGTCTGTTTTTCAATGGCCTGACGGATTCCTGCCCGGATCCGTCCCATAAGCCATTTCTCATCCTTATGGGCTGGTTTCTCCTCCTGAAGGGCCATCAGCAAGCTTACATTAGCCTCCTGGATCAGGTCCGCCAGATAAATCTCCTCACATTTCATTTCCGCAGCCATCTGGGCAGCTGTGCCAAGATACATCTGCGACAATGCTTCTCTTGCAGAAATATCTCCCTGTGCCAGTCTGTCAAACAGTTCTTCCCGGCTGAATTCCTCTGTTTGATTCTCTTTGGCGGCGCTCAGATATTCTTTCAGGTATGCTTCCTCTTCAGGGGATAATGGTACACGGGGATTTACCTCTTCGGTCTGACCGCCTGGCTCCTGTCCTTCCTTTTCATCTACCGGCTGTGTCCCTTCAATGGTAATTCCCTGAGACTTCAGGTACTGAAGAATTTTTACAAGCTGAGACCTTTCAAGCTCCATTCCTTCAAAGCATTTCTTTATCTGTTCAGGTTTTAATTTTTTCCCATTTTTCTCTCCAAGTTTACAGATCTCTGTCAGTTTTTCCTGAAATTTAATAATATCCATGACAAAATCTCTCCTTATTATTCATATTGTTTGGATATTGAAGCGAAAATAAAAAGCTCTGAGAATCAGAGCTTTCATACTGCGGATAACAGGACTTGAACCTGCACGGGATACCCACTGGTACCTAAAACCAGCGCGTCTGCCAATTCCGCCATATCCGCTTAGTGAAATTATTGATATAATATGTGAAGCAAATGTAACAATATGATATTATCATTTATCTTGCTTACTGTCAATGAAAATGGTAATGTACAATATAGAACAGCGTTAAAATATAAAAAAGCCTGACATTTATATGACGAAAAAGAATCCTGCGCGGAGCGTTTTTTATGTCATAGGAATTCGAAATCTTCATAGAACAATATGGAGTACTTTCCTATGACATAAAAAAGGACTTCCTTCTGCAACTGTAGAAGAAAGTCCTTTGACTGACTATTTAATATTTCATTTCCAGACCGGGCTGTACAGTTTCTGAACCGTCATAACACGCTGATTTGTAATCTTCTCAAATGCGGATTTCACAAATGCATAAGTCTTAGGTCTGGAATCTTTTAAAGCGGATCCATTTAAAACAAACTCTTTCGCGGATTCTGCAAAATATTCCTGACTGTTCTGAGTTACATATGCCTTATTAAAAGCAGTATATAATGATTTCTCCTGATTATATACAGATACGAACTCATTTGACTTATCAACATTTCCTGCAACAAAAGCTGCAAAATGACCTAATTCATGATAAATTGTGTCATCTGCTTTTTTCAGAGTAATCTGTCTGTCGCGTGCATTAAAATATCCGGAATAAGATACTGAAGGATCTATCTGTACACTGAATCCAAGAGTCTTAAATGCCTTCAGCACATCAACATCTTCCTTCGGTGCAAGCCTGGAAATATCTGAAACGAATTTCTCGGTATTTGCGCTGGCAACTGCCTCAACACCATGTTCCTGTTTTGCAACAGTGGTAGTGGTAACTTTTGTAGTAGTAACTGTAGTTACAAGTTTAATCTTAGATTTCTTCGTGTATTTCTCTGTAACATTCTTCACCACAGTAGTACTTGTAGTAATCGTGGCATTAGCTGTGGAAGAAGTCTTCTTAGATGTCTGTGAAGAAGATGGAAGCTTCTTTGTATAAGTCTTGCCGGAAGCCTTCTTCATTTTGACTTTTTTAGTCGACGTAGCCCGGCTTGTTTTAGTCTGTACTTTAGGTTTGGAAGCAAGTGGAGTTTCTTCCTCCTCAATTGTAGTCTCCATTTCCGGATCCGTATAAACAGGTAATTCCGGAACCTGACCAACCTGCTGCAGTGAATAAACACTTCCTGCTACCAGGACAAGAGTAAGAGCAGCAATCACTGACGCAGCCCTATGTTTCTTAAGTAACTCTGTAATTTTCTTTTTCATCCTTTACACACCCCTTTGAAATGTAAACATTGGGGACGCACCTTGAAACAATAAATTTTAAGCAAAATAAAAACCGTTTATATACATAAACGGTTACCACAGCACTAAACCCTCTGACTTTATTCCCAAAATGTATCGCCCTTTGGAGTTAATAGCGGCAACCGGCTGTCATAATCATTCTAAAACAATCTAAAATAACCTTAGACCCTTGGCTTTGCGTCCCTGTCTTTCAACAGGTTTGCCTTTATTTACTCTTACTATAGCTCTCAAATCTTTGTTTGTCAATAGATTTTTATTGATTTCCATTGTTTTTCCAGTTATATCTGCTATACTTATCGTATAGGATGTTTGGATCAAACATTCGTTACTGTTCATTTTTTTGCAGTAATTACAATACAATACATAAAGGAGCCACAGGATGCAGATCTTCATTGCAGTTCTTATCCTCTGTCTGTCTCTGTCCGGCTGCGGTTCTTCCGGAAATTCTTCCGCAGAACCACCTTCTTATTCTCCTCTTAAGGTTTTGATTCCGGAAAGTCCCGGGAAGAAGACAATCGGCTATTCTCCTCTGATTCTGGATATATCCAACATAGATCAGGGCTATCTTACTGCCCGGTCTGAATCAGAAGATCAGAAAATGAACGTACAGCTGACTGCAGAAGACAAAGTAGTATACTCTTATTTTATCAACCCCGGGGAACATGCCGTAATTCCTTTTACAGACGGCTCCGGGACTTATCAGGTCTGCTGCTATCAGCAGATCAGCAGCTCACAATATGCCGCACTTTTTGCAGATACTCTGAATGTGAAACTGGACAATGAATTTCTCCCTTTTCTCTACCCGAACCAGTATGTAAATTTTTCACCGGATTCTCAGGCAAGTAAGCTTGCACTGTCCATTGTGCCTGAAGACACCTCTGATGTAAATGCTTTGCAGGCCCTCTACGATTATGTGGTAAAAAATGTATCCTATGATTACGACCTGGCTGAAAATGTAGATGCAGGATATCTGCCCGATGTTGACAGGACACTTAAAACCGGAAAAGGGATCTGTTTCGATTATGCATCTCTGATGACTGCTATGCTGAGGAGCCGGGATATCCCCTGTAAACTCCAGATCGGTTACGCCGGTTCCATTAAACATGCCTGGATTGACGTATATATCCGTTCCAGAGGATGGGTGGACAAGGCAATCGAATTCAGCGGAGAATCCTGGTCGCGTCTGGATCCCACTTTTGATTCCAACAGTGAAGATAAAGAAACTGTTCAGGAATACATCAAAGACAGTGATAACTATATCGTACAATTTACCCGTTAGAACTTAAACCAGAAAGGATCATATCATTAATGAAAAAAAGACTGAATAATCAGGAGCTTTTTCACTTTTGTGAACAGTTTTCCATTCTTCTTCATTCAGGAATCTCATGTGAAGAAGGACTTCATCTCCTGTATGAAGACAGCAAAGAACCGGAAAGCAAAAAAATCCTTCAGCAATTGATCCAGAGCTTTGAAGAAACCGGCTCTTTTTCTCTTTCTCTGGAAAAGTCAGGGCTTTTTCCTGATTCCATGCTTTCCTTCATAAGTATTGGAGAAGAAACAGGTTGTCTGGATGAGGTAATGACAAATCTGTCATATCATTATCAGCAGGAAATTGAAGTATCTGAAAACATAAAAAATGCAGTCACCTATCCTCTTCTGATGCTCTGTATGATGACGGCGGTGATCATTATCCTGCTTGTAAAGGTCCTGCCTGTTTTTAAACAGGTTTTTAACCAGATGGGAATGGAAATGAATACTCTGTCAGAAGGGCTTTTGAACACCGGAGCAGCCATCAGCCGGTATTCTGTCGTTCTGATCCTTATTCTTCTGATACTGACTGCAGTATGTATCTTTCTCTGCTTTAACCGTAAAGGAAGAGTTTTTATACATAAAGTATCCAATCACATTCCTTATATAAAAGAAATTTCCATTTCCCTGGATTATGCACGTCTTACTCAGGCAATGTATATGGGAATACACAGCGGATTAGAGCAGGATATTTCTATGGAAATGGCCCAGAAGCTGCTTTCCCACCCAGTTGTTAAGGAAAAAGCCGCCAGAGCATATGAACTTCTGTCAGAAGGAGCTCTTCTGGAGGATGCTTTCTCTCAGTCCGGCCTGTTTCAGGGAATGGATGCCCGTCTTATTACGGTAGGACTTCGAGCAGGCTCCTGTGATGAGGTAATGTTAAAGCTTGCAGAACAGTATCGAGAGAATTCTCTTAAAATAACAGAAAACATCATCTCCACTATTGAGCCCACCATTGTTATTATATTTTCACTTTTTGTGGGGCTGGTTCTTCTTGCAGTAATGATGCCTCTGCTTGGGATTCTCTCTGAAATCATGATTTGAGGTAAATGATATGGACCTGTTTGAAACCAGACGTGCAAAAATTAAAAAAATATTTCTGTCTCTTTTACCTTTTGTTTTTATTGTCTGTGTATGTCTTGCATTTTATCTGGGAATCAACAGTACAGACAAAGATGTAACAGCAAAAGAACAGATAACTCTTGAACAGGCATTACATAAGGGAGCCATTCGTACCTATGCACTCACAGGCAGATATCCTGGAAGTCTGGATGAGATATTATCAGATTACCATATTTCCTATAATCCTGACAAATTTATTGTGGAATATATCCCCAATGGTTCCAATCTTCTCCCATCTATCAGTGTACTGATCAAAAACCAGAGAAAGGAATAGGCTCAATGAAACATACAGGCAATCACACCCATTCGGCAGATATCATATTTTCTGTAGTATTATTCAGTCTTTTTCTGCTCTCTCTTCTGATGCTGATGTTGTTCAGCGGTCAGGCTTACCGGACCTCTGTAAAAGGTTCAAAGCTGAATAATAACCTGTATACGGCGTCAGACTATGTAACTGCCAAATTTCATATGCACGATATGGGAGACGACATTTACACTGACACCATAAATGGAACACAGGCTCTCTGTATGAAAGACAGGATAGATGATAAGACATATATTACATATATTTATCTTCTGGACGGAAACCTTAAAGAACTTTTTACCCTGCAGGATAATGTTCCCTCTCTTAATATGGGAACAGACATTGCCTCATTAAAGTCATTTGCCATTGATGAAACAGCCGAGGGGTTATACAGAATTTCTTTTGAAGATCCGGATAAACACAGCTGCAGTATTCTGCTCCATCCTGGAAGTCCCCGGATACAATAAGGGAGAAATATTATGCAAAAAATAAAAGCTCATTCTAAAACAAGTCTTTTTCTTATGGAAATGATTTTCTCAATCCTGTTTCTTGCTCTTTCCTGCACTGCCTGTATTCAGGTATTTGCAGCCGCAGGAAAAGAAAGACAGAAAGCCCGGGAATACAACCATATCCAAGAACTTACCATTTGCGCAGGAGAAGCCCTGGAGTGCTGGGATGGAAATACAGATTCTTTTCCTTCTCTTTTCCCGGAAAAAAAATTGGAACATAATCAGATTGTATATTTTTTTGACAGGAAATGGAACTCCTGCCAGGAAAAAGATAAATACTATATTTTGAGTATACTGCCGGAAGTTTCACAAAGTGAAAAAACTGCCGAAATTAACTTCTATGATATTTCAGGAAAAAGTTTATACAGTCAGACGCTGAAGTTTCCTTTCTGCAAAAAGGAGGAGGTTTCATGAAGCAAAAACACAGCCGTCTTATTACGGTGGGAATTCCATCTATCTTTCTGATTTTCTGTATCCTCTGTCTGGTGATCCTGTCGCTTCTCACATTAGGAACATCCAGACAGGATCTTAAGACCGCAGAGCGTTCTCTGGAACAGACAACTGCCTACTATAATGCATGCAGCCAGGCCACAGAACTATACAACATTGCAGCAGATTATATACAGAAGGCAATAAAAACGTCCGATTCTCTCAGTGAATATTGCGGACAAATGGAATCCTTTATCCGGACACAGAGTGATTTTCGGTGGAGCAGTAAAGAAGAAATCCTTTCATTTACAGTTCCCATATCTGACAGTCAGACTCTTCTTGTTGATATGGATGCCAGCTGGGCAGACACTGTCTCCAGACCTGCAATTCTTAACTGGAACACCATCAGTACAGGAACATGGGTGCCGGATACCAGACAAAAGGTTTATAAAGGAGAAAACAAATGAACGAACAGAATATACCAGAATATCTATTGTACGCAACCCAAAATCACGCCTCAGATATTTTTATCATAGCAGGTCATTCTCTCTGTTTTAAAATTGATGGGAAGCTTTCAGATTATAAAGAGCGTCTGATGCCTGATGACACGGACAGAATTATTCGTCAGATTTACTCTATGGCAGACAACCGGAATCTGGAAATACTTCTTCAGAAAGGTGACGATGACTTTTCCTTTTCTATTCCCGGTCTGTCAAGATTCCGTGTCAATACATACAGACAGCGTGGTTCTCTTGCAGCAGTGATCCGTGTCATTGCCTTCGAACTGCCTGATCCTGATGCTTTAAATATTCCGGAAGACGTTATGTCTGTATCTGACTTTACCAAAGGAATGGTACTTGTAACCGGACCTGCCGGAAGTGGAAAATCCACCACCCTCGCCTGTATTGTAGACCGTATCAATCATTCACGTGAAGGTCATATCATTACTCTGGAAGATCCTCTGGAATATCTGCACAGGCATGATAAGTGTATTGTCAGCCAGCGGGAGATCTGCACAGATACAGAGAGCTATCTGGTTTCCCTGAGAGCTACTCTCCGCCAGAGCCCTGACGTGATCCTTCTTGGAGAAATGAGAGACTATGAGACTATTCAGACAGCTATGACAGCAGCTGAAACAGGCCACCTGATTCTGTCCAGTCTGCATACAACAGGAGCAGCCAACACCATCGGACGTATCGTAGATGTATTTGATCCGGAACAGCAGCGCCAGATCTCCATTCAGCTTTCCATGGTTCTTCAGGCTGTCATCTCCCAGCAGCTTGTACCGGATGTAAATGGACACAGCATTCCTGTCTTTGAAGTTATGCGCCTGAACCCTGCTATCCGTAATATGATCCGTGACAACAAGGTACATCAGATAGACGGTGTGATAGCTTCCTCTTCCCAGGAGCATATGATTTCCATGGATCAGAGCCTTCTGGAGCTTTATAAAAAGAAAAAAATCACAAAAGAAACTGCATTGAAATATTCTTCCAATGCAGAAATGTTAAAGCGGAAATTATTATAAATTCAGTGTACCAGATTTCCTACAAACACATAGGAAACGAAGTACATAATAAATGTAGCAATGCAGATTCCCACCAGTATGGCCAGTGACGATTTTTTGATATCAATGTCAAGAAGTGAAGCAATAAGAGCTCCGGTCCATGCTCCTGTTCCGGGAAGAGG
>JAXEUE010000223.1:0-33524 GCA_034115005.1 Blautia sp.
GGAATCCCCGGATACTGGTTACGGCTTTTCGTCAGAATGTCAAAAAACCAAAAAAATCTTTGTACGATTCTTCCCTAGCCATCCCCCCTCCTTTTCGCTATACTGTCTACAGATGAAAAAACGAGTAATCAATCAGCAAAAACAATATGAAATAATTTTGGAGGAATAATAATCATGGCAAGCTTATCATTACAGCACATTAACAAAACTTACCCAAATGGTTTCCAGGCAGTTAAAGATTTCAACCTGGAGATCGAAGATAAAGAATTCATCATTTTCGTAGGACCTTCAGGATGTGGTAAATCTACTACACTTCGTATGGTTGCAGGTCTGGAAGAAATCTCCGGCGGTACATTAAAAATCGGCGACAAAGTTATGAACGATGTAGAGCCTAAAGACCGTGATATCGCAATGGTATTCCAGAACTATGCTCTGTATCCTCATATGACAGTATATGATAATATGGCATTTGGTCTGAAACTTCGTAAAGTTCCTAAGGATCAGATTGATAAAGCAGTTCGTGAAGCTGCCAAGATCCTTGACCTGGACAAACTCCTTGATCGTAAACCGAAAGCTCTTTCCGGTGGTCAGAGACAGCGTGTTGCTATGGGACGTGCTATTGTACGTAATCCTAAGGTATTCCTTATGGACGAGCCTCTTTCCAACCTGGATGCCAAACTTCGTGTTCAGATGCGTATTGAGATCTCCAAGATCCACCAGAGACTGGGTGCTACAATCATCTATGTAACACATGACCAGACAGAGGCTATGACCCTTGGTACCAGAATCGTTGTTATGAAAGATGGCGTTGTTCAGCAGGTTGATACACCTCAGAACCTGTACCAGAAACCAGGCAACTTATTTGTTGCAGGATTCATGGGATCTCCTCAGATGAACTTCCTGGACGCAGTTATCTCCGAAAAAGGTGAAAATATTATTGCTTCCATTGGTGAGCATGAACTTATTGTTCCGGCAGCTAAGGCAAAAGCTCTTAAAGATGGCGGATATGTTGGAAAAACTGTTGTTCTTGGTATTCGTCCGGAAGATATTCATGATTCCCAGATGTTCATTGAAGCTTCTCCAAGTGCACCTATGAATTCTGTTGTTAAGGTTTACGAACTTCTTGGTGCTGAAGTATTCTTATACTTTGATGTTAACGGAACACAGGTTACAGCCCGTGTTGATCCGCGTACAACATCCAAGACAGGCGATCCTATTAAATTTGCATTTGATATGGAGAAAGCTCACTTCTTCGATAAAGAAACAGAACTTGTTATTACCAACTGATTTTAGGAATCTTTTCAGGCCCGGGGAACATTTCCCCGGGTTTTTATGTTATAATAAAGTATAAAAAACACTGAAAGGATATCTGAATGAAAATACAGCAAATACTGCAGAAATGCCTGTCTGACTGGAATAACATCAGTGGATTTGATTTCTGTCTGATTAATCCGGACAACAGCATTTTTGTTTCCACAAGTGATAAAAAAATTCCGGAAGCTTCCAGACTGGAAGAATTCCGTCAAAGCAATGCACTCTGCATATCCAATACAGAGTGCAGCCTGTATAAAATAATGGAAGGACAGACTTTTTCCTATGTTCTCATTGTGTGGGGCAGAGGCGATAGTTTATCCACTATTGGAGAACTGGCTGTATGCCAGATCCAGAGCCTTTTTACTGCTTATACAGAAAAAAATGACAAGAATACTTTTATGCAGAATCTTCTGCTGGGTTCCTACTCTGAGGTTGATTGCTTCAACCGGGCTAAGAAGCTTCATATTTCCACCACGGCACGCCGGGCTGTTTTTCTTGTGGAGACCAAGCAGAACAAGGACGAGAACGCTCTTGCAACCATCCGGAATATCTTTTCGGCCAGAACAAAAGATTTCATCACAGCTGTTGATGATTCCGGAATTATCATCGTAAGGGAACTCCAGTCCACGGAAAGCTATGAAGACCTGAATTCCATTGCCTGTATACTTGTAGATATGCTGAATACTGAAGCCATGACTTCTGCATGGGTTTCATACAGCAATGTATGTGAAGATATCTCACGTCTCCCGGATGCATATAAAGAAGCACATACGGCACTTGAAGTAGGTAAGATTTTTTATGCGGATAAGAATGTATTCGGATATAATCAGCTGGGCATTGGCAGACTGATCTACCAGTTGCCTTTATCCGTCTGCGAATTATTTATTGATGAGATTTTTCAGAATGGAACCCTGGAATCCATTGACGAAGAAACCTTAATAACCATACGAACCTTTTTTGAAAACAATCTGAACCTTTCCGAAACATCCCGGAAATTATATGTGCACAGAAACACTCTGGTGTACCGTTTTGAGAAGCTTCAGCGCAAATTCGGGCTGGATATCCGTGTATTTGAGGATGCTCTCACTTTCAAACTGGCTATGATGGTAGCCAGCTATGTAAAATACTGCAAAGATCATTCTGAATAGTATCTTTTTCCACAAATTACAAAAGCGGGGCAGCTCCCATAAAAAATAAGAGACCTGCTCCGCCAAAAAATAATTTTATTTTTTCTCATCTTTCAACAGCATCAGATGTTCTTTGGGAAGATAAAGCCAGGATGGCACTCTTTTCTCGGGATTTTCCTCAAAACTTGATTTGGGGCACATCCACCACAGTGGGGTGCTTTTTTCATTTTCTGCATTTTTCACCAGATACTGGTGTTCAAATGTAGTCTCAATATACTCTGCCACCTTTACAGGCATACAATTCTCACCGCCCGAACTCGAAGGTCTCATCCAGTGTCCACGGATTCCCACATGCGTCATATCATCTGTCACAATTTCACGGGTGTGAAGTACCAATCCCCAATCCACCGCATAGATACTGCGTTGTCCTATTTTTTCTATGGAAGAGAAATTCTTGCATCCTGTCAGCCTGGCTGCCTGAAGAATTCCCGGATTTTCAAAAATCAAACGCGTCTCACCGCAAGTCAGGACATGACCGTTTTCCAGCAGAGTCAGTTCACTGCAAAATTTGTATGCTTCATCCCTGCTGTGTGTAACAAGGATCATATCCCCCGGATATTCTCTCAGGAAATCCTGCATTTCTCTTTGCAGAATATCCTTCAGATACCCGTCCAGAGCAGAAAACGGCTCATCCAGAAGAATTACTTCAGGTTCTGTGATCATCATTCTGGCAAGCGCAACTCTTTGCTGCTGCCCACCGGAAAGCTGAGAAGGGCGGTGTTTCTCCAGTCCTGTAAGATGAAAACGCCTTATGTAATCTGCCACTTTTTCCTTAACGAAATCCCTGTCTCCTCTGCATCCGCAGGCAATGTTTTTTTCCACTGTCATTGTGGGAAAAAGAGCATAATTCTGAAAAAGATAACCTACTTTTCTTTCCTGGGGGTTCAGGCAGATCCTTTTCTCTGAATCAAAAAGAACCCTGTCATTTACCAGTATTTTACCACGGTCAGGACGTTCAATGCCGGCAATACACCGAAGCGTCATACTTTTACCGCTTCCGGAAGCTCCCAGAATTCCCATTGGAAGGCCATTGCTTTTAAACTGAACACGTAAGGTAAATCCAGGAAATTTTTTTTCTATGTCTACCGTAACTCCCATTACAGCCACCTGCCCATCTTCATTCCCCTTCCGGTAACAATATTGATTAGAGCAACGATGAAGAAGGAAATGATCAGGATCACCACTACCCAAAAGGCAGCCATGTCATAATTGCCTGCTGCAGTCTCTGCTGCTATGGCCACTGAAACCGTCCTTGTTTTCCCAAGTATATTACCAGCCAGCATTGAAGTAGCTCCATATTCGCCGATGGCTCTTGCAAAGGAAAGCACCGTTCCAGATGCTATCCCCGGCCCTGCAGCAGGTATGATCACTTTCCAGAATATTTTTCTGTCACTCATTCCAATGGTCTGCCCGGCAAAGATTAGATTAATGTCTATCTGCTCAAAGGCTGCCCTTGCATTTCTGTACATCAGAGGAAAAGCAATCACTGCCGCAGCAATGACACAGCCCTTCCAGGTCTGAACGATCTTAATATCAAAATTCTCAAGAAGGAATGTACCCAGAGGACGCTTCAGGCTGAAAATCATAAGAAGAATAAAACCGGCAACAGTGGGAGGAAGGACCAGAGGCATGGTCAGGATTCCATCCAGGATTCCTCTCTGGGAGGGTTTAAGCTTCATCACTTTTCTGGCACAGAAGATTCCCAGAAAAAAAGCAATTACCGTAGCCGTAACCCCGGTTTTTAATGAGATCCACAGTGGACTCCAGTTAATTTTTTGCAGAAAATCCATATTTCTCAAATACCTTCATAGCATCATCCGACTTGATATATTCAAAAAATGCTTCCGATGCAGCAATATCATCTTCGGATGCTTCCTTATCTTCTATCATACCAACAGGATAGTATACAGGAGTTTTCAGTGCCTCTGCAGGTGCCTCTGCGATCACATCCACCTTATCGGCTACAGAAGCGGCATCTGTGGCATAAACAACTCCAACCTCATTACTTCCCTCACTGACAGCTGCAAGAACTTCTGATACGTTCTTACCTTCATTGATCTCCATCTTATTTACTTCATCCATAATTCCCAGATTGGTGAAGATTTCTCTTGCATACTGTCCTACCGGAACGCTGTCTCCTGCCAGAGCAAGATTATCAGCCTCTGTGATATTCTCAAATCCTGTAACCCTTGTTTTACCATCCTTTGGCTTGATCAGCACTACCTTATTTTCAAGAATGTCTGCAATCGTATCTTCTTTGGCATAGCCACCCTCTTTCAAAGCGTCCATCTGTTTATCTGCTGCAGAGAAAAATATATCACACCGCGCTCCTTCTTCAATCTGTGTCTGTAAGGTTCCGGAGCTGTCCGCATTATAGAAGATTTTCACATCCGGACAGATCTCATTAAAATCCTTCTGAACCTCATCCATAGCATTGCTTAAGCTGGCTGCAATAAAGGTGTACACCTCACCTTTCAGATTTTTCTGTTCATCCGCCATTACACCTGTTCCTGAAATGCCCATACATAATGCCCCTGTCAGGATTACTGCAAGAATCTTTTTTTTCATTTTGCCGCCGCCTTTCATTTATATTTGTATTGTTTTGTTCTGTTTTATTCATTTTAGTTTATTTTACATAATTTCCAATATATTGTCAATTTTATTTTGCTATGCTATCATAGATATAAAACATAAATGAGAAAGGAGAATTTTTTATGAAATTAAGTGCACGAAACCAACTGAAAGGAAAAGTTATCAATATCAACAAAGGAGCTGTCAACTCTATTGTATCCATTGACATAGGAGGAGGAAACATTATTACGGCAACCATTTCCTGTGCAGCGGTTGATGAACTGAATCTGAAAGTAGGTTCAGACGCTTATGCTGTGATCAAAGCCACAAACGTAATGGTAGGCATAGATGAATAACCTGTTAACCGCCCAGGAAGTAGCCGACAGGCTAAAGATCAGAAAAACCACCGTATACGAACTGATTAAACGTGGAGAACTGGGGTCATCCAAGATTGGTAAACAGCTGCGGATCAGTGAAGAACAGCTGGAACAATATATTAAGGGTACTCCCTCACAGGAACCTGTGCCTTCTTACCGTTACAGTTTTCAACCGGAAAGTTCCCTGTTAAAAAGAGATTACCTTCTTCACTCAACCGGTATCATACTGAGTGGGCAGACTTCTCCTGCTCTGGAATTACTTCTTGGCAAAATTTCCACATACCCTGGCAGTCTTCCTGTACTTCAGTCTCATATGAATGATTATAACGGAATATATGCCTTATATTTTGGAAAAGCACATATTGCAGCCGCAAGCCTTAATCCTGAGGATATAAAAAGCCTGGTGCCGGGACTGTCTCTTGCGCTTCTGACCATATATGAATACAGGGTAGGATTTTATGTAAAAAAAGGAAACCCCAAAAATATTACTTCCGTTCAAGATCTTACAAAAGAGAACGTGACTTTAACCACCAGGGAAAAGGGAAGCTTTCGCAGAATTTATCTGGACCGTATGATGAAAGAATCCGGAATCAGAAAAGAGCAGATAGCCGGATACGGAAACGAAACCGTATCTGATATGTCAGCTGCTTCCACTGTAGCAGACGGCACTGCAGATGCAGCAATAGGAGAAGAAATGATCTCCCGGTATTTCACAGATATTGACTTTATTCCTTTGAAAAAAATTCCTATGTATCTTGTTATGCCTGATGATTCTCTTCAGAAGACAGGTTTTTCTCCATTTAAAGAGATCATACAGTCCCCGGAATTCAAGAAAGAAATAGAGAATCTTACAGGCTATGACACATCAGATTCTGGAAAAATTATTTTCATATAAACAGAAAGGTCCCGGATAAACCGGGATCTTTTTATTTATGCCAACATTGTTTTTCCTATAAAATATCCAAGCACAAGAATACCAAGCACGATTCTGTACCATCCAAAGACTTTAAAATCATGTTTCTTAATATATCCTATCAGAAATTTGATGGCAACAATGGAAACCAGAAATGCCACAACCATTCCTACTACGAGAACGATCACTTCAGCAGCTGTAAAAGAAAAGCCAAATTTCAGAAGCTTTAGAAGACTGGCTCCAAACATAACCGGAATTCCAAGGAAAAAGGTAAATTCCGCAGCTACAGTTCTTGAGGTTCCTGCCAGTATTCCTCCGATAATGGTAGATCCGGAACGGGATGTCCCCGGAATCACAGAGAGTACCTGAAATAATCCGATAATAAATGCAGTCTTAAAAGAAAGATTCTGAAGACTTGTGCAGGCAGGCTTTCTCTTTCTATTGTAATTCTCGATTATAATAAAAAACACACCATAAACGATCAGCGCAATGGCAACTACCACGTAGTTGTTGAACTTTTCTTCAATCACATCATTAAAAGGAAGTCCAATAAGAATGGTTGGAATGCATGCTACTATGATCTTAAACCACAAAATCCACTTATCTTTGTCACAGAATTTTTTCACAAAGGTCAAAATACCCCGGGAAACTGCAGGCTGCCTGTCAAGCATTGCCTGTGTATTTTTTGATATCTGTTTAATGTGAAAGGGCCATAGCTTATGCCAGTACAAAACCACCACAGCCAGGATTGCTCCCAGCTGAATCACCACAAGAAACAGATTCTTAAATTCATCTGTCATATTCAGATGGATAAATTCATCCACCAGAATCATATGTCCCGTACTGCTGATGGGAAGCCATTCTGTAATGCCCTCCACAATACCCAGGAAAATAACTTTTAAAAGTTCAAAAAAGTTCATGTTTAATTCCTTTACCTTCTTGCAATTGTTGCAATATCAATCAGAGACAGATTGTGAAGATCCGTATTTTCCAGACTTGTTACAAGAGCCTCTGCAGTATCCAGGGAAGTAAGCACATTTACTCCGGTTTCAATGGCATTACGTCTGATCAGGAAACCATCCCTCTGATGTTCTACTCCCTGAGGCGGTGTATCAATGATCACATCGATCTTATGACCGAGAATAAGATCCATCAGGTTAGGCGCAGGCTGCTCCAGTTTATTGGTTCTGATCACTCTGATTCCGTTTTCTTTCAGCACCTTTGCAGTACCAAGCGTTGCATAGATTCTGTATCCCAGTGCTTCAAATCTTCTTGCAATAGGGATAATATCCTGCTTATCTTCATCTTTCACGGTGATGATCATATTCCTGTATTTGGGCAGGTGGATACCAGCTCCAAGAAATGCCTTGTAAAGTGCTTCATTGAAGGTTTCAGCTATACCCAGACATTCACCGGTTGACTTCATCTCCGGTCCCAGACTGATATCTGCACCTCGGATTTTTTCAAAGGAGAATACTGGCATTTTAATTGCAAAATATTTTGCCTCAGGCTGAAGACCCGGCTTATAACCCATGTCTTTCAGTTTATGGCCCAGAATTACCCTTGTAGCCAGCGGAACAATAGGGATACCTGTCACTTTGCTGATATATGGTACTGTACGGCTGGAACGTGGATTTACTTCAATTACATAAACTTCTTCCCCACATACAATGAACTGAATGTTGATCATACCAATAACATGAAGTGCCCTGGCAAGACGCTCTGTGTAATCTGAAATGGTTTTTTTTGCGTTTTCACTGATAGTCTGAGCAGGATATACAGAAATACTGTCTCCGGAATGAATGCCTGCACGCTCAATATGCTCCATAATTCCCGGAATCAGAATCTGTTCTCCGTCACAGACTGCATCTACCTCGATCTCTTTTCCAAGAAGATATTTATCCACCAGAATAGGATGTTCCTGTGCGATCTGGTTAATGATGCCAATATATTCTTCCACGTCCTCATCACTGACAGCAATTCTCATACCCTGGCCTCCCAGCACATAGGAAGGACGAACAAGTACAGGATAGCCCAGGTCATTGGCAGCTTTCTTAGCTTCTTCAGCCGTAAATACTGTATGTCCCTTTGGTCTTGGAATATGACACTGTTCAAGAATATTGTCAAAAAGTTCTCTGTCCTCTGCTGCATCCACATCTTCAGCAGAAGTTCCAAGAATCTTTACGCCCATCTTCAACAATGCCTGCGTCAGCTTGATAGCTGTCTGTCCGCCAAACTGAACCACTGCTCCGTCTGGTTTCTCAATGTTTACCACGTTCTCCACATCTTCCGGTGTAAGAGGTTCAAAATAAAGCTTGTCTGCAATATCAAAGTCCGTGCTGACTGTTTCCGGATTGTTATTGATAATGATAGTTTCGTATCCTTCCTTTGCAAAGGCCCAGGTACAATGTACAGAACAGAAGTCAAACTCGATTCCCTGGCCGATGCGGATAGGACCGGAACCAAGGACAAGAATCTTTTTCTTACCTGGTGTGGCAGATGCCTCATTTTCTGTCTGCTCATCTCCGTATACAGAATAATAGTAAGGAGTTTCTGCAGCAAATTCTGCAGCACAGGTATCCACCATCTTATAGGCAGCTCTGATTCCCATCTCATGACGCATATTTTTGATTTCTTCTTCTGTTTTTCCCGAAAGGCCGGCAATAATATAATCCGGAAATTCCATACGTTTTGCTTCCAGAAGAAGATCTTTTGTAAGTTCCTGTGTCCTAAGAGACTGCTCCATTTCCACCAGGACCGCAATCTTATCAATAAACCACAGATCTATTTTGGTAATCTGATGAATCTCTTCCTGAGGAATGTTTCTGCGGATGGCTTCTGCAATTTTCCAGATTCTCCTGTCATCCACCACCTTCAGTTCCTCAATCAGCTCTTCATTCGTAAGCTGTGTAAAATCATAAGACATCAGGCTGTCCACATGCTGTTCAAGAGAACGGATAGCCTTCATTAAAGCACCTTCAAAGTTATTGCAGATACTCATAACTTCACCGGTTGCCTTCATCTGGGTAGTAAGCGTTCTCTTTGCAGTAATAAATTTATCAAAGGGAAGACGTGGAATCTTAACCACACAGTAATCCAGCATTGGCTCAAAGCTTGCATATGTCTTGCCTGTAATGGCATTTTTGATCTCATCAAGTGTATAACCCAGTGCGATCTTGGCTGCTACCTTTGCGATTGGATAACCGGTTGCCTTGCTTGCCAGTGCGGAAGAACGGCTGACACGGGGATTCACCTCGATCACACAGTATTCAAAGCTGTCCGGGTTCAGGGCGTACTGCACATTACAGCCGCCTGTGATTCCCAGTTCTGTAATTATATTCAATGCTGATGTACGAAGCATCTGATACTCTTTATCTCCCAGAGTCTGAGAAGGAGCTACAACAATGGAATCTCCTGTATGAACGCCAACAGGGTCAATATTCTCCATATTGCAGACAGTAATACAGTTTCCTGCGCTGTCACGCATAACCTCATACTCGATTTCTTTCCATCCGGCAATGCAGCGTTCCACAAGGACTTCTCCCACACGGGAAAGACGAAGACCGTTCTCCAGAATCTCCCTGAGTTCCATTTCATTATGGGCAATTCCACCGCCGCTTCCGCCCAGGGTATAAGCAGGGCGAAGAACCACCGGATACCCGATGGTATTGGTAAAGGCAAGACCATCTTCCACTGTGGTTACCACTTTAGAGGCAGCCACCGGCTCGCCGATCTTCTCCATGGTATCCTTAAATTCCTGCCTGTCCTCTGCTTTTTTGATGGTTTCTGCTGTGGTACCGATGAGACGGACATTATGTTCCTTCAGGAATCCTTTCTCATCCAGTTCCATAGCAAGATTAAGTCCTGCCTGACCTCCCAGTGTTGGAAGAACACTGTCTGGTTTTTCTTTTAAGATAAGCTGTTCCACAACTTCAGGAGTCAGTGGTTCAATATAAACTCTGTCTGCAATATCTTTATCAGTCATAATGGTGGCAGGATTGGAATTTAAAAGTACCACCTCCAGGCCTTCTTCTTTCAGTGAACGGCAGGCCTGTGTTCCTGCATAATCAAATTCTGCTGCCTGGCCGATAATGATAGGGCCGGAACCGATTACAAGTACTTTTTTAATGTCTTTATTTCTTGGCATTACTTATTTCCTCCCATCATATCCATAAATCTGTCAAACAGGTAACCAGAATCCTGAGGACCAGGACAAGCTTCCGGATGAAACTGAACGGTAAAAATATTTTTACCCACATAGGACATTCCTTCATTGGTTCCATCATTCACATTTACAAAAGCCGGTCTGGCAATATTTTTCTCTTCCAGCTTTTCAGAATCCACCACATAACCATGATTCTGAGAAGAAATATACACTCTTCCTGTGGCAAGATCTTTCACCGGATGATTGCCTCCACGGTGTCCATACTTCATCTTGTAGGTATCTCCTCCTGTAGCAAGTGCCATAAGCTGGTGCCCCAGACAGATGGCAAAAATGGGCACATCTGAATCATAAAGTTTCTTTATTTCATTAATTATGGAAGTACATTCCTTAGGATCTCCCGGGCCATTGCTGAGCATAATTCCGTCAGGATTTCCTTTCAGGATCTCTTCTGCAGAGGTAAAAGCAGGATAAATGGTAACCTGGCATCCTCTCCTGTTTAAGGAACGGGCAATGTTTCTTTTTGCCCCCAGATCAAGAAGAGCGACTTTGGGGCCGTTACCTTTTAAAACTTCTTTTTCCCGGCAGGTTACCTTCTCTACTACTTTACCTGTGGTATATGCTTTTAATTTAGGGATGATTGTATCAAGATCATAATTCTCGTTCACTGTGATCATACCGTTCATAGTTCCTTTTTCACGGAGAATCTTAGTCAGTGCTCTGGTATCGATTCCGGCAATACCAGGAATATCATGTTTAACGAGAAAATGTTGAATGGTATCAACGCTTCTGAAATTGCTGGGAACGCGAGATAATTCACGAACAATAAAGCCATCCACCCAAGGTTTCCTGGACTCCTGGTCATCATAACAGATTCCATAATTTCCAATAAGGGGATAAGTCATACATACCGCCTGTCCTGCATAAGAAGGATCCGTCATTACTTCCAGATATCCTGTCATAGAAGTATTAAAAACAATTTCACTGATCACATCTCTCGCAGAACCTATGCTTGTTCCTGTAAATACATGGCCATCTTCAAGTATCAGAAATGCTTTCATACAATCTCCCTTTCTTTGTTACTTATTTTTTCCTAAATCTTCAAAATTGTATCATAAGAATCTCCTGTTTTCAACTGAATATGGCACTAAAAATAATTATGTTTGTATAAAAAAGATTTTTAAATAAAAAAATTTAAAATTGTGTATTGACTTTCTATACAATTTGCGGTATTATAATCAAGCAGTCGCGATTAAGCGATTGATTTGGAAAGAATGCAGAAGTGGCGGAATTGGCAGACGCGCAGGCTTCAGGTGCCTGTGGTCGCAAGATCGTGTGGGTTCAAGTCCCATCTTCTGCATTATTTTTTTGCCATTTTTAAGGGGAAGCTACGGTCTGGCCGTAACTTCCCCTTTTTATCACTTAACCTTAACTCCCTTCACACTGCTGTATGAAGTATAGATTTTTTTCCCATTTACAAGCTTGAAAGCACGCACTCTGAAATAATATGTTTTACCGCTCTTAAGCTTAGTACGATTCACGGAAAGTTTTGTTGTGCCATTTTTTCCTGTTACTGCTGTCTTTACAGATTTATTGCTGGTTCCATAATATACCTCGTATGCATTGGCTCCTGATACAGCTTTCCAGGTAACTGTTGCAGTTCTTTTTTTACTGGAAGCCACACTGATGGACGGCTGGGAAGCTGCTGCTCTTGCCGTAACAGTTACATTATTGGACCAGGTCTGATTCTTTTTGTTCCTATCCTGAATCTGTACTGATGCAGTAAGTCTGTAAGTGTAAGTGGTTCCTGCTGTCACACTGGTATCTGTGAAATCATCTCCAAATTCAGGGTCATTCAGTTCTCCCTGATTCCATACTTTAATTGTTTTGTATGCACCATTTCCTGTTTTTCTTTCCAGTTTATAAACTGCATCCTGAGAACTGGAACCCACATTTAATGTTATTTTGCTCCAGTCGGCTTGGGCGGAAAGTTTTGCCTTGATCATTTTAACTTTTTTCTTTACACTTGAGTCACAGCTGAATCTCTGAGGCTCTTTCACCCACTCCGGTGTAAAGTCAATAGAGGAAGTCTGGCTAAGAGAGTTCCCTTCCAGATAAAGTGCCGCTGCCTGATATCCTTCACTTCCGCCTGACAGTTTGGTAATTTTATTATTACTGAGATCAAGAATTCCTTCAAATCCCGAACAGTTAAATGAAGTGATTCTGTTATTACTTGCATCTATCTGTGTAAAATTCGGAATGTATCTACTGGTAATAACAGATAGTCCTGCATCTGCCTGTGATGTGAATTTGTTATAGCTTGCATCAATATAGTCCAGAGATTTCAGATATTTCTTATCAGGCATCAATACCTTTTTAAGACTGTTATGGGAATATACAACATATTTCATTTTCAGGCACTTCCTGAGATCCAGTGTACCTGACAGGCTGTTCTTGCTTACATTGATAAATGTTAATTTGCTGTTCTTTGTCAGATTAACAGATTTCAGTTTATTTCCTGAAGCATTTAATTCCGTCAGAGATGTAAAATACTCTATTCCTTTCAGATTGGAAATTCCCAGGCCCTTCAGATCCATTTTCTTGAAAGCACCTATTTCCGTGGAAGAAAGCTTTTTATCCTGGTTAGTATCCACATTTTTCAGAATATACGACCGAAAAATCTGATCCGGGAAGGCAGATGTACTGATTGAAATAGCAGACGATGCCATCGCCGCCTCACTGGAGAATTGATCCGTTTCTACGGAAAACTGTTCTGTTTCTTCTGACGTGTCTTCACTGAATTCCTGTGCAGATACCGGAATTCCAGTAAGCAAAACAGACAGACTGAGCATACCACTCAGAAAGATATGATTTAATTTTCTTTTTTTCATTTTCATGCTCCTTTTTGTTATCAGTTATTTTCATTTGTCATATATATACTAATGTACCATATTTTACAATAAATGCAACATTTTTTAACTATTTTGTAATCTTTATTATTATTTTACAAGAAAGAATCCTGCGCGGAGCATTTTTTATGTCATAGGAATTCGAAATCTTCATAGAACAATATGGAGTACTTTTCTATGACATCAAAAAAAGATTCCCTTTTTTCAAGAGAATCTTTTCTTCTTTATTCTTCTGTTTTTTCTGATGAATCTTCTTCCGATCTTTCTTCTTTCTCTTCCTCCGGCTTCTCCTGCTCTTCAGATTCTTCTGTCTCTGGAGTTTCTGTTTGTGATTCAGGTACTGCTTGTGTACTTTTCTCTACATTTTCAGCCGGTTCGGGAGTAGGGCAGGGAGTCCCACAGTATGGACAGAAACTCACATCAATGTTTACTTCTTTCTCACATGATGGACAAATCTTCTGTCCCTTTATTTTAGCTGCATTATCTCTGTACTCTCTGACCTTAAGATAATGACGGTCAATCTCCTGACATAGCGAACTCAGTTCACCATCCAAACCTTGTCCTTCTGAATGTCTCTTATAGACCACGCTGCCTATATCCTTCTTAATCTTCTCTATGGTCTGTTCCTCTCCTGCGATTCTGTTACGGATCTTCTGTGCTTCAATAGTCTGCTCTGCCCGTGCACCTAATTCTTTTGTCGTTCTGCATAATTCCTTTGTAGTCTTTGAAAGTGTTCTAGCCAATCCGTCAAAAAAGTCTGTACTCATAGAATTTATCTCCTTTCTACATTTATTTACTATTATACAGTTGCCATTATTATACCTGCTGGATTCTTGGAAGTTCCTGACCTCGCAGCAGAATCTTAGGGCCACCGGTTCCTTCAATATATTCTTTGGTAATGATCACCTGTCCTATACTGTCATCTTTGGGTATTTCATACATAATATCGAGCATATACTCTTCCAGGATCGCACGCAGTGCTCTGGCACCTGTATTCCTCTCCATAGCTTTGGATGCAATTGCATGCAAAGCACCTTCCTCGAATTCCAGTTTCACTTCATCCAGTGCCAAAAGCTTCTGATACTGTTTCAGTATAGCATTCTTTGGTTCTTTGAGAATTTTGACAAGCATGTCTTCTGTCAGTCCATCCAATGTAAAAATAATCGGAAGACGTCCGATAAATTCTGGTATCATGCCAAAGTTACGAAGATCCTCTACTGTTACTTTTTCCAGAATATGGGGATCATTGTCATACTTATCCTTAAGATCAGCATAAAATCCGATAGAAGCCTGCTTATTCAATCTCTCTTTAATAATGTTCTCCAGATCAGGAAAAGCCCCGCCGCAGATAAAAAGAATATTCCTTGTATTTACAGTTGTGAGGGGAACCATGGCATTTTTGCTGTTGGCTCCTACAGGAACCTCAATCTCACTGCCTTCCAGAAGTTTCAGCATTCCCTGCTGAACAGCCTCTCCGCTCACATCACGCTGATTGGTATTTTTTTTCTTGGCAATCTTGTCAATTTCGTCAATAAAGATAATTCCATGCTCTGCTTTTTCCACATCATTGTCTGCTGCGGCAAGAAGCTTGGAAACTACGCTCTCAATATCATCTCCAATATAGCCTGCCTCTGTCAGAGAAGTTGCATCAGCAATGGCAAGAGGAACATCAAGAAGTTTTGCAAGAGTCTTTACAAGATAAGTCTTCCCACATCCCGTCGGTCCAATCATCAGCATATTGGATTTCTCAATTTCAATTTCATCCATGGTATTGGTTGCAACCCTCTTATAATGGTTGTATACTGCCACGGACATTACCTTTTTAGCTTTTTCCTGTCCAATCACATACTGATCCAGAGTAGCCTTAATTTTGTGTGGAGCAGGAATATTCTTAAGGTCCAGTGCCGGTTTCTCTTCTTTCTTTTTCTTCTTAACCTTCTTAGGCTGCTGCCCTGGATTCTGAAAGCCACTCAGATCAATCATACTGATATTTGGCATATTCAGCAGATCTGAGTAATTCAACCTGCCATCAGTCATCTGCTGATTCATAGTATTAAAGCTCTTCTGCATACAATCTGTGCATATATGTATATTATTGGGAAGATCGATCATAGAACCGGCTTTACTCTCAGGTCTGTGGCAGAGAAAACAGAATTTCTCATACTCATCCCCTGCACCCTTATCTTTGTTATTCGCCGTTTCTTCCACAATTACTTTATCATCATCATTATTATTGTCTGCCATAACAATTCCTTTCCCTTTCATTTGTCTTTCTGAAATTATACCACACTTGCTCCATATATCAAAATTAAGTTTTTATAAATTGAAAAAGGGGACGCCGATCTTTTTGCATCCCCTGTATGTTGCTTCTCTACTGCTCTGTCTCAGGTCTGAGGCCAAGAACAACCTGTAAAGTTTTTTCTTCATACTCTCCGTTATCCAGTCTGGCAACTTCCACATTCACAGATTCTCCGGCTTTATAATACTGAAGGAGAGTAAGAAGACTATCACTGTCACTTACTTTCTGTCCGTCAAACTTTACAATGATATCTCCTTTGCACAATCCGGCCTTCTCTGCAGGAGTATCTTCATCCACTCCTCTTATAAAAGCCCCGGAAGGCATATTATACATCTGTATTGCCTCAGAAGTAAGATTGGCAAGACTTACTCCCAGATAGCCCTTTTTATCGTCTTTGACTTTTTCCCTTGTCTGTCGGTTCATAAGATCTTCCAGTATGGGCTGAGCCTTGGAAATAGGGATGGCATACCCCATTCCTTCCACTGCATTATCTGCAAATTTAGCAGAATTAATTCCGATAAGTTCTCCCTTCAGATTCAGAAGTGCTCCCCCACTGTTACCTGGATTAATGGCTGCATCTGTCTGAATAAGGTTGGAACTGCTTGCACCGTCATCTGAGGTGATAGTCCTGTTCAATGCGCTGATCCACCCGGAAGTAACTGACTGACCATACCCAAGTGCATTGCCGATTGCAACTACCTGTTCTCCAACCACAAGATCATCTGAATTACCAATTTTGGCTATTTTTATCTGGTTCAAAGTATCCTGTGGAATATCTGATTTCTGAACTGCAACTACAGCCAGATCGTTCTCTTCATCTGTACCTTTAATCTGTGCAGTAACAGCATCTTCTATATTCAGATCTCCATCCTGACTGACAAGATCTCTGGTTTCTTCTTCCGCATTTATAACATCATTTCCTATAAAACAAACACTTAAAGTAGAAGAACCCTCTACCACATGATTGTTTGTAGCAATCAGAAGTTCTTTATCATTTTCTCCCACAATAATCCCAGAACCGCTGCCCGCACTTGTATACTGCCTTGTACCATAACCAAAAAAACTGGGAATCTTCTGAATACTGACAGATGTTATGGCTACCACAGAAGGCATGGTTGCCTGTGCAACAGCAGCAACAGTACCATTCTCCTGCGCTGTATCCTGTAAAGATTTAACTTCTGTACCTTCTGAGATATCAGTTTCTGTTACGCTCTGTGTTGTACCAATCTGACCATTTCCACTGGTAAATCTTCCGGCAATCATATTTATGCCAAGAAAAACAGTACCAGCCACAAACCCGAAAATAACAGCCAGGAGTATGGTCATTCCCACCTTTTTTGCAAAACCGGTATGGGGTTCTTTCTCCGGCATTTTATGAAAAGAAGAATCTTCTTCCTGCCGGAGCTGATAATGCTCGTATTTTGGTGGAAGCTGCTCAGAAATCTGAAGATCAGAATCCTGCTGATCCTGGTTTCTATTTATTTCATCATTCATATACGATGATCCCTTCTGTCCTTTTTATAGGTTTAGTATATCAATGAATTGTGTTCAAAATGTGTCTGATGTGGGAAAAACCAGTGAATAGAATACTTCAGTTTCTGTTCCAGTATTCTTTATTCATTGTGCAGGCAAGGACAACTCTTCGGGGAAGTTTTCTAAATCTCTTTCCAAGTAAATAGCCTGCATATTTGGTGCCACTCTGCCAGATCAGTCTGGGAATCAGCCAGATGTGGCCTGTTCTGATAAGATATGCTATGCTTCTTTTAACCAGCCGGATTCCCTCTTTTTCAGAAGGTACACCGTCAAATATTTCCGGATTCTCCGCCTGTGATACACCTAGGTCAAAATTTCTGTGAAACTGTTGCATGCCGGAATAATTATGAGAATGATATACTCTGGCCTGTGCTGTATAAGCAACTGCATAACCTGCTTTAATCATATTTCCTGCACATATCATATCTTCATTAAAAATTGCACGTTCCGGAAAACCACCGGCCTTTTCATATATTTGTTTATCATAAGCAGCACAAACATTTGAACAGAAGAATGTTTTAATCCCATATTTTTCCATATCTGCAGAGGTCTTTACAACAGATTTTTCCGGATAATTAAATGACCTTGTATACCGTTCCAGATAACTACAGTCAGGTAAAGGAAGCTGCCTTGCATAAGATGCTCCTATATTTTCATTTCCAGAAAACGGCTGTATAAGATTAGTGATCAGACTTTTATCTGCCGGGAGGGCATCCTGGGTCATAAAAACCATAATATCTGCATCAGAAAGAGTTGCTGCCTTCTTTCTGGTTCCTCCGTGATCAAAATCCTTTTTTTCCAAATGATGTACCTCCAGAAAAGGACATTTCTCCCATTCCTTCATCCAGTATTTTTCTTCTGTATTCATTACGATAATACGATTAGGTCTGCATTCCTGCTCCTGAAGTCTTTTCAGCAGAATTTCAAATTTCTTATCAGGCTTGTATACTGGAATGATCACATCTACCTTTACATTTTTCATATTTTCTATGCTCCCCGTCAGATTTATTGAAAGAAAAGACCATCCTTTCAGATGGATGGCCTTTTTCATATCTGATTCTGTTGATTATTAGTTTCTGTACACAATAATAATTATTCCTCTGCAGTAATATCTTCCCCACTATCGCTGAAATTCTCCTCAATGTCTCCTGAACTTTCAGTATCATCATAACCGGTGTCACCTGTATCTGCAGTATTGTCATAACTGATATCACCTGTGTCCTCTGTATTGTCATAATCAGTGTCACCGCTTGAATCTCCGGTATTTTCATCATAATCAGTATTACCTGTATCATCATAACCATCAGTATTAACGGAATCATTGTTACTGTAATCTGCATCTGATCCTGTATTTTCAGACCATACAAAAGTATCATCAGCTGTATCAGTTCCATCATCCTGTACAGTATTGACAGCTGCATCATCCAGTTTTCCTTCTCCTCCTACAATTTCCATAATTTTTTCACTGCGAGCAGCGACCTCTGAAGAAGGTGTATAATTCGTTTCATTATAAAGGAATTTATGAAGTTCTGCAACATTACTCTCCAATGTAGTGGGCACAATAATACTGCCTCTGACATTGGAAAACTTATATTGAGACGGGAATCCGGTAGTATCCCCGAATTTATATCCAATCATAGTCGGAATCAGCTTCAGTATCTCCTGCTTGGAAAGCGAAGTCTGAACCATAGGAAACACTTTGTCCATAATATTGAAAATAGAAGATAATCCAGCTTTCTTTGCCTTATCAAAAAGCATTCCAAGGACTTTTCTCTGACGTTCTGTACGTCCCATATCAAGGCTTGAAGTGTAACGGATACGGCAATAAGATGTAACCTGCACGCCATTCAGATGGTATGTTCCGATAATAGCTTCCTGATCTGCAGGTGCGGGATCAGGTTTTTCAACAGGTGTATAGTCCTTTCCTGTAAGTTTGGACGTCTCCTGGCAATAATTGTTCATATGTTCTATTTCCGCATAAGATAAGGGAATATCAAGACCGCCAAGTTCATCTACAACTTCTACAAGTGCTGAAAAATCCGCAGTAGCATAATCTGTGATATTCAGGTCAAGATTAGTATTCAACATAGAAATAGCCTGCTCAGGACCACCATAAGCATATGCAGCATTAGCTTTAGTGTAGGTATCATTTCCAACATTCAGAAGAGTATCTCTGTAAACAGATGCCATTTTTACTTCTTTTGTATCATTGTTTACACTTACAATGATTATGGTGTCACTGTTCTTAGCAGAATATTGGGATCCAGCTCCTCTGGTATCAATTCCAAACAAAACATAAGTAGAATATCCGGTTACTGTAGGAGCTTCTGCATTTACATAAATTTTCTGTTCATCAAGTTCAGGCTGTTTAATCTTGTCCAGTTTGGATGAAATCTGTCCGTACGCATATAAACCTCCAATAAACAGTAAAAGCACCACAATTTCAACAATAAACAATACTTTCCTTTTCTTTTTACCTGGTTTAGACATTCTCTTTCCCCTTATCTAATATGCATTTTTATTAATAAAGCCTTTGAAAAACGTAAGCAATATGATCTTTATGTCCAGTCCTATACTCCAGTTTTCTATATAATACAGATCATATTCTATTCTTTTCCTGATAGAAGTATCTCCACGGTACCCATTCACCTGTGCCCATCCGGTCAGACCGGGACGTACCTGATGTTTGACCATATACCTGGGAATTTCCTCCCTGAACTTTTCCACAAAGAAAGGCCTCTCAGGTCTGGGCCCCACCAGACTCATATCACCTTTCAGAATATTAAAAAGCTGTGGAAGCTCATCAATACTGGTATGACGCATAAATTTCCCGATTCCTGTCACTCTTGGGTCATTCTTGACTGTCCATGCTTTCTTCTCTTCTGATTCAGGCTGTACTTCCATGGAGCGAAATTTATACATCCAGAATGTTTTATTATGAAGTCCTACTCTTTCCTGCTTATAGATCAAAGGGCCGGGTGATGTGAGCTTTATAAGAATACACATCAGAAGCATCAAAGGCGATGCAACAATTATACCAATGATTGATCCCACAATATCCATAGTTCTCTTCACAAGTGCATTAAACGTATTGTTCAGAGGCACATAACGGATATTGATCACGGGAAGTCCCAGAATATCCTCCGTATATGGTTTCGTTGGAATGATCTTATTATAATCCGGTATAAATTTCGTGTGTACTCCTGACTTTTCACATAAAGCTACAATCTCTTCCAGGCGATAATACTCACTCAGTCCCAGTGTTATGGCAATCTCATCCAGACGGTTGGCAGGAAGGATCACATTCAGATTGGCAATTCTTCCTATTACCTTAATTCCCTTATATACAGTGCCTGCCGGCACATTATCATCCAGTATCCCACGAATCACATAACCCCACTGGGGATTAGCAAGCACACGGTCAATATACTCCTCTGCGGCTCTGCTGTAACCTACACAGATCAGTTGTTTCTGATTCAGGCCATGCTCCCTCATATTCTTGAGAAGAGCAAAAATCAGCATGCGCGTCCCCCACTGCAGAACAATATTTATTCCATAGAACATGATATAAGTTGATCTGGAATAGTCTCCTTCATCTACCATATAAAATGTAAACATAAGAATAAGGAGTCCAAGTGTATTGGCTTTTATAATATTGGCCAACACAAGCCGGCGTCCCTGCATACGCATAGGCGTATACAATGTAAAGGCCTGATACAAAAGCAAATAAAGAGGTATAATGAAGATCAACATCATCATGTACTGCTCAAAGCTTCTGGTTCTCACTGCAGTTGATGACATGGGACCCACAAAACGAATCATCCAGGCAATAATATATGACAATGCAAGAACGATTGCATCAATAAGCATATGGAGACGACTGAAATTTTTCTCATTATCCATTAACAATCTCTTGTCACCTCATTTTTCTATCGCTTCTATATTATAATACTTGAAATTCAAATGCAACAAAATCTTCTCAGAAAATTTATAAACTTTCCGTAAATCAGTTAATTACTTTTCCTCATCCAAAGAAACGGTGAAATATATTTATCCACAATTCCAGCTGAATCTTCGCATAATTGGAAAAGTATTGAATTCTAAAAGGAATTTTTCTGTCTTTTTTACTGATCTGAAAACCATTTTTAATTCCGGCAAGATATTCTCTTCCAAATCCTTTTGAAGCAAAAAAAATAGTTTTAATCCCAAATCCTGCTATAAGTAAAGGCAAATTGAGAACCAGCTGCAGGAAAGGCATATTCTTGTACAACATGTAGATATTGTTTCTGGAAGAATAACGAATCTTAAACTGATTGTATCTTGAACCGCTTGTACCACTTCCAATGTGATAGACAACCGCCCTGGGTGCATACCAGTTTTCATATCCAAAAATCCTTGCTCTGTACCCTATGTCCGTATCTTCCAGATAAGCAAAATGTTCTTCATCAAAATAACCGATTCTGTTGAAAACTTCTCTTCTGTATATTGCAGCTCCTGCACAGGCCGAAAAAATTTTCTGCTCTTTTTCACAGGTATGGATATCCTTACCTTTTCCCCTGGCAAAGGCCCATCCAAGGGCACAATAGTAATTACCTGCATCATCAATTCTGTCTCTGTCATAAAATCGGATCATCTTTGCTCCGCAGGCAAAAGCTTTTTTATGACGTTTAATCGCAGCTGTCATTTCCTCAATAAAATTCCCATCAGCCTCTATGTCATTATTCAAAAGAAGAACATAAGGGGAGTCCGATGTTTTAATTCCCTCATTAACTGCTCTGCAGAATCCAAAATTTTCTGACAGCCTGATCAGACGAACCCAGGGAAAAACCCGTGACACGTATTCACAACTTCCGTCACTGGAACCGTTATCAACCAGAATTACTTCAAAATTATTCACGCTCTGGTGTTCCAGACTTGTAAGAACACCCTCCAGATAAGACTTCCCGTTAAAATTAGGAATAATGACCGATACTTCCTGCATTCTTTATCCCTTCTTCTTTCCCATTCCAGGTTGAGGTTTCAGAGAATAATTCCATTTTGTAAGGGAAAGGTTTTTATTATAATATGGATCCCCGTTTTTCAGGATCTCCGACCAGTGACACCTCATATATTCGATTTCTGACTGAAAACGTCGTACTTTTTCTTTACTGTCTTCTGCTCCACGCGATTTTGACTCGTAGTGGTAAAGCTCCGCATAAGGGTCATAGACTACCAGGTGCCCATGCGACCTCACTTTCAGGCAAAGATCAACATCATTAAATGCCACGGCAAGCTCCTCTGTAAACCCTCCGGCCTGTTCAAATACACTTTTCTTCATCATCATACATGCTGCGGTCACTGCACTCATATCCTGGAGAATTGAAGCCTTATGCAGGTATCCTGTCCGTCTGGCCGGCATGTTTACAAAAAGATTTCCGGCAATACCTCCCATTCCTACCACACATCCTGCGTGCTGTATAGTATCATCCGGATAAAGGAGCCTGGCACCAACAGCTCCAACTTCTTCTCTCTGGCATACTCCCAGAAGCTCACTCATCCAGTCCGAATGAATAACTGTCACATCATTATTCAGAAAAAGAAGGTAATCACCCCTTGCGTATTTTACTCCAAAATTATTAATGGCAGAATAGTTAAATTCTTTTTTCCAACGTACCAGACGGATTCTGGGATTTCGTGAAATGTCCTCATAATACTTAAATATTTCCTCAGAACTGCTGTTATTCTCTGCTACTATAATTTCATAATTTTCATAGGATGTCTTCTCCAGAATAGATTCCAGACATGCTTTCAGGGTATCTTTTTCCTCTCTGTTGGGAATGATTACAGAGACAAGTGGCTGACCCTGAACCGGATATTTCACTCTGTAAAATCCCAGGTCTTTTGTGCATTCTACTGTACCTTCCGTCCCGGATCTCTTAAGATTTCCCTCAATAGCCCTCTTTCCTGCTTCAAATGCATACATTTTACTTGAAGGATTATCTGCAGTGGAAGCCTTGTGAGTTCTCCAGTGGTAAAGAATCTCCGGCACGTGAATCACGGCCCTTGCTTTTTCCACACACCGGAAAATAAAATCGTAATCCTGAGCTCCGTCAAAAT
Organism: Blautia sp.; assembly: GCA_034115005.1. Taxonomy (GTDB): domain Bacteria; phylum Bacillota; class Clostridia; order Lachnospirales; family Lachnospiraceae; genus Blautia_A. The sequence continues at coordinate 23,362 of JAXEUE010000223.1, forward strand.
CTGTTCGAAATCCACCCACTTTCTCTGCTGTCAAACGTCGTACTGTGAAAAAATGACAGATATAATTGTTGGACCGAAGAAGATCCAGATTAAAGTCCGGTTTAAAATGGGGCTGAAAATGCTCTGACAGATCTGTGGTAACTTTATCCTCGTCTGTATAAATCACATCAGCTAACGGATTATTCTCTACTGCCAGAACAATCTCATAGAGTGCATTAGGTGCCAGAAGATCATCATGATCCAAAAAACCTACAAAATCTCCCTTTGCCATAGAAAGAGCACAATTTGTATTCTCCGCAATTCCAAGATTTTCCTTAAGGTTCATAATATGAATCCGGACGTCTTTTTTTTCATAATCTTCCAGAATTCTCTTCATCTTAGAATCCTCTGGACTTGCATTGGCCAGACACAGTTCCCAGTTTCCGTAAGTCTGGTCTATAAGAGAATCCAGCATCTGTCTCAAAAACAATTCAGGTGTTCTGTAGGCCGGAACCACAATACTAATCAGCGGATTGTGCTTAAATATATGCTTTCGCTGCTTTTCAAGTGTTTCCTGTGAAGGAACATACATTTCATACCATGGTCCATAAGGAATCTCATCCGGTTCAAAACGTTCATGAAGGCGTACCCAGAACTCGGCAGGGCCGTAATGCTTCAGATAACGCAGTCCTTTCTGAATTGTATAGGGTGACAGTTTTTTCAGAAGTTTGCCCCATTGTATTTTATTTTCTGCAGAATCACCTTTGCTCATATTTTTTCTCCATATTATATGACATCATAATAAACTTATTTTAACATTGTAGTATTTTTTTTGCAAGAAAGAGTACAAATGTGTTATACTGTTTTTATATGAAACATTTTAACATAAAACAGGAGCATGTATTTACTATGAAGAAAAGGAAATTTAATGGAGTTGTTCTGGCAGTAGGACTTTCTCTATCCGTACTGTTTCAATCTCCTGCGTACGCCATTGAAGGAACTGATGATCCGGCTTCTTCCACCCAGACTGCTTCTTCAGGAATTACGACCAACTCTATAAGCGGCTGGCCTCAGGGACCGGAAATTACTTCTCAGTCTGCTGTAATTATGGAAGAATCCACGAATACGATTCTTTATGCAAAAAATATGGATCAGATTCAGTATCCTGCAGGAACAGTTAAGATTATGACTTGTCTTCTTGCACTGGAAAACAGCCAGCTTACAGATCAGGTCACTATGACCGAGACAGGAGTATCCGGTGTAACAGACGGCGGAGCCAGCATCTCCGCTCAGCTGAACGAAAATTTTACAATGGAGCAGTGTCTTTATGCTATGATGCTTGCCTCTGCCAATGATATCGCTCTCCAGGTGGCTGAACACATCAGCGGATCAGTAGATGCTTTTGTGGCTCAAATGAATGAACGGGCTGCACAGCTGGGCTGTACAAACACTGTTTTTACCAATCCCACAGGTCTTCCTGATGCCAATCAGCATACCACTGCTCATGATATGGCTCTGATCTTGAAAGCTGCCATAAGTAATAGCACTTTTCGTTCCATTGCAGGTGCTTCCACCTATACTATTCCCGCTACAAATGTATCCGGTGGTATCCGTACACTGACCAGCAATTTTTCTATGACAAACAATACATCCAGTACTTACTATGAAGGTTGTATGGGAGGAAAAGAAAGTTATACAAATGATTCCGGAAGTACTCTTGTATGTGCTGCACAAAGAAATGATATGACTCTTATCTGTGTAATATTAAAAGGCACATTGGAACAAACTGATCCGGAAGCTATCACGCTTTTTGATTACGGATTCGGAAATTTCCAACAACTTGATCTGGGGAAAAATGACTTTGATATTCTGTCAGGAGGTACAGTCATCGTTCCTCTTGGCATAACAGCAGACAGTCTTACTTTTCAGGATTCCCAGGGAGAAGATCATACAAACCGCCAGTATTATTTCAACGGCACTCCTGTAGGAACTTCTCTGGTGGATTCCATTACAGAAGACAATAATGAAGATTTACAGAAAGGTGTTGACAATATGAATGCTGCAAAAGAGTTCTCAGAATCCTTTTCGCTTGAACCATTTTATGTAATTGGTGCAATATGCATTTTTCTTCTCTTATTGCTTCTCTGGCAAATGATCAAAATCGTAAAATCTTGAAAACAATTTATAAATTAAAAAACCGGATCCCATTATTATCATTATAAAAGGATCCGGCTTTTTATTATTTAATTTTGGTTTGTTTTATACATACTCCTTTTTTGTCAAATACAGATGCTATCTTTCTGGCATTTGTAAGTGTAATATTTTCTGCTCTTGTTCCTGATTTCTGAGAATTTCCTTTATAAAAATAGAATTTCTTTCCCTTAACAGTCAGCCAGCCTTTGTAAGCTTTTGCATTTTTCTGAAAATAATAGGTATGAATGACCCCGTTTTCTTTTATTTTATATATTCCATTCTTATAGCATGCCCCATCCTTTCCGGCAAAATAAATATCTCCATTGCTTCTTATTATCTTGGTGTTTTTACACATATAGGATTTACGGAAACTGAAATAATAATAATTTCCATTTATTTTTTTGAGTCCCTTTAATGCATAACCATCTTTTCCAATATAATAGGTTTTTCCATTATAATTTATAAATTGTGAAGAAACCGTATACCCTTTTTTGTTTAAATAGTAAACCAGACCATTTTCAGTAAGAAGCCGGTTTTTCCATAAGGCACCAGTTTTTATATCAAAATAATAATTATGACCTTTAATTGTCTTCCAGCCTTTAGTCAGTCTATTGTTTATATAATATAAAGTATCTCCGTTTTCTGTTACCCATCCCGTTTTTGCTTTCTGTGATCCTATATCTGGTTTTGATGAAGGAACATAAGAAGCAACCGGCTTCCATCGCGGCGTAATTTTTTTCGTATAATCTATATACCCAAAATTTATATCCACATCATTATTAGGCTGTATTCCCGGTATTAAGCCTCTGGTACTTTTCAGTCCGTTTTCTGTATTTCCATCTGTTGACTGCCAGACAGTATAAGAATAACGGGATTTATCAGGAGCCTGAATTGTATCTCCATATCTTGCAATCCATACATCTATACCGGAAAGCAGACTCCAGTCTACATATGTATCATACCAGTAGGTATTACAATACACCATTGGATAATATCCAGCTTTACGTACTTCATCACAAAAAGCAAGAGCCATTTTTGAAATTTTCCCTGGTGACAATTTTGAAGCGCCTGAATACTCCATATCAAAAACTACAGGATAAGAAACCTTATATCCTTTCATTTTTTTTATGGCCAGTTGAGCTTCCTTCAGTGCAGTTGCCTCAGACAAAGCTGTACTGTATATGTATGTCCCTACCGGAACACCTGCCAGTTCGGCCTGTTTCATATTATAATCAAAAGTCTTATCCATATAATTAAGGCCATAAGCAATCCTTACAAAAGCAAAATCGATGCCCGCACTTTTTACTTTTTTCCAGTTGATTATATCCTGCCATTCTGAAACATCTATCCCTCTTGTAATAGCTCCCGGTATTTTTTCTCCACTTCCGTTATAACAGATGCCATTAATCTTTTTCCAGGCTTTTTCAACGATATTATTTTTTGCTTCTTTTGTTTCTGCCGATGAAGAGAAAGCAGACACGGCATACTCATCCCCTGCAACTGTCATAGCTCTGTCATAGTGAGGATTTGCCATTACACGATTCGAGAAAGAAAATGTACATATATTTGAAGATATAAAAACCAATAAAAAAATCATCAAATAATTTTTTCTGTTTTTCATGTTACTTTTCATATTTCTCCTTAAATATACTTTATATCTTTATCTCGAATCAAACTTCCGGATCTGTCGGGTCAAATCTTCCAGAGCCACGCAGCGGTGTCAGCGGCTTCTTTCCAAGAGGTCCTTTAAATACGTCTTCACTGATATATGGGCCACTCATAACATAAACGGTTGCTCCATTACAATGCTCATATATCCATTTGGCATCAGCTACACAGGTCCGAATACATCCGTGAGATGCCGGACTGCCCAGTTTATTATATTCTCCCGAAGGAAGATTATAGGAATTGGGCTGGGAGCAGGCCACAGAATGGAAATAAATTCCTCCCTGTCCGGCACCTATCAAATGGGTTCCATACTGTCCCCAGGAAGGTCCCATGAGAGGCTGCCACCTGTATTCACTTTTCAGTTTATAATATCCATCTGGAGTAGGAGTACCCGGAAGTCCTACAGAAACACGAATAGTTTTGACAGGTGTAACCATAGTGCTGTTCGTATATACTGTTGCAACTCCATTTGTTTTATCAACCCGTACAAAGTATGGACCTGTGAATCTGCTTGTCAGATCTGTAATTCTGTAACCATTGTTGTCAAAGAAATACCGGGTCCCATCTATAATCTTACTGTCATTTCTCACATATCCGTCTTTAGCTTTGCCGGTTCCATCAGGATTAATATAGCGTACAAGATTCTGGGCATTACTTACAACAACCCATCCGGATGTATATTTTCCATTAGCATCCACAAATCCATTGACACCGTTTTTCTTTATAAAGCTGTTAGTAAGAACCTCATAATTTTTAATATAATACCAGTTTCCGTTATAATGCTTCCATCCGTTTTTAATAAGAGCTCCGCTTTGTGATGCAAAGTACCATTTCTTTTTATAGCGTACCATGGTATTTTTATACATTTTTCCTTTACGTTCTGAGGCAGTGGATGCTTTAAAAATATATTTCCTGCCATTTATTGTCTGTAATCCGCTGGCCAGTCTTCCATCAGGTGTAAAATAATATCCTTCTGAAGTAAGCTTGTTTGTATAATGGTTTCCATTGGAATCAAAATAATACCATCCGTAAAATTTTCCCTTTGGATCAAAAATCTTCTGCCATCCTTTTTTCTCAGAAACTTTTCCAGGAGTTTTTCCAAAATAATAATAATGGTTCCCTGCTCCGGTGCATTTCGCCCATCTGTTCTGCCAGGTAGCTCTCTTTCCTTTAGAACCAAAATAATATCTGGCTCCTGAATACTTCACCAGTTTATTTTTATAAATAACACCACGTTTATCTGTACAATAGTATGCGCCATTGGCAGCCTTCTTCATTGTATTCTTCAGAATATAGCCCTGAGAATCAATTAAATATGTATCATTTCCTTTGATCTTCTTATCAAGGACGGTTGCCGTGACTCCTCTCTTATAATATTTCCCGATATCTGAAGGATTGGAAACTCCCTGATTATAGTACATCCAGCGCTCTCCTTCAGCTGTCTGCATACATCTCCATCCTTTGTGAAACATTTTACCTGGGATTCCGTCTTTACCTGGCTCAGGCTGGAAATAATACAGATTGGTTTCATTACCTTCAGTAATCTTAATATCTCCGGTTAACGGAGTGCCGTCTTCCTTCAGATAGTAATAATCATTTCCAATCTTAAAATATCCCCTGTACAAACCCTGCTGCTGATATTGCTGTCGAAGCTGTTCAACCGGACAGAAAGTTCCGGTGACATCATAAAACTGAAATACCGTGCCGGTCCATATCCACTGATCCCGTTTCTGCTGACCCAGATCTGAATTATATGGGGCAACAGCTTCTCCCTGAAATTCCGGATAAAGAGTTGCTTTTTCTATCGGAGTAAAATACTCCTGCACTTCTGTTTCACCAGTGCCGTCCGACTTAAGAGTTACCATCGCCTGACCTGTTACCATATATCCATTCTTATTAAACAGATAATAGCCCGTGTATTCTTTCCCCTGATACTTTGTTGTGATCTTAAGAACGCCATCTGCCAAAGTATAATATCCATCCTCAGATTCTGTATCCTGAGTTGTCCCCTGAGCAGAGGAGACTCTTTGAAGCTTATAGGAGTTATTCTCAGACACCCAGTCTTCTGCGTTTACATGAATGGAATCCTCCGTATCCAGATTCTGCTTCTGTTCAGATTCGTCTGTCAGAGAAATTTCTGTTCCTGCTGAAAATCCCTGTTCCTCTGTTACATTCTGATCTTCAGGTTCATTTATCTGAACATCCCCGGCTTTCTCTTCACCTGTCTCTGGCTCACCGGTTGAGAAAACATCTTCCTTCTCATCTGATGCTATCTGAACAACTGCCGCATCCGGACTCTCAGGTGATCCAAATGTTTCTGCTCCTGCTTCAGTGGCAGTTCCAAAACACAAAGTGAGACCCAGCATCAGAACGATCATTTTCTTTTTCATATTAAATCTCCCCCTTTATTCCCCTAAGCCATCTTCTATTATTTTTACAAGTGCATTCAGGGCTTTATCCTCATCAATTCCCTCACATACAAGTTCAATTTCATCCCCACACTTTACGCAGGCACCAAGAACACTTAACACGCTCTTGGCATTTGCTGTCCCACCTTTATATGAAAATGTGATCAGTGACTGATAATTCATTGCTTCATTGCAGAGAATTCCTGCAGGCCTTAAATGCAAGCCTGAAGGGTTGTTTACAATAACTTTTTTACTTACCATTTTATTTACCCCTTATTACTTACTCTCTTTAACCGGAGTACCTGAGGAAATCACTACTTCCGTAGTCACGTCATCTACCAGCTCATAACCTTCTGGCAGAACAACCTGAACAGGCACTTCATAATTCCCCTCTTGTTTATCTTTTAAATCAATAGATACCTTCACATCTCTGGAGATATTCAGATTATCCATATTATCATTTTTTGATTTAATACGTAGTTCGATCTGAGCCATCTCAAAGGTAACCTGAAGATCATCAGGTTTGTTATTCACCTGAATTTCTTTGGTTGGATAATTAAATTCTGCACTTCCCTGAGGAAGAATACTGACAGTTACCCAGATATCTTCACTGGAATCACTGGTCAGTTTCACATTTTCAGGAAGAAGGTCGGTAATATTAATCTTCTTCTCCACATCATCTGACTCTCCCGAAATATCTATACTATCCGATGGAATGATAATAGTATTATCATTCTGTGAAAGATTATCCAGAGCTTCCGTACTTCCGGCCAGACTTATGGTGTCTGGAATTGTTTTTACAGATCCAACCTGATATCCTTCAGCAGGATTTCCTACATAACCGGCTGATATTTTTATGCCTTTACGTATCTTCCACAATCTGGCAGTTACTTCCGCTTTGGCATTATTCTCAATTCTCAGAGAATTCATCTCAGAATCGGACAGAGCTTCCTGATTTTTATCAATAATAGTTAAGTTAACCTCTTTAGAGAAGTCCTGAGTATTACCGCTCAGTTCAACTGCAGCATTTACCTTATCAATTTTATTGATCAGAGATTTGGGGCCTGTAATCCTGACTTTCTCCGGATTGGCAGTCAGGCTCCCTACCTCATAGTCCTTTCCGGGTTTTGTGTCTCCCTTAGTTACATTGATTACAAACTCCTGTGTCTCTTTCTCATCAAGATGAACGCTGAGATTCTGGGGTGAAACTTTAATATCCCCGGGAGAAACTCCCGGACAGGTAACCGTAATCGGAACCATTACCGGATTTGTATCAAGGCTTACTGCCTGCTGCAGATCTGCAAAAGCAGCAATATCCGTTACTCTGATTTTATCCCTCGTCTTCTTATCTGCGGTAATTGCAACCCGAATCGTATCCTGATTCTCTTCCGGCATACACATTTTACCTATGGTGTCAGAAGATTCCACATATTCTTTATTCTTTAATTCTACATTGGTAACCGTATAGTAATTGGTATCCACAGGATTATCAATATTAACCACAATCAGCCATAACACAACAGCAACAGCAACAGATATGATCTTAAGAGAAATATTATCTGTCAGTTTTCTCTTCTTCATGCTTCATTCTTCCTTTCAGTAAATATCGAAGTTTGCTGTTATCTACCACCTGCTTGTTCTGCGCCCTGATAAGAATCTCACGAAGTTTGGAACTGTTCACTCCTCTGATAAGCTTCCCCCTCTGGGCAACAGATACCTGACCTGTTTCCTCCGAAACAATAATGGTTACAGAATCAGTCTGTTCACTGATTCCCACTCCTGCCCTGTGACGGGTTCCCAGCTGCTTACTCAATTCCATATTATCCGATAAAGGAAGATAACATGTTGCTGCCACGATCCTGTTTCCTCTTACTATAACAGCCCCATCATGAAGAGGTGTGTTATGTTCAAAAATATTGATCAGGAGCTGGCTGGTAAGAATTGCATCCAGATTGATTCCTGTACGGATATAATCGTTCAGCATCTCATCCTGTTCGATCACAATAAGGGCTCCTGTCTTCACCTCTCCCATATCAAAACAGGCCTTTATCAGCTCACTAATGGTTTTATCCGTAAATCTTTCCTTTACTTCCTTGCCAGCATCAAAAGGAAACAGGGCAGACATAATTTTTTTCTGTCCAAGCTGTTCCAGAACTTTACGCAGCTCTGGCTGAAATATGACGATCACGCCCACGATCAGAGTACTTGCCAGATTGGAAAAGATCCACAAAATGGTATTCATCTTAAAGATATAGGCAATAAATATAAACAGGAGAACCACAAGTATGCCTTTCAGAAGCGTATAGGCATGCGTATATTTGATCCACACCATAAACTGATATACAAAAAATGCAATAAGTGCAATCTGTATAATATCTATGATGCCGATTCTCGGGAATGATATATTAGGTAAAAGTTCCAGCATTCTTCCCGTAATATCCTGCATAATGCTCTCCTTTCCTCTGAGTCCTCAGGATTACAGATCTTTTAAAGACTCTTCCAGTTTTTTTTCAAAATCTACATCATTCATATCGGCCTTTTTAAAAGCCTGCGAAGATTCCTCCTGTTTTTTTACAGGGTTTACTTCTTCATGAAAAATGGGATTTGCATAAGAAACCACGTCGTCCTGAGTTTTTCTTTCCTCAGGTGCAGGTTCTGCATTAATCTTCTTAATGCTCCTTTCTGATGTGGCAACCGATGCCTTGGGTACCGCTTTCACATAATAATAATACTCGTCATCCTCATATTCCAGTCTTTCCGTACGTGTATAATCTCCACCGAAAACGAAGAATTCCAGAACCAGACATATGACCACAGAAATTACTGTATAAATAATAAGGGGCATCATTCTGATGGGAACATCAAAGCAGAAACCACCGGCAAGAACCACAAGAATGTATGCAGCTCCTCCCACAACAATCGCTATCCTCCAGGCATAATCAAAAGATCTGGTCCGAATCAGGTTAACCAGAAGGATGACTGCAATAAATGCCACAACATTGATCCACATTCCCCAGTTCTGTACGATTCCATCAGTCAGAAATTTCAGTTTGTCCATAAGAACCGTATCCGGATTCTCCAGGATCTGACGCTGTATACGTAAAAATCGGATAAAATAATAAATAATCACACCGCATCCCGCAGGAAGAGCAGCAAGCGCACTGGAAAGAAGTCCGCTGCCGATCGGAAGCAGTACCGGAGCACCCACACCAAAGGAGAGTGGGGTAAACACCAGAACAAGATTGGTTCCTGCACTGAATCTCAAAAACAATATCATCATAAAAATAATCAGCACCAACATAAAACCGGCTACTTCAATGCCAAGTGCATAACAATGGCCTACTATAAAGGCAAATCCTGCAAAAACAAGTACATTAGATGGCAGGATACAGCAGATCAGTGAAATAATGAGAACAAGATAGATACTGTTCAGCTGGGGCATATATCCCATATTCGTATTGATCCACTGAAGATAAATAAATGCCAGGATGAAACGAAATACAGGAAGGATATAAATCTCATACTGCCCGTATATATTCTTTATTTTCTGTTTTAATTCAAGTAATGCTGTCATTTCTTATATCCTCCTGATACTCCTCTGGACAAGGATTTTTTTTCTTCCCGTGAATATATCCTGTTAAGCTTTGTAAGTTCTTCATAATATAGCTTTACACTCTTCTTCGCACGGCGATACTTTATGGAATACTGTATATAGGTCAGAACAGAAAAAATTACAAGGACTGCCAGGTATCCGATCAGAATATCAATTCCAAGCGTAACCAGATTCATTTTATGAATATTCTCCATCAGATAATTGCCAAAATATGCCCCCACACCCGCCAGTGCAAGAACGTATCCTATGGTCACCAGGAAAAAGTTCTTGATCATTGCAAGCCCGATATAATCGCTTCTGTA
>JAXEUE010000224.1:0-4433 GCA_034115005.1 Blautia sp.
CGCCATTATAGAAAGAAGGTTTCTTAAGGAATCCTGACGAATCTGCGTGGCCTTAGAGGCCCGGAATCACATCAAATCAGTCTTTGAAAAAGTGGCCTTGGTTTCACCGGAAACCCGGCTTCGCCACATCGGTATATTCAGCATTGCCGATTGTTACTATCAATTCCTTTATCGTGTAAGAAAATCACAGCACAAAGAGAATAATAAAAAATTTAATGTTGTAATATGTGCAATATTTAAGAATGAGGCAGCCTATTTGAAGGAATGGATTGAGTTCCATAGAATTGTAGGGATCGACCATTTTTTTCTTTATAATAATCTATCTGAAGATAATTATCGGGAAGTTTTGGAACCATATATCAAGAGTGGAATTGTAGACTTGATCGAGTGGCCATACCCACAGACTCAGCTGAAAGCTTATGCTGATTTTCTGAAACATCATGCAGATGATGCAAAATGGGTCGGCTTTATTGATATTGATGAATTCGTGGTGCCTAAAGCGTGTAACTCAATTTATGAGTTTCTGAAGAATTATGAGAACACCCCAGCCGTCTTAATTTATTGGCGGCTTTTCGGCTCTTCAGGCTTGACGGAGAGAGATATACAGGGGTTTGTTACAGAAGATTTTACTGTAGCATGGCCTAAGTTAGATGAGGTTGGAAAGTGTTTTTTTAATACTGCATACGAATTGGATACCAGTTACGCTAAGAATACTACATTCCATCATTATGCGTGGGGAAAGAAGAATAATCGATATTATCCGCCAGTCAATATCAGCGGATATGTTTGCACTTCCAGGCAAAGAGATAAATTGAAAAATCACGAAATTCCTATTCAGATCAATCATTATTTTACGAAATCTTATGGGGAGTACCTTGCAAAAAGGTCTAAAGGCGATGTTTATTTTAAAGTAAATCCGCATGATCTTGATTACTTTTATAAACATGAAATGAAGTGCACTAAAGTTGATCATTCCGCATATAAATATCTAATTAAACTCAAGCACGCGATGGAGGAGGCATAGTATGTCTGGCAAAAGAGATAGCAACATTGAATTGCTCAGAATAATTACAATGATACTAATTGTTGGACATCATTATGTCTTTCATGGTCTTTATAACTCAATGATTACCGGGGGTGTAACCAATCTGTGGTCAAATGGGGGTACCGGCAGAGCAATAGCTTCATTACTATATCCAGGCGGAAGAGTAGGAAATTATATATTTTTTATGCTTTCAGGATACTTTTTAATTAACAGAACTGAAAGTATCAAGATTAGAAAAGTGATCAATATAGTTATTTTTTATGGCATCACACTTTCATTGGTGACAGGATTGCTTGGCTTGATGGGTATTCTACCAGAGGGTGTAAGATTTTCTGGCATAATAAAAAATTCGGTTATTGGTTTGTTTACACCTATAACAGGAGTGTGGTGGTTTATCACTGCATACATACTATTAATGCTTCTGGTTCCTATTATCAACGGCTATATTTCTAAATTGACATTAAAGGGATATTTTGTATCTCTTGCTTTAATATGGTTACCGTCTTCAGTCATTGATTATATGTTTAATTCACCTCTTATTGAAATCGAAATGGCTGTTTACTTTTACATGCTTGGAGGCTTTTTAAGAAAAAGTAATCTGGCAAAAAAACATCGGTCCTTAATCTGGGCATTATTTTCTGCTATTGCATGGGGCTGTTCAGCAGGATTGAATTATCTTGCAAATGCAGGGGCCGACAATAATATTGTTTTTAAGGTTATAGCAAAGTTTTCAACCGCCCTGGATCTGGCGTTGCATCTCTTCTTGCGGCATGTTTTATCTTTTGCACATTTGCCAGCCTTAGAATGCCTTATATATCATGGATCAATCGATTAGCTGAATCTACACTTTCGATCTATATGATTCATGAGTTTCCAACGATTAGATATTTTCTTTGGAATAATATTTTTAAAGTTGCAGTTGCCTATCAAAAAACGCTTTTTCCACTGTATGCTGCAATGAGCATAGCTGTAGTATTTGTAGGATGTATCGCGATCGATCAGCTCAGATTATATCTATTTAATAGATATGGAGAAATAGCGCATAATAAATTGAAAGAATTCATAATCAAAGGAGAATTTTTGATGCGTTAATCCATAGATCCAGTAGATTTGAAACGAAATAGGCTAAATCTCAATGATGCAAACTATCTCTAATATTTCATCAATTATTACAGCGATGTTAGAGCCGGGCGGAATGGGCCATTTTGAGTCGGGCGAAAAGGGCCAAAATCAGTCGGAAAGAAAAGGCCAATCAAGTTCTTATCCCTTAAATCGATAGAAAATCCAGGCAAAACAAGTCGTATTTCTTCTGATCTGTTCGCCTGGATTTTTTCTGGCCTGAACTTGGTTTCTTTGCTTCGTCTACTCAATGCCGGTTCCTGTTTATTATTAATTATCTTGTTCAGACCTCTGAGGGATTAATTTGTTTTTTCTCCTGCTTTCCCAGCTTCTACCGCAAGGACTTCGCGTTTTTGTCCTCGATAGCTGCAGCCTTTGAATGTTATGATCTTTGCTTCGTCAAACATCCTGTCCAGCGCCGCCTTCAGATCATCTTCACCCTTGAAGAATGCTGACCACTCCATTGGCTGCTTATTACTGGTGAAGATCATGCATTTTGGGCCTTCTTTCTCGTAACGCCGGTCAATCAGATCAAAAAACATTGAGGTTGACGGTCCGTCAAAGGTGCAGCGCCCGATCTCATCAATAATCAGACATGTTGGCTTGACCAGCCCGTTGATTACGCTGGCTTCTCTTCCAATCTTTCTTGCCTGAATGAATTTCTCATTCAATTCTGAAGCTTTCAGAAAGTATGCTTTCATTCCTTCCATGCAGCACTGCCGGCCATAAGCTTCCGCCAAATGCGTCTTACCTACTCCAGGAGGGCCGATCAGTGCCAGATTCATTCCTGCATGTACTTCTGATAGCGATGACAGGTTCTTAACCTCTTCTGCGTCCTTTCCAAAGATACGCGTGAAGTCATAATTCTCGAATGTTTTAGGGGCCTTCATCGGGAGCCGGCTCAGCTTTAACAGCGTGCTGATGATCGTCTCCTGTTTACGCTCCTGCAGGGCCTGAAACACTTCAATAATGGCTTTTATCTGTTCCGGGGAATAGTTATTCTCCGATGCCATATGGGCAAGCTCCTGACTTGTAAAATCAAGTTTCAGGGCCGCAACGCTTTGATCAAAGAGAGAATATGCAGAGTCTTCCATCACCACTCCACCTCTTTATCAAAATTGAAATCGTCAAGGTCGGAATCCGGTTCAGTTGTCTGCCGCATTTCTGTTGTGACAGGCTGCGTCGGAAACTCTTCCGGCTGCTCATCCGCATACTGGTCTTTACAGAAACTGTCTTTCCTTGACCATGTGACGTTGTGCTCCGTGAGCTTTCGGCTCAGATCATCCGAATAAATGCGCAGGTAATATCCGTCTCTGCTAACACGGACGATTTTCCCTTTGTACCAGTAAGGAACACCGAAGCGCCTTCCTTCATAGTTGATGAAGCCGTCAAAGGATATTTTTCTCTCGGGACAAAGATACTGGTTCACCGCATCGGTGATTACAAGCTTTGACATGGAGGGGAGGCATTGGTTCGTATGTTCCTCGTCGGGAATAAGATCCATAGCTCTGTGATAATAGGCATTTTGCTTGTCGCACCAGCGAAGAACTTCGCAATTCAGATCTGTCAGCTCGCTAAAGACTCTGCCGGCCATGAAGTTGTTTTTTACGAACTGAACCAACCGCTCTACCTTTCCTTTGGTGAAAGGATGGACGGGTTTGCAGAGCTTTGTTTGAAAACCGATAGCCTTCATGAATGCCTCGTAATCTGTATTCCAGATCGGATGGGAATCACTGCCCCGCTTCGTTACGACGCTCTTCATGTTGTCGGTAAGAACATACTTAGGAACTCCCAGCCTTTGAAATCCGTGGATCATTCCGATGAAGAGATTCTCCTGTTTGGCATTCGGGAAGAACTCAACATACCTCTCCCCGCAATGATGGCAGATCATCACAAAGCACGCAGCTTTGTACTTTATTCCATCCTGCCGTTCGATATTTACAAAGCCCCAGTCCATCTGCAGGCTTTCTCCGGGGAGCGTCGTGTATCTGCGGCCGCGGTTTCCCTGCTTAGCCACTAATATCCGCTTTGCCGGCATCAGATTGCGATGCGCATGAATGTATTCTTTGATCTGCGTTTGTCCGCCATGATAGCCATGATCGTCAAGAATGTTTTTAATACTGCTGGAATTGGCGTTTCCTTTGCGAAGCTCATCGTCAATCAGAGCAGTGTAGCCTGTAAGGACGGTTACTTTTTTATGCGTTCCTTTCAGCTTATTTTCCCTAACCTGGAATCCGTCTGCTTTGAGCTTTCTTAAGCGCTTCCTTGA
>JAXEUE010000225.1:0-19928 GCA_034115005.1 Blautia sp.
GTCTAACAGTACTTTTGTTTTGCCTTTGCCTTTCTTTCCTACAATCAGTTCAACCATCCTGTTTTTCCTCCTTAGACATGTATAATATTAATTTTGAACAAAAACTTCAATTAATATGATTCAATTATAGTGCATTTCGCAAAAGAATTCAATGATTATTTAATAAAAATTGAATTTAATTGATATTCTGGAGCATTGTATTCATCTGCTGGTATAATACCTCTTTACTGGAAGCTCCCATTATAATGGAAACAAAATTTTTTCCATAAGCATTCTGAGAAAGAAGAGCCAGGCAATTTCCTGCAAGGTCCGTTGTTCCTGTCTTTCCTCCAAGAATGGTAACATCTTTTGGTGCTGTGGCCTCTCCTGTCAGGTAATGATCTGTGGCTGTCAGAGCAGTACTGACAGTTTCTCCATAGGCATTCTGATAGGTTACCGTGTAAGAAGGCAGCTGGCTGATCTGTGTAAACTCCGGATATTTAAGAGCTTCATTTAACATCAGATAAATATCATATGGAGTGGTATAGTGATTTTCATCCTGAAGTCCATGAGGATTTGTAAAATGAGTTCCTGTACAGCCAAGCTTTGCAGCATAACTGTTCATCATTTCCACAAAATTCTCCTGAGTTCCTCCTATATAACGGGCAATTGCTGATGCAGCATCATTTCCTGAATATACAAGCAGGCAATGGACAAGCTGATCCAATGTAACCTTATCCCCTGCCCCAAAACCGCAGACCTGAGCCCCATCTTCCAGAGTGACATCCTCCTGGGTGATCGTTACCGTTTCATCCAGATTACCATTTTTAAAGGCAAGCAGAGCTGTCATGATCTTGGTGATACTGGCAGGATAAACTCTGTCATACATTCCATTTGCATAGAGAACTTTATGATTACTCAGATTAAAAAGCAACCCTTTCTGCCCTTCCTCAAGAGAAACGTTCTGTACCTGGTTCACATCTCCCTCTGATGAGACACAAAGCTTACTGGCAAAGGATCTGCTCCTTAAATTCTCTTTATTACTCAGAACATCATAGAATACTTTAGAAGTTTCATATGCTTCCACAGGCTTTCCATAATAATTGCCCTGCAGAATATTGATTCCCAGGTAAGCGCCTCCGGCGATCAGAATAAATACAGCAAGAAGAAGGATGGTACGTATGATTTTTTTCCTTTTTTTCTGCCGTGCTTTTTTTTGAAAATTCCTGGAAGGTCTCTGTGATTTAGGCAATTCCGATATCATAAATAATCCTCTTTTCTATCTTTTTCTTTACTCAGAAGCTCTTTATTATATGTACTGCTCTGTAAACCAACATTAAGTACAAGCCCCATGCCTATGTAAAGACTTACCAGAGATGTAAGACCATAGCTGACAAAGGGAAGCGGTGTTCCCGTATTGGGTCCAAGTCCAGTTGCAACAGCAATGTTAATAAAGCTCTGAAGAGAGATAAGACCTGCCATACCACAACAGAGGATCTTCCCGGACAGATCCTTGGCCCTGAGTCCCATACGGACACATTCAAAAGAAATGACCAGCAAAAGCAAAATCACTCCCGTGCATCCCAGAAAACCATATTCTTCTCCTGCAACTGCAAAAATGAAATCTGTCTGGTTCTCAGACACAAAATTTCCTCTGTTTACAGAAGCTGTATCCTCATCTCCACTGATTTTCTTTCCAACCAGTTCTCCGGATGCAATAGCTGTCTTGGAATTATTCTGCTGCTGCACATCATCTGAATATTCCTCATTCTCAGGATAAAGAAAAGACATAATCCTTCCTCTCTGATAATCCTTGAGAAGTTTCTGATCCGGCTGTATCACGATGGAAAGGAAAATGATCAGAAGAGGGATAGTAATAAGAATCGCTCCTCCGATTATTTTATAACTTAATCCTGCAATATAAATCATAATACAAAATACAACTGCCACGGTAATTGTATTTTTCAGATCCGGCTGCTCCAGGATCAGAAAAAGCGGAACAGCCAGAAGCACACCTGAAAGCAAAATTGTTTTCAGACTGTTAAGATCATCCTCATGATCCATAAAAAACCTGGCAAAAAATATAATCAGTATAATTTTGGAAAGCTCGGTAGGCTGAAACCTGAAAGAGCCAATTCCTATCCATCTTGCCGCGCCATTTGCACTGTCACCGGCAAGACGGACCACAACAAGCATGGCAATATTAAATCCGTACATGATCCACTGGAAATTCATGATCCAGGAATAATCCATTAAAGACAGGATCAGCATAACAACAAATCCCAGAATTACACCTGCAAATTGTTTGGATTTCAGATCAGGAGCTGCGGATCCTACCAGATTAACACCAATCATGCTGATTGCCAGCAGGAATATCACAAGTCTGAAATTGTAAAATCGTAATTTATATTGCTTTAACATGAATTTATCTGTCCTTTTTATTTATAACAGGTATATAGGCATGAAGCACAGCCGGTTCCTGAGTAATCTGTATCTTTACCTGCTCCTCATCAATGGTAAGGTATTTTCTGACTGTATGTATCATATCGTTTCTTAACATCTTAATCATTTGCGGAGAGCAGTCAATCCGTTCTGAAATCAGAAGAAGCTTCATTCTGTCCCGTGCATATCCGGCAGAATGATTTCTTTCCTTGAAAAAGGATCTCACACAGATTCCCTCCTTTTATTATTCACATTTTATTTTTTAAACATACTGCCGATTTTCTTAAACAAACCCTTTTTACGGTTAATGTCCATAAACGGAACATCTTCTCCTGTAAGACGCCTGCAAATATTACGGTACTCCTCTTCTGCCTGGGAATTCTTACCGGAAAGAGGCTCACCCTGATTGGCTGCGATCACAATCTGTTCATCATCCAGAATCGTTCCGATAAGATCTACCGCAAGAATTTCGATTACGTCATCTACAGACATCATATCTCCTCTGGCAATCATATCAGGCCGAAGGCGATTGATGATAAGACGGATATCTCTTATATCATTTGCTTCCAGAAGCCCGATGATCCGGTCTGCATCTCTGATGGCAGAAACCTCAGGCGTTGTCACAACCAGAGCCTTGTCCGCTCCGGCAATCGCATTCTTGAATCCCTGCTCAATACCTGCCGGGCAGTCCAGAAGCACATAATCAAATTCTTCTCTCAGGTCATCTGTCAGCTTAATCATCTGTTCCGGTGAAACTGCCGACTTATCCTTCGTCTGTGCAGAAGGAAGCAGACAAAGATCCGGATGCCTTTTATCCCGGATCAAAGCCTGACGCAGACGGCAGCTCCCGTTTATCACATCCACAAGATTATATACGATCCTGTTTTCCAGGCCAAGAACCACATCAAGATTCCTAAGGCCTATATCCGTATCCACTACTACTACTTTCTTGCCAAGCATGGCTAATCCAGTTCCAATATTTGCGACTGTGGTTGTTTTTCCCACACCGCCCTTTCCGGAAGTAATCACAATGACTTCACTCATATTTCTCTGTATCCTCCTAAATTAGATAACTTCCAAAATCCTGGTATTATCTGACTGTAGCCTAGTCATTTGAAGTATTGCTTGTATCCGTAGATGCAATACCTGTAAGAATTGACTTCTCATCTGCAAGGTCAAAAATGTATTTAAAAATATCATTAGCTGCAAGACAGGCATTTCCGGAGGAATATCCATTTTCAATACGAACTGCTATGGCATATTGGGGCTCTGAAGCAGGCGCATAGCCGATAAAAAGACCATGGTTTGGATGATACATATTATCAACCTCAGCCGTACCTGTTTTACCGGCAGCTTCTATTCCAAGACCGTCAAACTGCGAATGAGTCTGTACTACTCTGGTCATACCGTCATGAATATCATCCCACACATTCTGTGCAATATCAAGTTTGTTTTCAATCTTTGGCTCGTATTCTTTCAGAACATCTCCCCTGGAGTTTGTCATTCTGTCGAGAAGGGTAAGATCATATACAATTCCGTCAGATGCAATTGCAGTAGCATAACGGGCAAGCTGACTTGTGGTATAGGCATGATTACCCTGTCCAATATAGGATGGCACCGCATTCTGATTGGATACCTGTGGAGAAGATTCTGTGATCTCAATTCCAGTCTTCCTGTCAAGACCGATGAGCGAAGCGTATTTATGCAGAATGGACAGGCTCTGATTTTCAGAAAAATCCCCGTTTCCATTCTTGCCAAGCAGAAATCCAACCATATTGAAGAAATAGTTACAGGATTCCTGAATAGCTTCCCTTATTTCAATCTCACCGTGGCCATAGGTATTCCAGCATTTTATTGGAGGCTGTACAAGATCAAAAGAGCCTGTACAGTTAATATAGGTTCCATCTTCGATCACGCCCTCCGACATACCTGCTATAGTTGAAAGAATCTTAAAAGTTGATCCGGGTGCAGTAGTCTGCTGAGTTGCCTTGTTAAAGAACGGACTTGATTTGTCCATGGCAAGCTTTGCATAATACTGGGTATCCATATTATTGGCAAGGCGGTTATTGTCATATCCCGGATAGGAAACGCAGGCCAGCACATCTCCCGTATTCACATCTGTGATCACAGCGGAAGCAGAACATGGTTCCAATGCCAGCTGAGCAGGTTCGATCTCAAGGGTATAGATCTTATTGATCATAAAATCGTATGCAGTCATTGCACCGGACGCAAGAGACTCATACATTCCATCATCCTTTGAAAGAACACCCTGATCGTAAAGAACCATACATAATTCCTGCCCTGAGATGGTATCTTCCTGAAGCATATATTTATAAAGCAGCTTGGAGAAATTAAGGTCTGTCTTCAGATAATTCACCACGTAATCTGTAATTACCCGGTAAACTTCACCTGAATCCAGATACTCTCCCTCTGCTGACAGTCTGGAAATATCGATCCAGTTCTGTCCCGCCGCATATGTGAGGTAATCCTTTAAACTGATACTCTGATCTTTAATCCATGACTGGTATGTGCTGTCAGATGTATCAATGGAATTTTTGGAAATAATTCCCAGAGTATCTGTAAGAAGATCCTGGCAGATATAATTCAGGTACTCTTTTATCTGAGGATCCTCATCCTTCATTGCAGGAGGATTATCTCCCGTCATCCTATCAGATATTGTATCAAAAATACTCTGCTGCTTTTGTAGAAATTTGGCATATAAATTTTTTTCCGTATCAGATGCGTCTTCATCACTGAACCTACTGATATCAATTACACTGTTCTCAACCAGTGCATTATATACGTCATAAATGGGGATCATAATCTGTGCAGCATTGTTTGTGCCCTCATAATCAAAGGTTTTGGTGGCTTCAATCTTCGCAAGCAGAATACCTGCTACTCTCTGTTTCAGTATCTGATATACAGCTGACTGCCAGTTACTGTCCAGAGTCAGGTAAATATCATTCCCGGCAGAAGGTTCTATTCTTGTTTTGTCGTCTATATTCAGAACCTTTCCAAGATTATCCACAGTTACGGTTTCCTCACCGTCCGTACCCTGAAGAACGATCTCCATATATTTCTCTATGCCTGCTTTTCCTACCACAGCGTCATTGGAGTAACCCGGATTCTGTGATCTGAGTTCTTCCAGTTCCTCGGAGGAAGCCTTACCTGTGTATCCAAGTACAGGCCCCATGCTTTCATCCTTAATATACTTACGCACAGAATCCTCCACAATCTCAATTCCCTGGAGCTGTGACTGGTTTTCCTCAATGGCTGCAACGGACTTCTCGCTTACATTGGTGGCGATGGTAACTGCCATATATTTCTTAAAACTGTTTGTATTTAATTCATACCGGATAATAGACAGATTCAGTATATCCTGTCTGGTCAGCTCCTCTGGAAGATGATACTTCTCAAGCTCTGCGGGAGTATAGGCGTTGTCTCCGTAGAGCACTATGGAAAATCCCTTATTTCCACTGAGATATTCGATGATATCTTCCGCTGTGGCGTTTCGCTCTTCCTCTGTAAGGTCATCTATAAGAGGATGTCCATAAATATCCGCACGGAAACGATCCAGTGTAAAGCCTTCCTCCACATCAAACACATAATTTCCCTGTTCATCCATAACAATATGGAAATTACCGGATAACGTATCTCCGTTTGATTCCAGGATCTTCATTACCTGATAGGCGGTTCCGTTTAAGGTAAGATTTTTTTCCCTTGTGGAATCGTATGTACCATTATCTTCAAAAGTAACGGAATAAGCCAGTTCATTAGAAGCCAGCTCCACTCCGTTACGGTCGTATATATTTCCACGGGTGCTTTTGATCACCCTTGTCTTGGTAATGCGCGACTGAAATTTATCAATATAATCCTGCCCCTGAATGATCTGCAGCTCAAAAAGCTGCCTGATCAGAACCAGTGCCATAAAAAGGAAGATCAGAGTCAGCACGGTGGTTCGTTTCAGGCGTATTTTTTTTCGTAACTGTTTTATTTTAGTACCCAAATAGACTCACTTTCTTTCTTAGATGGACTCATAAACTTGTTATTGATCCTGTAGAAGATCCTGTAAACAAAAATTGTAAGAAATACCGTATAAAATGCCTCAGGAAGTATGATCCGGCACAGATATGTGCCTAACCCAAGCCTGCCTCGAAGCAGGAACTGGAGAGCATAAACCGAAAAGCCATAAAGAATGTCTCCTGCCCCGGCAAGAAGAACCGGAACCTTTACATCATCATCATAGCAGATCCTGTGGGCATAACCGCTTAAAAACCCGATATACATATAGATCAGAGCATAAAAACCAAATACGGAACCATAAAACATATCCGTAAGAAGGCCGCTGAAAAAACCTGTCCACATACCACTTTTGCGTCCGCGCAAAAGCCCCATAGACACACACAGAATCAGGAGAAGATTAGGCGTAATGGATCCGATGGAGACCACATGAAGGACTGTACACTGCAGTAAAAAGCAGATTAGAATAGTAAAAAAAAGCGTAATCTTACTCTTCATCTGTTTCTCCCTCCATAGCAGCAGTCCCATCCAGGTAATCCTGCTTGTTTACGGTAATGACAAGAACATCCTTTAAATGCTGGAAATCCACAGGTGTAACTATGGTTCCCGTCTTGGTCAGATTATTGCTGTCTTCTTTAATCTCACTGACATATCCGATAAAAAGGCCCTCCACATATTTCTCACTGATATTGGATGTAACGATACGTTCGCCTACAGTAACTTTATTCTCTTTATCATATAACTGCTGAAAGCTGAGTTTACCCTCATCGATCAGCTCTCTGTCTCCCTCCACCACGCAGTTGTCAGAGGTGCTTACAGCCATGGCACTTACATTGCTGCTGTCATCTATAATGGAACGGACAGTCGCCCAGCTGGAGCCAACTTCCGTTACAATACCTACCAGGCCCTTGCCTGCGATCACATTATTATCTACCCGGATGCCGTCCGAAGAGCCTTTATTGATCATAAAGGTATCATACCAGTTTCCCGGATCCTTGGAAATGATCCTTGCCGCAACCTTGGGATAATCTGAATACTGTTGGTCAAGATTATACAGCTCCTGAAGTCTTACCAGTTCTGTCTGATCCTGGATCAGCTTGTTATTCTGCTGAGTCAGGCTGTCAATCTGAGCCTTAAGATCCTCATTCTCGCTGAGTATCTCTTCTTTCTCACGCATATGGTTCTGCATGTCCGTCAGAACGGAACTGATCTTGCCGATACTCTTCTCAAAGGGAACCAGAATAACCCCTGCCGCCTCCTGAAGCGGTGCAGTGGAAATCCCTGACGCAAATGTGGCAATGATACAGCAGATGCAGAAAATCGTCATAATAGCCAGAAGATGTTTACTTTTTAAATTAATCCGAAACCGTACTTTCTTTTTCAGGTTTTTCATAATACACCCCTAAAAAATCATAATTTTTTCTGTGTAACAGGCAAAGCCCATTTCCGCAGCTCCCTGTCCCTGATTATTTTCTCAAGGCCTTTCACGGACGCATTCTCATACAGATCCGAAAGATTAAAGGTAAATCCTGTATAACTCGCAAGATACTTGTCTATGTAGGGAAGTCTGGTGCTGCCTCCCGTAAGGTAGATTCCCTTCCTGGCAATATGATAGGAAATCTGGGGAGGAATACGCTCCAGAAATGTCTTCATTTCCGATGCTATCCTGTTTACACAGTTCATGATGCCATCATTGACCACATAGGAAGAAATAATCTCCTCCCTTGGAAGACCTGATATGCTGTCAATTCCCACCACTTTACGTGCTTCTTTCTTCTGGTCACTGAGACGGCCCATGACCATCTTAAGCCGCTTGGCAGTGCGGGTACCGATCTGAAGATTATAATGCCTGCGTACCTCACTGCATATCTCTTCATTCATCTGTCTCCCACCTGCAGGAATCTTCCTGCTGATGATGATCTTCCCGGATGAAATAATGGAAAACTCTGTGCTCTGCGCGCCAATGTTTACCACCATATTCCCCTCACTGTCATCCAGATCCACTCCCATGGCAATGGCATCCGCCACAGGTGATTCCACCATAAACACACGGTTCTTACGAAGCCAGTGACCGTTAGCCGCATAATAATAGGCTCTTTTCTCAATGGCAGTCATATCAAGAGGTACTGTGAAAAACATTACAGAGCCGATTCCAAGAATATGGTCGATTCTGCGGATCATACTGTACAGCACGATCTCCTGAAGCTCAAGATTAGCTATCATCCCATTGCACATAGGGGAGATCACAGAAATATCTTCCGGCTCCTTCTCGAACATTTCATAGGCATCATTACCTATGGCAATGATCTTGTGCCCTTTGGCAGCAACCATATTCTTCTCCATATAAGTTTTGTTTTTAAAAAAAGAATAGACTTTCACAGAACTGCTTCCCAAATCTATTCCGTACATTTTCTCAAAAAGCATATACCTGTTCCTTTATCCTGCTGTACATGCATCCCACAGACCTTCTTCCCGGAAACTGCAGTATTTACGGTCTCCGATCACAATGTGGTCCAGAAGATGTATGCCCAGTATTTCCCCAGCCTGATAGATTCTTGCGGTTATCTCCATATCCTGTCCGCTGGGCGCAGGATTGCCACTGGGATGATTATGAACCAGTACCAGATTCATTGCATGACGGCGCAGTGCCTCCATATAAATCTCCCTTGGCGTCACAAGAGAACCGTCAGCGGTACCTTTGGTCAGCATCTTATCCCCAAGGAAATGACCTCTTGTGTCTGTCATAAGAGAAATAACCATTTCCTGTTCCTCATGCCGAAGCTGTTCCATATAATAGGCTGCTATAGAGGACGGATCGTTTAAAATAAGCCGGGATCTGGCCGAAGTCATAGCGATCCTCCTGGAAAGTTCCCCGATACACTTAAGCTGAATGGCCTTCACTCTCCCAATCCCATGAATTCTCATCAAGTCCTCTGCCGAAACATGGAGAAGTCCCGTTAAGCCGGGATAAGATAAAGTATTCATATATGCCAGGATCTCATTGGCAAGATTCAGGGAATTCTGTCCCTGCGTCCCGCTTCGAAGAATGACTGCCAAAAGCTCACCGTCACTGAGTGCGCCCTCTCCCTGAAGGAAGCACTTCTCATAAGGACGCTGTTCCTCCGGTAAATTCTTCATTATTTCATTCATGATTTCTGCCTGCCGCTCTCTAAAGCACTCAGGTTAAACCGTAATCTATATTCTAACATAAAAAAGGAGAGATGTACACTCTCCCCTAGAAATTTCTATATTTTTTAGAAATTGTTTCTGCAACTTTTATCCCGTCCATAGCCGCACTTGTAATTCCGCCTGCATATCCGGCACCCTCGCCACATGGATACACACCCTTGACATTGCTGAGATTATCCTGATTTCTAAGAATCCGTACAGGGGAAGAGGTTCTGCTCTCCACAGCACTTAACAGAGCATCTTCCCGGTCAAAGCCCTGTATTTTTTTTCCAAAAGCCAGCACCCCTTCCTCTATGGAATCCCCCAGCACCTCAGGAAGTATGGAACGGACATTTGACAGAACATATCCGCCCCTGATACATGGAGTAACCTGTCCAAGAGCCGTACTTGGTTTGTTCTGACAGAAATCGCCAAAAAGCTGAACAGGAACCTTTCCCTGGCCAAGCTCCCAGGCTTTCCGTTCCAGCTCCCTCTGGAAGCTGATTCCCCCAAGAGGCCCTGGAACAGGGAAATCCTCAGGAGTTACAGTGACAATGAGGGCACTGTTTGCATTGTGAGAATCTCTGGCCTGGTAACTCATACCGTTTACTGCAAGCCTTCCTTCTTCGGAAGAAGCGTTAACAACATATCCTCCCGGGCACATGCAGAAAGAATATACCCCTCTTCCATTTGCACATTTGTGTGTTACCTTATAGCTGGCGGCACCAAGTAATTCATTTTCTTCCTCTCCGTAAAGATCAAGATTCACCATAGTCTGAGGATGCTCTATACGAAGTCCCACGGCAAAAGACTTGGGTTCCATGGAGAAGCCTCGTCTGTAAAGCATTTCAAAAGTATCCCTGGCACTGTGCCCCAGCGCAAGCACGCACACCTGAGCAGGAATCCTCCTGGTATTGTTTATTTCAATCTCCTTAAGAACACCATTCTCAAGGATCAGGTCTGTTACTTTTGAGCGGAAAGCAAAACGGCCACCCATTCTCTCAATATCATGCCGAAGATTCTGGACGATTCCCACAAGCACATCCGTGCCAAGATGAGGTTTCTGCTGATAAAGGATTTCCCCCGGCGCTCCGGCCTCAACGAAGCGCTTCAGAACTTCCTTATTTCTTCCGAAGGGATCCTTCACCAGAGTATTCAGCTTTCCATCTGAAAAAGTACCTGCACCGCCTTCGCCGAACTGAACGTTGGAGTCAGGATCAAGTACACCGTCCTTCCAGAAACGGTCCACCGTCTTCTGTCTTTTATCTGCTTCCTCACCCCGTTCCAGAATAAGTGGTCTGTATCCTGCCCGGGCAAGGTACCATCCACAGAAAAGTCCTGCAGGACCGCTGCCGATGATCACTGGAGGTTCTTTCAGAACTTCATGTCCCGGATCTGGAAAAGTATATGTTTTTTCTTCTGTTAACATAACATTGTTATTGTTAACCTTTTTTACAATTTTACGTTCATCTTTTATATTTACATCCACTGTGTAAACAAAAATCTTATCATTCTTATGTCTGCAGTCCAGGGACTGTTTCATAATTTCATAAGAAAAAGGAATTCCGGAACATTTTAATGTTTTTGCTATTTTTTTCTCAAGCTGACCTTTTGTGTGGGAAATAGGAAGCTTTAACTGAGATATTCGGATCATCTTCTGCTCTCCTTTGCCGCATTTATTCCTGCCACTGCGCCACTAGACCAAGCCCATTGCAGGTTATAACCTCCACAGGTACCGTCAATGTCAAGAAGCTCTCCTGTAATATAAAGATTTCTGCACAATCTGGATTCCATTGTGCAGGAGTTCATTTCTGCTGTATCCACACCTCCTGAACACACCTGTGCATGGGAAAAATCAAGACCGTCAGAAACCTTAAGGGGAAAACTTTTGACCGCAGATATGAAGTCTTTCTGCTTCAGCAGTACTTTTATAAGCTTCTCCGGGAAAAGACCGATCAGAAGCTCTTTCTCATTCTTATAAGGACAGGATTTCTTTCTCTCACTTAGAAGAGAAACCAGCTGCTCTGATGTATATTCCGGCAGAAAATCCACAGTCAGATCTACTTTCTGGTTTCCCCTTGCTGCACGGACGGCATATCGGCTTAACTGAAATACAGGAATACCCGAGATTCCATATTCTGTCAGCTGAAGTTCCCCACGCTCTCTGGCTGCGAGATTGTCATTAACATATAAGGAAACCTCACCTTCCGTGCGCACACCAGCCCATAGTTTAAAAGAATCGCCCTTACATTTCAAGGCTGTAAGTGCCGGATAAACGGGAATGATATGGTGGCCAAGACTTTCTGCCAATGCATATCCGCTTCCGTCAGAACCGGAAATGGAAGATGCTCTGGAACCATTGGAAAGAATCAGGGCATCTGCTTCATAATGCCATCCTTTGGTCAGTACCCTGAATTTTTTACCCGTCTCCACAGATACAGCCTTCTCATTTGTCTTAATCTTAATTCCAAGGTTAGCCGCCTCCATGCAAAGCACATCCACCATGCTCTGAGCCTGACCGCTTCTGGGATACAGATATCCGTTTCTGTTAAGAGGACAGATTCCAAGGTGTTGAAAGAAATCCACCGTGTCTTTTACGGAAAACTGCCCCAGTGCTTGCTTTACAAAGTCCGGATGGGTACCTCTGTATCCGTCCGGCTGCATGGAAAGATTAGTAAAATTACATTTCCCGTTTCCGGTTGCACAGATTTTTTTCCCCGGTTTTTCATTCTGCTCCAGAATGGTTACAGAAGCTTTATTTCTGGCTGCCATGATTCCTGCCATCAGACCAGACGCGCCTGCTCCGATGATCAGCACCTTTCTTTTTTCCATGATTCTCCTTTTATATTTATGGTAATGTCTGCGTCAGCAGACAGGTCTGCTTAGATTTACAAGCTTCTTATCTACTAATTTCTGAAGGGACATAAGAATGCCAAGTTTGGCATGCTCCCAGGTAAGTCCTCCCTGGAAATACGCTGCATAAGGCTCTCTCATAGGGCCGTCTGCGGAAAGCTCAATAGAGGATCCCTGGACAAAGGCACCTGCAGCCATAATCACCTGGCTGTCATAGCCTGGCATATCCCAAGGCTCCGGATCCACATAGCTATCCACAGGAGCTGCCGCCTGAATTCCCTTGCAGAATGCAATAAGCTTTTCCGGAGATCCCAGGGTGACAGCCTGAATAATGTCATTACGGGGTTCTGTGGAATCAGGAATAACCGGAAATCCAAGCTTTTCATACACATTAGCCGCAAAAACCGCACCCTTAAGCGCCCCCTTAGTTACCATAGGTGCCAGGAAAAATCCCTGAAAGAAAGAACGGTTCACTCCAAGAGAAGCGCCCACTTCTGTTCCAAGGCCAGGGCAGGTCATTCTGTATGCAGCATTCTCCACACATTCCCTGGTTCCGGCAATATAACCGCCAATGGGAGCAAGGCCGCCTCCCGGATTCTTGATCAGAGACCCTACCGTCATATCTGCACCCACGTCACTTGGTTCAATAATGTCCACAAATTCTCCGTAACAGTTGTCAACCATGCAGATCACATCCGGTTTGATGCTCTTTACAAAAGAGATAAGCTCCCCGATCTGTTTAACGGAAAAAGAAGGCCGGGTCTGATATCCCTTGGAACGCTGGATCTCTACAAGCCGTGTTTTTTCATTGACAGCCTTCCTGATATTTTCATAATCAAAGGTACCATCAGGCAAAAGATCCACCTGGCGGTAAGTTACTCCGTATTCTGCCAGAGATCCTCTGGATGGCCGTATCCCGATCACCTCTTCCAGAGTATCATAGGGCTTACCTGCAGGTGCAAGTATTTCATCACCAGGACGCAGATTGCCATAAAGGGCAATGGCCAGAGCGTGGGTCCCACAGGTGATCTGGGGCCGGACCAGACAGCTTTCTGTATGGAAGGTATCAGCATAAACTTTTTCCAGAGTGTCCCTTCCAAGGTCATCATACCCATATCCTGTTGAGCTCTCAAAGCACTGGGCGCTCACTTTATTCTTCTGCATGGCAAGAAGAACCTTCATCTGGTTATATTCTGCCGTTTTATCAAACTGTTCAAATCTGTCCTTAAGAGACTCCTCAATACTTTGTCCGAAATCATAGACTTCAGAGGAGATTCCCAGCTGTTCATACATTTCTTTTATCATTTTATTATCTTTCTCTCCCGGCAGATGGCAAGCATCTGATCCAGGATTTTATCCTCCTTAAAATCAAATTCCTCTTTATTGATCCATATGGCATCTTTTTCCCTGCGAAACCAGGTAAGCTGACGCTTGGCAAAATGCCTGGTGTCCCTTTTTAAGATCCTGACCGCTTCCTCCAGAGAATATTCACCGTCAAGATAAGATAAGATTTCCTTATATCCCAGCCCCTGCATGGAAACCATACCTTTGTGACAGCCCATTTCTTTTAAATGTTCTACCTCATGTACAAGTCCGGCATCCATCATTTCATCCACACGGGCATCAATCCTTTCATAAAGGATTTCCCTTGGCACATTCAGAACGAAATATGCCAGATCAAAGGGCGTATCATGTTCTTTCTGCTCCTGATTATGGGCAAAAATAGGCGAATTATTCTGATGATAGAATTCAAGAGCCCGGATCACCCTCTTTACATTATTGGGATGAATCGTCTTAGCACTTTGGGGGTCCACTTTCTCCAGCATATGATGAAGATATTCCTTTCCCTTCTCAATGGCTGTCTGCTCCAGCTCCTTACGGAATCCATCCTCCTGTTTGGCATGTGTGAAATCAATATCTCTTGTCACAGCCTGAATATAGAAGCCGGTTCCTCCCACAAGAACAGGAATTCTGTTTCTAGCATAGATCTCACTCATAGCTTCTTTTGCCATCTTCTGAAAACGCACAATGTTAAATTCCTCATCCGGCATAAGCTGATCTACAAGATAATGTCTGATTCCCTGCATTTTATCCGGCATGATCTTGGCAGACCCGATATCCATATATTTATATATCTGCATAGAATCTGCAGAAATAATCTCACCGTTTACGGCCTTTGCAAGAGCAATGGAAAGGCTTGTCTTGCCTGCTGCAGTAGGCCCTGTCAGAACAATTAAGGGTTTCTTCATAAACACTCCTTAAACAATACGTTTGAATTTCTTTTCCAGTTCAGTCTTTGTCATAGAAATAATCACCGGTCTTCCATGGGGACAATGATAGGGGTTGTCAAGTGTGAGAAGCTCATCGATAAGACTGTCTGCCTCCTCAACGGACATCTGATGATTGCCCTTCACCGCAGCCTTACACGCCATAGTGGCAAGCCTTGATGCAAATACGCCCATAGGATCCTTATCCTGATCTGTAGAAAGCTGATCCAGCATTTCCAGAAAAACTCCCTCTTCCGTAAGTCCGTAGAGATTTATGGGAACCGCACTGATACAATATTCTTTTCCCCCAAAAGGTTCGATCTCAAACCCGAAATCCCTGAAATACTGCTCATTGGCTTTCAGTAGCTGTTCCTCCTGAAGATTCAGAGACACCACAAGAGGAGGGCTTAAATACTGTGACTGTATGGTCTGCTCACGGAAAGCCTTAACAAACCGCTCATAATATATCTTCTCATGGGCTGCATGCTGGTCAATGATAAAGAATCGATCTTCAAACTGGACCAGCCAGTAAGTATCAAAAAGCTGTCCGATAAGCTTGTGACGGCTTCTGGATGCAGGAGAAAGAAGCATTTTGTATTCTTCATGTTCCTCTTTCACCTGTTCTTTCTGATCTTTCCTCTCTTTCTCCTCCCTCTGGCTCAGAGTTCCGGTAAAAAGATTTTCTTCTTCTCTGGTAAATGGAGCACGTCTTGTTTTCTCGAAGGGTTCCGGAATATCCTCAGGCCTGACCACAGGAGAAACAGGCTTTTCATGCTCTTGTTTTTCTTCCTTCCCAAATGGTACATCCGGAATCATTTCCCTGGTGGCAAGGGCCTGATGGACCGTCTGGTAAACAGCATCATAGACCTCCATTCCCCGGGCGAAGCGCACTTCCATTTTACTCGGGTGAACATTTACATCCAGGTCATTTCCCTCCATCTGGATATGAAGAACTACAAAGGGAAACTTATGCTGCATGAGGAAGCCCTTATAAGCATCCTCAATTCCTCTGGAGATAATAGAATTTTTTACATAACGTCCATTAATACAGTAATTTTCAAAAGACCTGTTTCCTCTTGAAATTTCAGGCTTTCCCACAAAGCCTTCCATGGACATAAAATCGTTTTTATAAGATACCTGTATAAGAGACCTGGTGATCTCTTTTCCATAAATATTGTAGATCACATCCTTCACACTGTAATTTCCCGATGTGTGAAGCTTCACCTGTTTATTCTGTATATATTTAAAGGAAATTTCCGGGTGGGACAAAGCAAGCTGTTCCATCAGGGTACTGATATAATTGCCTTCCGTTGCATCAGATTTCAGAAATTTACTTCTTGCAGGTGTATTATAAAAAAGATTTCTTACCAGAAAAGTAGTTCCGTCAGGTGCCCCCATATCCTCCAGGGATTCCTCCACACCGCCGTTTATCACATAACGGACACCGCTTAATGCCACAGGAGTCTTGGTAATCATTTCCACCTGGGCAACAGCCGCAATGCTGGAAAGAGCCTCTCCCCTGAACCCCAGAGAGACAATATGCTGCAGATCCTCCACCTTTCTGATCTTACTTGTGGCATGGCGCAAAAAAGCAAGAGGCACCTGACTTTTGTCCATGCCTCCTCCGTTATCTGTGATACGGATCAATTTTTTGCCTCCGTCAGTGATCTCCACCGTAACGGCAGTAGCTCCGGCGTCTATGGAATTCTCCACAAGCTCCTTCACAATAGAGGAAGGACGCTCCACCACTTCACCGGCTGCAATCTTATCTATGGTCTGCTGATCCAAAACTTCTATTTCATTCAAATTCCATCACCATCTGTTCTTAATCTTGTTCTGAAGATTATAAAGAGTATTCAGAGCTGCCACAGGGGTCATATTAGCCACATCCAGTTCTCTTATTTCCTTTATAATATCATCATCTTTTACCGTGTCAAATAAAGACAGCTGATTCATATCCATCTGATCATATACGGGCTTTTTCTTCTTAGGTGCAGTCAGATCCTTCACAGCAGCCGTAATATCCGCATCACTTAACTCTTCCACCAGTTCTTTGGCACGCTGAATCACAGAATCCGGAACACCGGCAAGCCTTGCCACCTGAATGCCGTAACTCTTATCTGCTCCGCCTTTCACAATCTTACGGAGAAAAACTATGTCATCTCCTTTTTCTTTCACAGCAATGCAATAGTTATTAACTCCGGGAATCTTGCCCTCCAGTTCGGTAAGCTCATGATAATGGGTTGCAAACAGGGTCTTGGCACCACAAAGCTTCGTATTGCTGATATGTTCGATCACTGCCCAGGCAATGGCCAGACCGTCAAAGGTGCTGGTGCCTCGGCCAATCTCATCCAGGATCAGCAGGCTCTTTGCCGTTGCATTGCGGAGAATATTGGCCACTTCTGTCATTTCCACCATAAAGGTACTCTGCCCGCTTGCCAGGTCATCGGAAGCTCCCACACGGGTAAAAATCCTATCCACAATTCCGATATTGGCTTTCTCGGCAGGAACGAAACTTCCGATCTGGGCCATAAGTACAATGAGAGCTGTCTGACGCATATAAGTGGATTTACCTGCCATATTAGGGCCTGTGATAATGGAGACCCGTTTTTTATGATTGTCAAGATAAGTGTCATTGGCGATAAACATATCATTCTCGATCATCTGCTCCACTACAGGATGACGTCCATTCTTAATGTCAATTACGCCAGTCACATTTGTCTTTGGACGGACATAGTGATTCCGTTCTGCCACAAGTGCAAGGGAGGCAAAAACATCCAGAGCAGCTAAAGCCTTGGCAGTCTTCTGTATTCTGACCACTTCTTTACCCACTTTATCCCTCACATCGCAGAAAAGCTCATATTCCAGTGCATACAGTTTATCCTCCGCACCAAGGATCAGATCCTCCAGATCCTTCAGTTCCTGAGTGATATAGCGCTCCGCATTGGTAAGGGTCTGTTTACGGATATAATTATCAGGCACCAGATCCTTAAAGGTATTGGTAACCTCCAGGGCATAGCCAAATACACGGTTGTACTTGATCTTAAGAGATTTGATTCCTGTACGCTCCCGCTCCCTGGCTTCCAGCTCGGTAAGCCATTTCTTCCCGTCTGTCCTGGATCTGCGGAATTTGTCCACATCCTCATTATACCCCTCTTTAATGATTCCCCCATCCTTCTGGGCAAGGGGAGGATCCTCCACAATAGCACTTCGGATAAGATCTGCCACATCCTTCAGAGAATCCATATCCTCATAAATCTGCTTTAGCAGCGGACTTTTAAAATCTTTCAGAACCTGTTTGATATAGGGAATCATTTCCAGGGAAGAGGCAAAAGCAATCAGATCTCTTGGATTGGCTGATTTATAGCTGATCCGGCTTATTAGACGCTCCAGATCATAGACAGGTCCCAGATATTCCCGGATCTCATCTCTGAACATTCCATTCCCGGTTAATTCTTCCACTGCCTCCAGACGTTTCTCAATCTCATCCCTGTCAATCAGAGGCTGCTCCACATATGCTCTTAATGTACGGGCGCCCATGGCAGTTCTGGTCTTATCAAGAACCCAGAGAAGAGAACCTTTTTTCTTCTTCTCGCGGAGTGTCTCCACAAGCTCCAGATTTCTTCTGCTGGAACTGTCTATGAGCATATATTTATCTGCAGAATAGGGACGGATAGATGTCATATGGGAAAGTGCCGTCTTCTGTGTTTCCTTCAGATATAGAAAAAGCGCTCCTGCAGCAATGATTCCGCAGTCATAATCTCCGATTCCCAGTCCATCAAGGGAACCAACATGAAAATGTTCTTTCAGAGTACGACGGCAGAGATCATCATCGAAATACCAGGAATCCAGGGAAAATACACAGATTCCCAGACGATCCTTCAAATCTTCTGTATCAACGCTGGTCATAAAAAAAGCATCATTACAGATAATCTCCGCAGGAACAAACTTATTGATCTCATCCAGAAGTTTCTGAGGTCTGTCCACTTCCGTAAGAAAACAATCTCCTGTTGTAATATCTGCAATGGCGCATCCAAACCTGTCTTCCATAGATACGATTGACATAAGATAATTATTTTTACTTTCATCAAGAGATGCAGCATCCAGAGTCGTGCCCGGAGTTATGATCCGGATCACTTCTCTTTTTACCAGGCCTTTGGCCTTCTTTGGATCTTCCACCTGCTCACAGATAGCAATCTTATGTCCTCTCTCAATGAGACGGTTAATGTATGTTTCCACTGCGTGGTAGGGAACGCCGCACATAGGTGCCCGTTCTCCCATTCCGCAGTCCTTCCCTGTCAGGGTAAGTTCAAGCTCCTTAGATGCCAGAAGTGCATCATCAAAGAACATTTCATAGAAATCTCCCAGACGATAAAATAAAATACAGTCCTTATACTGTTCTTTGGTTTTACAGTATTCCTGCATCATAGGTGATAATGCAGAAATATCCTCTGGCATGCCGGCCTTTTTATTCTCTGTATCTGAATTCAAGGGTAATCTTCCTCTTTCTTTTGTTTTTCTTTATGAAGCATACTGTTTGTACATAGCAACATGATCATAAATACAACGCCAGCTGCTATGGGCATTGACCGTTACACAGATATAAGGTTTCCCTGACGGAGAAATCTCATAGCTTGCCGCACAGTCTCCCGACTGCTGCACATATCCGGTCTTGGCACAGACAACCTGACCGCCACAATCCTTGTCCTCGATCCTTCTCAAGAACCAGTTGGAAAGAATGATTCCCTGGGGATTCTTTTCTGTAGCCGTTGTTGTATATACTTTGGCAGAAAGCACCTCTCTGCAGAAGTCATTCTCCACTGCTGCCTTAAGGATCATAGCCATATCATATGCCGTACAGTAATGATTCTCATCATAAATTCCCACACAATTGGTAAAATGTGCGGAATCAGAAAGTCCCAGCTCACCTAACTTCTCATTCATCAGATCTGTAAATGCTTCCAGTGAACCGGCTGTGTAGATAGCAAGTGCTGCCGCTGCCTCTCCTCCCGAAGGAAGAATGGTTCCATAGAAAAGATCCCGGACGGGAACTGTTTCTCCATCCACAAATCCTGCCGCAGAACAGCCAT
Organism: Blautia sp.; assembly: GCA_034115005.1. Taxonomy (GTDB): domain Bacteria; phylum Bacillota; class Clostridia; order Lachnospirales; family Lachnospiraceae; genus Blautia_A. Next base: position 19,820 of record JAXEUE010000225.1, read on the forward strand.
TGGTCAGACAATAGCCTGTCATATCTGAGGTAATGGTCACCATATCATCCGGGCTGCCCATATGCTCTGCAGCCACAAGAATGGTGAGAATCTTAGTCATAGATGCAGG
>JAXEUE010000226.1:0-2678 GCA_034115005.1 Blautia sp.
GGTACAAAGGATCTGTGAAGCCACGGCAACCCCTTTTTGCGGAGGAAGGTGCCAACCTGAGCGAGCAATCGAACAATAAGAGGACTGTGAACGCATTCAGACAGTCCGATTATTTCGGGCTGTTTCTTTTTGTTAACCCATAAAAAAGGAGATCAAAATGGAAAAAATACTATTTACTTCTGAATCTGTAACTGAAGGGCATCCGGATAAAATGTGTGATGCTATTTCTGATGCTATTCTTGACGCATTGATTGAAAAAGATCCTATGAGCCGTGTAGCCTGTGAGACAGCAACAACAACAGGTCTTGTTCTTGTAATGGGAGAAATTACAACAAATGCTTATGTGGATATCCAGAAAATTGTAAGAGATACCATACGTGAGATAGGATATACCCGTGGAAAATACGGCTTTGACGCAGATACATGTGCTGTGATCACGGCTATTGATGAACAGTCTGCAGATATTGCACTTGGTGTGGACAAGGCTCTTGAAGTCAAGATGGGAGAAGAAGAAATTGATGATATTGGTGCCGGAGATCAGGGAATTCAGTTTGGATATGCTTCCAATGAAACAGAAGAGTATATGCCTTATGCAATAAATATGGCTCATAAACTTGCCAGACAGCTTACTAAGATTCGCAAGGATGGAACTCTGAAATATCTGAGACCTGACGGAAAAACTCAGGTTACAGTGGAATACAATGAAGAAGGAAAGCCAGTTCGTATTGATACAGTTGTATGTTCTACCCAGCATGACCCTGAAGTAACTCAGGAGCAGATTCATAAGGACATTAAGAAATATGTGTTTGATGAGATAATTCCTGCTGATATGGTGGATGAAAATACAAAGTATTTTATAAATCCTACCGGACGGTTTGTAATTGGCGGACCACATGGTGACAGTGGCCTTACAGGACGTAAGATTATTGTGGATACTTACGGTGGAGCAGGACGCCATGGTGGCGGAGCTTTTTCCGGTAAAGACTGTACTAAGGTTGATCGTTCTGCAGCTTATGCTGCACGTTATGTTGCTAAAAATATCGTAGCTGCAGGTCTCGCAGATAAATGCGAAATCCAGCTTTCTTATGCAATTGGTGTTGCTCATCCAACATCTATTCATGTAGATACATTTGGTACAGGGAAACTTTCTGATTCCAGACTGGTTGAAATCATTCGTGAAAATTTTGATCTTCGTCCTGCCGGAATTATTAAAATGCTTGATCTGAGACGTCCAATATATAAACAGACAGCAGCTTATGGACATTTTGGACGTACGGATGTTGATCTTCCCTGGGAGCATCTTGATAAAGTTGAAGATCTTAAGAAATATCTCGCATAACAATAACAAAAATTTAAAGAGCTGTTCTGTATGATGAAAATGCAGAACAGTTTTTTTTGCATCAAAGAAGTTTTATAGAAAATTTAGATATGACTAACAGACTTTATGTTATAATTACTTAAAAGTAAAAGATAAACCGGGTAAAGGACGGATTTTCATGAAATTAAAAACCAGGATTATTGTTGGATTTGGTATGATCATTCTTGTACCACTTCTGTTATTTTCAGCTGCATTATATGGATTAGGCCATTCAAAAGTGGCACAGGAATATATGGCAAATTCTTCAGATGTTGTATATGACATATCTATAGATGAATCGGAAAACAACCAGACACAGGTTAAACTTATGACGAAGGATCTTCTTTTTACAGCAACAGTTATTCTGGTTTTTACAGCTTTGTCTATCGGTCTGTGGATATACAGAAGTATTGCCACACCTTTGGTGAAACTGAAGAAAGCAACTCAGAATATTAAAGAGGGAAATCTGGATTTTGTTATGAATGTAGAGGGAAATGATGAATTCTCAGATTTGTGCCGTGATTTTGAGGAAATGCGTAAAAGACTGAAAGAATCAGCAGAAGAGAAAATTGTTCTGGACAAGGAAAATAAAGAATTGATCAGCAATATTTCTCATGATCTTAAAACACCTATTACAGCAGTAAAAGGATATGTAGAGGGAATTATGGATGGTGTTGCAGATACTCCTGAGAAAATGGAAAGATATGTGAAGACAATTTATAATAAAACGAATGAAATGGATCATCTTATTAATGAATTAACCTTTTATTCCAAGATTGATACAAACCGTATTCCATATACTTTCAGTAAACTTAATGTGGAGGATTATTTTAATGACTGTGCACAGGAAGTAGGCCTTGAGCTTGAGACAAAAGGAATAGAACTGGTATATGCAAATTATGTGGAAAAAGATGTGCTTGTAATCGCAGATGGAGAACAGATAAGGCGTGTAATCCACAATATTATCAGTAATGCAATTAAATATATGGATAAGCCAAAAGGAATCATTCAGATAAGAATAAAAGATGTAGGAGACTTTATTCAGGTTGAAATTGAGGATAACGGAAAGGGAATTGCAGCCAAGGATATAGCTTATATTTTTGATCGGTTTTACAGAACGGATGTATCCAGAAATTCATCAAAAGGAGGAAGTGGAATCGGACTTTCAATTGTGAAGAAAATACTGGAAGATCATGGTGGTAAAGTATGGGCTACAAGCAGACTTGGAATTGGAACAATAATGTATTTTGTTCTGAGAAAATATCAGGAGGTACCTATGAAATGAGCAGAATATTGATTATAGAGGATGAAGAAGCAATTG
>JAXEUE010000227.1:0-3773 GCA_034115005.1 Blautia sp.
TCACTCCGTAATAAAAAAATATATTATGACTATTGTGATGGCATATCTGTACAGCAACTAGCTCAGAAATATTTTTTGGCTGAAAAAAGCATTCAACGAATTATTAGATATGAAAAAAATAATAGATAAGTTCCACCCCAAATGCGTCATGTTATCATGGCGCATTTTTATTATAAAGAAAAGTTAGATTTACACTATTTTTGATATATTTTTAAAAGCACATTTAGATATTTTGGAACATCTTTAATCATAAAAGAAACGTGTAACCCTATGATAAAACAAAACTTGGTAAAATATAAGTAGTTATTAAATGGAGTCAAGTATACATATCAACGGTTATATAAAAACTGTAGTTATGGCAATATTTTTGTAATGAGCCAAATGGCGGTTTTGACTTGACAATCAAAGCTGCCGTTTTCCTGTTGAAAAATTGGATAAGCGGAGGGTGTATTAAATTCACCCTTTTTTTTGAGGACACGGCGGTATCAAGGAGGTATCGCTGTGTTCATTTTTTTTCGACAAAACTTGATAATTTATAACTTGTTAAAAAAAGTCTATATCCTCCAACGGGATATTATGGCTATCAGTATGAATATACACATCATTATATAAATGTAAATATTTCATGTTATGCCCGACTGTGCTTTCAGTCGGGCATTTTTGGGTTTTATTTAAAGTTTTTTCCGAAATTCACTTATAAGTTTGGCAGTTTTGCAATTCCCACCGTAGTAGTGGCGAAAGGGAAACAGCGGAGTCACCGCCCGAGAGGGGGTGAGAATGTGAAACCTAACAGCCATGAGCAAAGTAAGCGGCACACCTTTGATAGTTTTTGTAAAAAGGTACTGAAACATGAGGCAAGGGATTATTACGATGAGCTGAAACGCCAGCGTGATAGAGAAGTGTCCTTTTCCGATTTGTCTGAAAAAGAATTGGCTCAGCTTTATACAGAGGATAAATACTTTGTTAGCGAGCAGATTTTCAATGTTTTAGGTCTTAATGTCATCGTTACTGATGATGTGATTGCAGAGGCATTACAAAGTTTGCCGGAACGCAAGCGTGATATTATCTTGCTTTCCTATTTCCTTGAGTTGTCTGACCGAGAAATCGGAGACAAGCTGAATATGCTGCGTTCTACTGTCCAGTACCAAAGAACAAGCACGTTGCAACAGCTAAAAAATTTTATGAAGGGAGATACCTATGAGCGACAAGACAAGAAGTAATCATCTGCTTTCCTACCCTGTTATTGTATTAGCATCTGGTGGCGATGTGGATGCTATCAATGCCGTTCTGAAACATTATGAAGGGTACATAGCAGCATTGTCTATGAGGACATTTTATGATGAAAGCGGCAATCCCCATCTGTGTGTAGATGAGGTATTACGCCGCAGGCTGGAAACTAAGCTGATTACAAAAATCTTAACTTTTAATGCGGCTTAACGGATAAATCCATACGGGTTGTACGCTCCCCTTTCCGTACTTCCCGTTTATGGTTTCGTTGCCATTCAATAAAAGTTCATTGATGAAGTGAGCTTTTATTGAATGATAACTTAGGCTGATGTTCCTTGACAAAGAAAGCAGGTCAGATAACGGCTTTGCAGCATAAGGAAAATCGGATACATTCCGTTTATATAGAGCCATGCGGTTGATACGCCATGACCTCTGTTTAGAGTGAGCGAATAATATCAGACCGTAAAACAAATATGGCAGTTTGTAGGCGATGACATATAAATGGGACAATGATACTCCCTTATAGCCACAGTCCGAGCGTTGAAAGCGTCGCAGGCAATGGGTAGGGTTTCGGCAGAACGTCGAGAGGGTGATATTCCCGTGGAGCTGTGCCAACAGCCGTCCGATTTTACTAAAAATTATATACATTTGCTAATACAGTTATTGCACATCATTTGAAAGGAGATGGAGTATATGAATGACTGCATTATGCGTGGAGATATTTTCTGTGCCAATCTAAACAATGGAATTGGAGCTGAACAAAGAGGATACCGACCAGTTCTGATTATCCAAAATAATACAGGAAATAAGTTTAGTCCAACGGTTATTGTAGCAGTAATCACAGGACAAATTCATCACAAAGCAAGAATGCCCACTCATTGCCAACTAAGTTCTCATTCTGCATTATCCATTCCATCAATGGCATTGTTAGAGCAGATTACTACAATAGATAAAAGACGGTTGAAAAAATATATAGGAAGAATAAGTGAGGAAGAAATTTCTTGTATCAACAAGGCTCTCTCAATCAGTGTAGGATTGGAGAGCCTATAATTATGTCTTTTTCGCTTTTCTAAAGGTGTTGAGTTGAAATAGAAAATCGACACATTTCACATAAATTTAAAACTTACTTATAATGAAGGTATGTATTCACGGAGGTGTTTACAGATGGAAAATATCAAACACAAATCAGAAGATGTAGCAAAAAAAGAATTTACTCCAAAAGAAACAGCTTGCTCCTCTGGGTCAAAAGAATATAACACATTCATAGATACCATAGTGAGCGTGGTGGAAAAGTATGGAGCTGAGATTTTGGAAGAAATAGATTGTGCTGTGTAATCCACAGCACGTTACATAGGATATTTTCCATTTGTTTAATCAGAAAAGGAGGTTTTATTTATGAACAGAAGTGGCATGAAATGTGTTTTATATCCTCGTGTCAGCACAGAAATGCAGGTTGATGGATTTAGCTTAGATGGTCAGAGAAGTAGCTTAAAACGCTTTGCAGATAGAGAAGAAATGACAGTAGTAGACATCTATGAAGATGCAGGTAAATCCGGAAAATCCATTGAGGGCAGACCTGCCTTTAAAAAGATGTTATCAGATATAGAAAATGGCTTACAAATAGATTACATACTGGTGTATAAGCTATCCCGTTTCGGGAGAAATGCAGCAGATATTCTAAATTCTTTAGAGTTTATACAATCCTATGGGATAAATCTTATTTGTATTGAAGAAGGAATAGATTCATCACAGGCAAGTGGAAAACTCCTCATATCTGTGCTTTCGGCGGTTGCCGAGATTGAAAGAGAAAATATTATTGAGCAGACAATGAATGGGCGTAAGGAAAAAGCAAGACAAGGTGGCTGGAATGGTGGTTTTGCTCCTTATGGTTATTATTTAAAAGATAAAAATTTATTCATTCAGGAAGAAGAAGCGGAGGTTATCCGCATAATATATGATAAGTTTGCTAATACGGAAATGGGTTACGGCGGTGTTGCCCAATATCTTAACCTACAAGGTATTAAGAAAATTCAAAGGCAGAATGGGAAACTTAGCGAATGGAGTGGTCATTTGGTTAGGCAGATTTTAGACAACCCTGTTTACTGTGGAAAAATTGCTTTTGGCAGACGGGCAAAGGAAAAAGTGAAGGGTACAAAAAATCAATACCGGCAAGCGTGGCAAGAAGAATATATTGTAGCGGATGGTAAGCATGAGGCTATCATCAGCGAGGAATTATGGAACAAGGTTCGTGAAAAAAGAATAGAAACTGGAATAAAGCAGCCATCAAAAGTGGGCAAGGATCGGTCACATTTACTCACAGGGCTTTTGAGATGCCCAGTTTGCGGTGGCCCGATGTATACCAATAAACACGCATGGACAAATAAAGATGGTACATACAAAGAAGTATAGAGATGATACGGCAGGCGGATGGCGTTTATCGCCTGGATCATGCTGTAACAGCAAACCAGAAAATAATACTCAAAGCATTTGGTATTGATGCGAATTATATCAAAAGAAAAGCGGAACAAATCAGCAATGAACTGAAT
>JAXEUE010000228.1:0-3655 GCA_034115005.1 Blautia sp.
ATCAGTTTGGGATTCTGAGTCAGTATTTTTTTCAGCCTGATGGCAGCCATATCTTCATGCCCTTTTCTGCAAAGATCCAGAGCATCATTGTATTTTCGTATTGTCTCATTTATGGCCCCAAGCTTATTTGGATTAGCCTGAAGTTTATTAATATATTCTGATGCCAGATTACGGTTCGGCTGCAGATTCTTGCTGATCACCCATTCACTGAGTGCTGCTACCACCTCGCCTGTCTCAAAATAAACAAGGCCCAGGAGATTTCTGGCCTGAATGTTATGTTTATTATAAATCAGGCTCTGTTTCAGGCAGTTAATCGCTCCTGAAAGGTCTCTGACACTTGCTTTCTCAAGTCCCTGATTGTAATATTGCCTGGAAAGGTAGTCCACCTTCTTCTGGATCAGGATATTACAGCCGCAGCTGGGACAGTAATCCAGATCCCTGTCCATCAGGAACGCACCGCAGTTCATACAATTCATATGTATCTCCTTACTTTACAGGTTTTCCACTTTTCGCTTCACGAAGTACCTCCTGAAGAACATCAAGGATATCTGTCAGTTCTCTTTCATATATGGCACTTTCCGCATCCGTCACATCCAGACATGGTTCAAATTTCTTAAGTTCCTCTTCATAATCAATCATTTTTTATTTCTCCTGATCACATCTTTTATTTCACCAACCAGATATAAAGAACCCACACAGAAAAGCATTCCATCTTCTCCTTTTGCCTTCAGAGCATGGTCAAACGCTTCATCTATATCCTGTACAGCCTCCACAGAACTGCATCCGGCCTGAATAAAAAGATCTCTGAATGTTTCTGCCGGAACCTGCCGGTAACCGCCTACAGAAGTAACCACTATATGCCGGAATCGGATTCTGCTGCAGATTGTATGTATCATATCTGTATAATCTTTATCATCCACTGCAGAAAACAAAAGCGTTAACGGATAGTCTTTCTGAAAATGCTGGGCCGTCTCCACAAATTTCTCCACGCCATCTTCATTATGTGCTCCATCCACAATTACACCTGGAAGAACGGTTTCCATTCTTCCCTGCCAGCGGGTCTTGCTGATTCCATCCTGAATTCTCTCCATGGAAACAGGTAGAACATTCTTAAGCACCTCAATGGTTTTAAGTGCAAGAGATGCATTCATTACCTGGTAACCGGCAATAAAGGGGGTGGAAAAAACTGTATTTCCATAATAATCATTTTTAAACAGAAAATCAATTCCTGTACATGTATTTTTGAGTATTTCCGTATTTTCCCGTTTCACTTCAAAGGCAGGACTTCCAAGTTCTTCTGCTCTTTTTCTGATCACACGAGCTGCATCCGGATCATTCCCATCATAAATTACCGGCACTTTCGGTACAATGATTCCTGCTTTCTCTCCTGCTATCTTCTCCACAGTATCTCCCAGGTACTGCATATGATCCAGACTGATAGAAGTGATCACACAGGCAACCGGATCTTCTATGGCTGTGGTAGCATCCAGTCTTCCTCCAAGGCCTGTTTCCAGAGTAACATAATCAACTCCCTCTTCTGCAAAGATCAGCATACCCATCAGGAACAGCATTTCAAAATATGTAGGATGATAGCTTCCTTCCGAAACCAGCTGGTCTGCCAGAGTCTTTACCCTGTTAAAAGCTCTTAAAAATGTATCATTATCAATATTTTTCTCATTGATCTGAAATCTTTCATTGATTTCAACCAGGTGAGGAGAAGTAAAAAGTCCGCATGAATATCCCGCCTCGCGTAGAATGGAAGTAATAAAAGCACATGTACTTCCCTTTCCGTTAGTTCCTGCCACATGGATCACGCGGAATTTATCCTGTGGATTTCCCAGTCTTTTCAGACATTCTTTTGTGTGATCCAGACTGTTTTTTTTAGTAAATTTAGGAGTTTCATCAAGATAGGCAACTGCTTCTTCGTAATTCATAAAAAATTCCACCACTTCATCTAATGTATTTAAGCAGGTCTCCGGGAAAGTTTCCCGGAATCAACTGCTACGTTAACATTATATAATAGTGGTGGAAGATGTCCAGTACCAATCGTAATATTTTATCCGACAAAATTATTCCATTTACTTATCAGGTTTCCACGGATTATCATCGCACAGTGCATAATAAGCACGATCATAGCTCTTGCTTAAAGGTTTTCTGGTAGAACTGTTACTTCTCTGAATCACGGCAAGCCTGTCGAAATCCTGAAGCTGAGTTCCGGTGATCACCAGCGTAGAGGGATTAAGATAAACCGTATCATACCATTCTCCATTAAGTTTTACCTGACTGGAAGGTGTAAACTCTGTTCCCTTAATATAATAAGTGAAGTCCGACGAGGAAACCATCTGGATGGAATCCAGAGTAACATCATTAATGCCCATTCTCATCTTTGTTCTAAGGAATGGACTTTCACCTCCGTAGGCATATCTCTCCCCATAAAGAAGATCATACTGAAGAGTTTCCAGATCAACCTGATAATTTCTGGTATTTCTTCTGGCCTGATGATAGCGGAAAATCGTTCCTTCATGTATACCAACCCGGTCCATTACCTCCGCTGCCATCTGATAAGCAGCAATATTCTCGTCCTTTTTCTCTAACCCGAAATTATCCCAGATCACATATTCCGTCTGGAAAAGATATTTATTTTTCACCTCTTCCACAGTAAGTCCCATAGTTGGAAGATGGTCTCCATACATAACAAGAACAACATCCTCGGGATAATCAGAAAGTTTATTCACCAGATCCTTTATAAAATTGTCCATCTCATGTATTTCATTTACGTAATATTCCCACTTGTTGTTTTCTTCCTCTGTAGGTGCACCGGTGACCAGAATCTGAGGATCTTCAAGAAGTTCCTCATCAGGATAGGCACCATGACCCTGGACAGAAATAGTATAAACATAATCCGGTCCCTGGGTGGAATCCATACATTTCAGGATCTCATCGGTGAGAACACTGTCTTTAACCCATCCCAGCGGATTTTTTTCATTTTCCCTGGCCATATACTCTTCAGAAGTAAAAGTGTCAAAGCCAAGATTAGGAAATATGGAACGTCTGCCGTAAAAATTGGCTTCATTATTGTGTACCGCATGCGTTGAATAACCCAGATCCTTCAGAATATAAGGTGCACTTTCACAGGTTGTCTCCTTAAGGATACTCTTATAGGGATATTCCCCAGGACCAAAATAGTGCATACTCATTCCGGTGATCGATTCAAACTCTGTATTTGCAGTACCAGCTCCTACAGCAGGCACCTTATAATATCCAGAAGAATACTCCTTCATCAATTTGCGGAATGTAGGTATAGGATCTTCGGAAATATCAAGATAATTTACCAGAGTAGGGTCAAAAAAGGATTCCAGCTGAAGGAAAAGTATATTGGGATGTTCTCCCTCCTTTGTCTGGGGAAGATTCTTTTCCGTATTTTCAATTCTTGCGATTTCTCTCTCAGAATAATCTCTTGGGCAGTTTATTCCTGTATTAAATATTGTAGTGGCAAGACAGTATGGATACCCATAATCTTCATATGCAAAAGCAATATTTCCAAAATAGTTGGACAGGATTCTTTTATCCAAGGCAATCTGAGTGGTTCCTGCAAACAAAAGGGCAGCTGCGATGATCAGTGGTACATTATATCTGTATTTCAGCTTTCCCTTGT
>JAXEUE010000229.1:0-3373 GCA_034115005.1 Blautia sp.
TCCTTATTGCTGGCGGCAGTGGATATTTTTCTGGCAGTTAAATCACTGAGAAAGAACTGTAAAATCGGAACTTATCTTGGCGGTGCCTGCATAGGTGCTGCCGTGGTAGACATAAGTTATCTTGCAAGTATTCTGCTGGATGATTATTTTCAGGCATCTGTTATGTCCAGTATCTATTTTGCAAGTATTGACTGGACATTGGTATGTCTTTTAATATTTACAAGATATTTTACCAAACATCAGATGAACAGGAAGGACAGAATTATCATGAAATTAATTCTGTCTTATATGGTCTTTGATACGATTATTTTTCTGATCAATCCATTTAAGGAAATAGCTGTAAGATATGAATACCGCGGAACTATGATCGCCAAATACAAATACCATATGATGCCTTTATATCAGATGCATCTGACATTCAGCTATTTTATCCTGATCCTGGTGTTTGTACTGCTGATTTACAAAATTACAAAAATTCCCACTGACTACAGAAGACAATACAGGTATACGCTTTGGGTTTTGCTTGCTGCAATAATGGTAAATGCTGTATTTTTATTCCTGCCAGGTTCCTCGATCATCAATCTTGTGGATTATTCCATTTGCGCATACAGTATTATAGCGGCTTTCTTCTACTGGAACTGTTTCGACTATTCAACACATGGAATGCTGAATCATTTCAGAAATCTTATTTTTGAAAACATTGATCAGGGAATTGCCTTGTTCGACTATGAAGGCCACCTTATTCTATATAACCAGAGAATCACCCGTCTCCTTCCGGGAGTTTCTTTTGAAACAGAAATGTCTCTGCAGGATTTTATGGCGAAATGTGGATTTTCTTCCAGAATTGAGGTGGATAAACTGGGTAACAATTATACTCTTCAGTGCTATACAAATAAGGGAACCAAGATGAATCCCATCCGCTGCGATTACCGTCTTCTGAAAAATAAAAGAAATGAAATGATGGGACATCTGTTTGTCTTATCAGATGCATCTCTGGAAACAGATGTACTTACGGGGTTTCAGGACTGGGAAAGTTTCAGAATGTTTGTCAGTGAAAATCCTGAAAATTTTGGCTGGCCTACAACGGTTGTTATCTGTGATATTAACAATCTCAGCAATATCAATAACAGTTTCGGGCACAGCAGAGGAGATCAGGCGATACAGATGCTGGCGGAGAAGCTTAGAAAGTTTCTGCCGGAAAATTCTTATTTTGTCAGAGGACAGAATGCCAACCTGATCGCTCTGTGTTATCATTTTGAAGAGCAGGAGATTCTCGAACGTCTGGATGCCATGCAGGAAGATTATCAGTGGAACATCCAATATGCAGTCAGTATGGCCACAAAAGAGAATCCGGATATTCTGCAGGCAATTAACAGGGCTTCCCAGGGAATGCGGACGAAAAAACTTCTTAATCGTCAGTCAGGTCATTCAGATTTCCTGACTTCTCTGGTCTGTGCACTTCAGGAATGTGACAGTGATACGGAAGCACATGTAAAAAGGACACAGAATATGGGAGCCATGCTGGGCAAAAGGCTTGGACTTAGCGATGTACAGCTTAGTAATTTATCACTGCTCTGTCTGCTTCATGATATTGGAAAGATCGGTATACCTCTTGAAATTCTCAATAAACCGGGTAAACTTTCCGATACTGAATGGAGAGTAATGAAATCCCATGTAGAAAAGGGTTATCAGATTGCCAACAGTGCACAGGAGCTTAAGGGAATTGCAGATATGATTCTTCATCATCACGAACGATGGGATGGAAAGGGGTACCCTGATGGCCTAAGCCGGGAAAGCATCCCACTTCTGTCCCGTGTAATTTCAGTGGTGGATGCCTACGATGCTATGGTCAGTAACAGATGCTATCGGGCGGCTATGCCGAAAGGAAAAGCCATGGCAGAACTCAAACGATGTGCAGGCACCCAGTTTGACCCCACAATAGTTGCAGAATTTTTACAGATGCTTGAAGAGACAGACGGGAAACAGTCCGTACAAAAAGATGCTTCGGCAGATTCTCTGTTTCAGGTGGCTGCCGGTACAAAGCAGGCAGAAAGTATGGAACAGATCGAAAGTCCGGATGACCACCTGAACAGCCTTGTATATCCAGTGCGCTACTGCCGGTATGTGCTGGACAAACAAATGAAAATCGTTCAGATGGATGAAACATTTAAAGATATGACAGGATATACCCCGGAAGAAGTATACCAGAAGAATCTTGGCCAGATGGATCTGATCTGTCCACAGGACAGAACAGACTATCTGTGTATGGTAAATGAACAGCTGGCAAAAAAGCCAAACGCATATTTTGAACATCGTCTTCTTCGAAAAGACGGAAGTACCATTTATGTGTTCTGTTATGGGAAACAGTATTATGACTCTGCAGAGCGTTCAGAACGTATAGAGGTTATTATTGCCAACAGTGCAAGTACCCATGCGGTAAAGAACATTGTATCTGCCGAAACGCACAAAGCTCAGGCAAGACTTCAGCACTGGGAGAGCATTTATCGTCAGGATCCTCTTACAGGTCTTATGAATCATACAGCTTTCCAGAATGACGTAGAGGCAAGAATGCTTCAGGCCAACACAAAAATTGTAATGCTTATGATGGATATAGACCACTTCAAAGAATACAACGATACTCTGGGACACAGGGCAGGTGATGAGTTCCTGATTCTTGTAGCTCAGACTCTCAGTGCATCCCTGGACAAGGGCAGTATGGCATGCCGGATGGGTGGAGATGAATTTGCAGCAGTCATATTTTTTGAAAAAGATCAGCCTGATTCTGACATTTATTCAGTAGTAAAAGATGTTTTTGAAAAAGTAAATATGACAGTTACTTCTTCAGAAGGAGGTACCAGCCTGTCAATGGGTATGGCAGTATCCGATGAAAAACATAATTCATTCAACCACCTGTATGAGGCTGCAGATCAGGCTTTGTATAAGTCCAAGGAAAGCGGAAGATCCAAACTGTCGTTTTATGAGCAATGACACTGAAACAGAATTCCATATAAAATGTTTCAGTTTTCTTCCACTGCTTTTATCATAAACGATACATCCAGGTTCTCTTCTCCAGATATATGATACGGTTCCTCAACATCTGCTCCCCAGCTGTCTATGCCGCCTACTCCACGCATACGCGCCACAACGGTAATAATAGTACGGCAGGGGGCAGGAAGTTCCTCTTTATGCATAGCATTTTCCAGTTCTGCCGGTGTATAGGGAAGTGCGGAAAAAATAAACGGCTTTTCATCCATAACCAATTCCATATTTCCCACCCTCATTCGGCAGGTGTCCATATGGTTTCCACATTCCTGGGGAACCATATAATCTGAAATGCCAATTCTGTTGCTATGTGTTCCAAAAATCCCTCCAC
>JAXEUE010000230.1:0-38129 GCA_034115005.1 Blautia sp.
AAATCTGCATTATGGAGACAAATATGATGACCTTGCATATAACAACATTCTGGTACAGGCATGCAGTGAAAATGGAATTGCTGCTTTTACCGGTGACGGAACAAATCCGGAAGTTATGAAAGGAGCAGCCAAAGCAATCTCTTCCTTTGGCGGCATCGGAGTTCCTACAGTGAAGCCATGGAATATGGATACCATTAAGGAAAAACTTACACTTTGCAGAGAATCCGGCAGTTTTGCAGTTGCTATGGATATAGATGCTGCAGGCCTGCCATTTCTGAAAAATATGCAGCCTCCTGCAGGAAGTAAAACAGTGGAAGAGCTGCGGGAAATTATAGAAATGGCACATGTTCCCTTCATTATCAAGGGCATTATGACTGTAAAAGGTGCACTGAAGGCAAAAGAAGCCGGTGCTTCTGCCATTGTGGTAAGTAACCATGGAGGCCGTGTTCTGGATCAGTGTCCGGCTACTGCAGAAGTACTGAAAGATATAGCAGATGTGCTGAAAGGAAGCGGTATAAAAATACTTGTAGACGGAGGAATCAGAAGCGGCACAGATGTATTCAAGGCTCTGGCGCTGGGAGCTGACGCTGTTCTCATCTGCCGTCCATTTGTAACTGCTGTTTACGGAGGTGCTCAGGAAGGAGTTAAGACTCTGATTGAAAAAATCGGGGCAGAGCTTGCAGATACTATGGCAATGTGTGGAGCACCTGATCTGGCTTCCATTACAGAAGACATGATTTTCTGATAAAAATCTGGCCATCCGGTCTGTTTATTACATTGTAAAACAGGCTGAATGGCCATTATTCTTATCTGCTTTAAGAAGAATTTATGAAACGTGAGCATATTCATCTTTTTCGGCATCCGCTTTTGTATGATGCACTGTTCCCCAGGGATGATTTGGCGGTGCATAAACGGATGATACCTTCAGACATCTCTGGCCGATATTAATAATATTATGCCAGCTGCCTGCAGGGACAAACACAAGATCTCCTCTGCATAGATTCTGTCTGAAATTAAGATCGCATTTGCATTTGCCCATTTTAACAAGTGCATATCCCTGTTCTATTCTGATAAGCTGATCTGTGTCAGGATGCATCTCACATCCTATCTCTCCGCATGGAGGAATGCTCATCAATGTCATCTGAAGATTACATCCGGTCCAGACAGCAGTGCGGAAATTCTGATTCTGCATTGCCGCCCTTTCAACATTCAGGGTAAAGAAATCTGGTCCGAAGTCTTTTCTTTCTGATCTGCATGGATCATTCATAAAATAACCCTGTTTTCTTTTTTTAACAGAATATGCTTTAATGTCAGATTATGTGAAACATATCTCTTATATAAACAACATCCCTGCACATTTAACAAGTAATGCGGCAATCCAGGCAATAACACACTGTCCGATCACCACCAGGGCTGCCCATTTTGCTCCCAGTTCTCTTTTGATAGAAGCAATGGCAGCGATACAAGGTGTATACAGAAGGCAGAAGGCCAGAAGGCTTGCAGCAGCCAGAGGCGTGATCACACTTGCAAACTGTGCAGCCGAACCAACCAGAATGGAAAGTGTGGATACTACACTTTCCTTAGCCATAAACCCTGTGATCAGAGCAGTGGATATCCTCCAGTCGCCAAATCCCAACGGCTTAAAGACTGGTGTGATCACGCCTGCAATCAGAGCGAGAATACTGTTCTGAGAATCTGTAACCACATTAAGATGAGTATCAAAGGTCTGAAGAAACCAAATTATAATTGTGGCAATAAAAATAACTGTAAAGGCTCTCTGAAGAAAATCCTTGGCTTTTTCCCACAGCAGCTGTCCCACATTCTTTGCACCAGGCATACGATAGTTAGGAAGTTCCATAACAAAAGGAACTGCCTCACCCTTGAACATGGTTCCTCTGAGCAGTAGAGCCATGAGAATTCCCGCTACAATTCCTCCAAAATACAGTGCGATCATTACAATAGCCCCGTGCTCAGGGAAGAAAGCCGCCGTAAAGAATGCATAAATTGGAAGCTTGGCTGAGCAGCTCATAAAAGGTGTGAGCAGAATAGTCATTTTACGGTCCCGCTCAGATGGAAGTGTACGGCTTGACATAACACCAGGCACAGTGCATCCAAATCCTACCAGCATAGGAACAATACTCCTGCCGGATAATCCGATCTTGCGGAGAAGTTTATCCATAACAAAAGCGACTCTTGCCATATAACCACTGTCTTCCAAAATAGACAGAAAGAAAAACAATGTTACAATGACCGGAAGGAAACTGATCACACTTCCTACGCCATTGAATATCCCATCAATAATCAGAGAATGTAACACCTTATTCACGTTCCAGGCTGCCAGGGCTGAATCCACCAGATGGGTCAGGCTGCTGATACCCATATCAAGAAGATCAGACAGGGCTGAACCAATCACACCGAAGGTCAGCCAGAAAACCAGAGCCATAATTCCAACAAAGCAGGGAATTGCCGTATATTTTCCTGTAAGGATCCTGTCCATTTTCACGCTTCTTAAATGTTCCTTGCTTTCCCTGGGTTTCACTACCGTCTTTCTGCAGACTTTTTCAATAAATGTAAAACGCATATCTGCAATTGCGGCAGACCGGTCAAGACCTCGTTCCATTTCCATCTGTTTTACAATATGTTCCAGAAGTTCTTTTTCATTTTCATCCAGATGGAGTTTTTCAAGAATCAGCTGGTCTCCCTCCGCAAGCTTGCAGGCTGCAAACCGAAGAGGAATATCTGCCTGCTTCGCGTGATCTTCGATCAGATGCATAATCCCATGAAGACATCTGTGTACAGCACCTCCATTATCATCTGCATCGCAGAAATCCTGTCTGCTTGGGCGTTCCTGATAACGGGTGACATGAAGCGCATGCTGGATCAGCTCATCAATACCTTCATTCTTTGCTGCTGATATGGGAATAACCGGAATTCCCAGTTCTTCCTCCATCTGATTGACCAGAATGGATCCACCGTTTTCACGGACCTCATCCATCATATTCAGTGCAAGAACCATTGGAATGTCAAGTTCCATCAGCTGCATAGTCAGATAAAGATTACGTTCTATATTCGTTGCATCTACAATATTAATGATTCCTCTGGGATGCTCATTCAGCACAAAATTCCGGGTAACGATCTCCTCGCTTGAATAGGGGGACATGGAATAAATTCCAGGAAGATCCGTTACCAGAGTATCCGGATGTCCCTTGATTGCTCCATCCTTTCTGTCTACTGTTACTCCGGGAAAGTTTCCCACATGCTGATTGGATCCGGTAAGCTGATTAAATAATGTAGTTTTTCCGCAATTCTGGTTTCCTGCCAGTGCGAAAGAAAGAACTGTCCCTTCAGGAAGGGGGTTTTCATCTGCTTTTATATGATACTTTCCTCCTTCACCAAGTCCGGGATGAGGAATTATCTTCTTCACTGTATTGTCCGGAATCTCAACAATTTCTCTTACATTGTCAATTTCAATTTTCTGAGCATCGGCAAGCCTGAGTGTCAGTTCATAACTATGTACTCTTAATTCAACCGGATCTCCCATTGGTGCATATTTTACCATTGTAACATCTGCTCCGGGAATCAGACCCATGTCAAGGAAATGCTGTCTTAAAGCGCCATCTCCGCCAACTGAAAGGATGGTTGCGCTTTTACCAATCGGTAAATCCTTTAATGTCATCTTACAAGCTCCTTTTTTCCTGTGTTTATCTTAAAAAATTCTTCCTGAATTCAGGGTTAGTATATTCTAATTGTTTTTATTTGTCAATAGGAGCTAAAACCATGATTCTATTATTGACCATATAGTCAATAATCGTTATAATGCATTAGATAAAATAACATCTGTAAATCAGGTATCAATAAGGGCCTTCTCTACCATAATTTTTCCGGAAAAGATGAACTTTACCTGACCTGTCTGAACCGAAGCTGCCAGAAGCTTATGCAGTATATTCAGGAACAGGATGCAACCAAAGATCTTGAAAACTACATGGCCTGCCGTATGAAGTTTTTCAGCCAATGCCCCAAAGAAGCTCATATATTTTTTGAAGCTCTCCTTAACCCTCCGGTTCATCTGTCTGAAGACATAGGGAAAGCTTTTGCCGAATTCAATGATCTGAATGAAAAGATGTACAAAGAGACACTGGATTCACTGATCCTTCGTGATGGAATCTCAAAGGAGGAAGCCGTATCTTACTTTCACCTGATGCAGCTCATGCTAAATGGGTATTTCAGCAGTCCGGCTTTTCAAAACATGGAACTGCAGAAAAAAATAGAACTTCACGAAATGATCGTTCCAAGGCTGCTTGACTGCATGCTTTATGGAATCGCAAAAGGAAAGTTTTCCTTCTCAGCAGTGATTTTTCCCCTGTTCTTGGCATTTCTCTGCTGGCTGCTGTTATCAATGAATCTATTGCAGTAATTGCAGCAAAGAAAGGATTCGAGCTTGCAGGAGAAATAAAGAAAGGTTAAGAATAAGAGGGCCGGTTCCGAAGAACCTGCCCTCTTATTCTTATCTGGCATTTTTATAAATCTGAATCATATCCTCTTTTGTAAGCCTCTTTGCTGAACCGGTATGCCCTCCACAAGCAGCCAGGCATCTTGAAGCCATTTCCTCAATCTGCTCATCTGAAGGAGCAATCCCCAGTTCCTTCAGATTGACTGGCATTCCGATCTGATGGTAGAAGTTCTCCATTGCCTGAATACCGGCTTCTGCAACTTCCTGATCAGTTCCATTAATTGTGACTCCCATAACATTTCTTGCATAGCGTACAAAACGTGGCAGGCAGTAAGGCATTACATATCTTGCCCAGCTTGGCCAGATTGCTGCAAGTCCTGCTCCATGTGTAACATTAAACATACCACCCATCTCATGCTCTAACTGATGTGACATAAAATCTCCACCATCATTTCCGCATCCAGTCAGGTCATTATGAGCAAGGCTTCCAGCCCACATAACCTCCGCCCGGGCTTCATAGTTCTGAGGATCTGAATGAAGAATCACTGCATTTTTCATAACCGTTTTTAAAAGACCTTCTGCAATAGCATCTGTGATCTCCATATTGCCACCATTGGTGAAGTAACGTTCCATAGTATGCATCATCATGTCTGTACATCCGGACTCTGTCTGATAATCAGGAAGAGTCATGGTATATTCCGGATTCATGATAGTAAATACCGGTCTGGCAAGGTTATCATCATATGCTCTTTTTGAATTTGTTTTCTCATCCGTAATCACGCTGCTCTTTGAAGTCTCACTTCCAGCTGCGGCAATCGTCAGAATACTTGCAACAGGAAGACATTTCTCTGCCACACGTGTGTGCTCATAAAGCTCCCATACATCTTTATCTGGTTCTGCAAGACCATATGCGATAGCCTTCGCTGTATCAATGGGACTTCCACCACCAATTGCCAGGATAAAATCTGTTTTATTTTTTTTGCCAAGTTCAATACCCTCATATACTTTATCAAGATGAGGATTGGGAACCACGCCTCCGATTTCCGTAACTGACAGATTTTCTTTTGACAGGGCATCTTTCACCAGATCCAGCAGCCCTGATTTTTTTGCACTGCTGCCTCCATACACAATCATAACATTATTTGCACCGTATTCCCGTATGTATCTTCCGACGTTTTTCTCCTCGCCTTTTCCGAAATACACTTTTGTAGGTGAGTAGTATTCAAAATTGTTTGCCATTCTTATTTCCTCCATTTCAATTTAAATATCTGGTTTCTTTTATACTGTTGATAAATTATACTTAGATTCCCAATGCAATCTCCATCATTTTATTAAAAGAAGTCTGTCGTGCTTCTGCGGAAATTGCTTCCTCACGATAAATATGATCAGAAATTGTCAGAATGCCCAAAGCCTGTTTTCCTGCACGTGCTGCGTTAAAATAAAGCCCTGCACATTCCATTTCTGCACACAGAACTCCCATCTTTTTCCAAGCATCAGATGCGGCAGGATTGTCATTGTAAAAAACATCAGAGGAAACGACATTTCCTACACGAACCGGAGTCCCCTGTTCCCTGGCAACCTCTACAGCCCTTGCAACCAGCTCATAGCTTGCAGTTGGAGCGAAAACTCCCGGAAGATTGTACTGACTTCCAAAATTAGAATCTGTACATGCACCCATTGCAATAATAACGTCCATTACATTGACATCATCCTGCAGAGCTCCTGCTGAACCAATACGGATAATTTCGTCCACGTCATAGAAATTATAAAGCTCATAACTGTAAATTCCGATGGATGGCATTCCCATTCCGCTTGCCATAACAGAAACTTCCTGTCCCTTATAAGTTCCGGTATAGCCTAAAACGTTGCGCACTGTGTTAAAACAAACCGGATTTTCCAGATATGTCTCTGCAATATACTTGGCACGCAGCGGATCACCTGGCATGAGAACCTTTTTTGCAATATCTCCTTTTTTTGCATTATTGTGTGGTGTTGGAATACACATATTAATTACCTCCTGTCTTATGATTCATCTTAATGTCTGCGTGAGCAGACAAAATAAATAATATCAGAAAAATATCTCCGCCTTGCCTTTACCTCTTTTAAGAAGATCAGTCTGAAGGCGTTCGCCCTCTTCCATCAGAGCTTTTGTATCCATTTTCAGCTTCCCGTCATATTTCAGGAATTCCCCTGCAACCATTGTGTATTTTACATTCTGACTGTTACTGCTGTAGAGAATACTGGAAACAGGACAATAAAACGGGAATGTATCCATATCAAACAGATCCCAGATGATAAGGTCCGCAGGGGATCCCTCCTTTAAATATCCTGTTCCAAATGGGAATGCCCGGTGACCTGCCATCATATGTTTCCAAAGTGTTTTCGCATCAAAGGCTGTGGCGTCCATTCCCTCAAATTTTCCCAAAAGTCCCAGAAGCCTTGCCTGTTCCATGGGATTTAATGTATTGGAGCTTGCCGCACCGTCAGTGCCAAAACTGTAATTTAACCGGTTATAGTGTTCAAAAAATCCACCTTTTCCCGATGCCAGTTTCATATAGGTTTTGGGGCAGAAAGCAAACCACGTATCTTCTTTTAAATATTGCAGGTCTTCCTCCTCGATCCAGAGTCCATGTGCCACCAGCACTTTCTGGTCAAATCCACCTGCTCTTTTAAGAATCCCAAATGGGGTAAGGCCTGTCTCTTTTCTTGCACGGATGATCTGTCCTTTTTCCTCCGCCAGATGAAGATGAATGGGAAGATCCAATTTTTTTGCCTCATCCACGATTTTTCCCAGAGTAGGCTCCGGACAGGTATAGTCTGCATGAGGCCCCATGTGAAAAGCTACCCGGTCTGAATCCTTTCTGTGAGCGGTGATAAACTCAGACACCTGTGCCAGACGCTCTGGAAATTCCGGAGCAGACCCGAAAACAGTAGGTGCAAGATCTGCACGGATTCCGGTTTCTTTAACTGCCTTTAACACCTGCTCTTCCCCGAAATAATGATCTGCAAAAACGGTAACTCCATTATTGATCATCTCGGCAATTCCCAGAAGAGTTCCCGCATAGATATCAGCGTCAGTCATTTTACTCTCATATGGCCAGATCATCTCATTAAACCAGGCATCAGAAGTCACATCCTCAGCAATTCCCTTAAAAATATTCATTGCCGTGTGAACATGAAGATTGGGAAGGCCTGGACTGACATAGTATCTGGAACAATCAATGACTTCATCGGTTTGCATTGTGTCTGTACCGGTATCGGAAATTTTCTGAATTTTTCCGTCACTGATCAGCACATCCTTATGTTGGATACAATCTGCTTCCTCATTTATAAGAGAAGCATCTTTCAACAAAATCAAGGTAATTTTCCCCCTTTCAGCTTTTTTTATTGCAAGAGTACAAAAACTATGTTAGCATAAACTCATTAAAATATTCCTTAAGGATTAGGAGATTCACTTATGAAAAAAGTACTTGTTATCGGTTCAACGGTTGTGGATGTCATTGTAAATATGGTTGATCATCTTCCCAGAACCGGGGAAGATGTTCACGTAAGAAGCCAGCATATGTCTTTAGGCGGCTGTGCCTACAATGTCTCCGACTCCATCCGTCACTTCGGTGTCCCTTATATTTTATTCTCACCTGTAGGAACTGGAATTTACGGCAATCTGGTGCGGGAAGAGCTGAAAAAGCGAGGCATTGTCTCCCCTGTTCCCACCCCCGACTGTGAAAACGGCTGTTGTTATTGTTTCGTAGAAAGTACCGGTGAGCGCTCTTTCGCCTCCTACCATGGAGCCGAGTATCTCTTTCACAAAGAATGGTTTGACCTGATTCCTCTGGAAGAAATTGACACTGTCTACATCTGTGGCCTGGAAATTGAGGAAACCACCGGCATACACATTATTGAATTTCTGGAAGCCCATCCGGATCTGAACATTTATTTTGCCCCAGGACCCAGGCTTACCATTATTGATCCTGCACTTGTAAGACGGCTGTACCGCCTTTCCCCCATTTTACATCTCAATGAAACAGAAGCTTTGGAAGCAAGCGGCAGATCCACGGTTTCTGATGCCGTAGCGTACCTTTATGGAAAGACAGCAAATACCGTTATCATCACCTTAGGTGAAAGGGGCTGCTACTTTTTTGACGGTCAAAAAGGAGATACCATTCCGCCTTATCAGACCATCCCGGCAGATACTATCGGCGCCGGAGATTCCCATATTGGCTCTGTTATTGCCTGTCAGAAAAGAGGAGATTCCCTTCCGGAAGCAATCCGGAAAGCTAATCTTGTTTCCTCCAGAGTAGTAGGAACCTCCGGGGCACTATTAGATGATAAAGAATTTGAAAATTTAGGGCTTCTTTAAAAGAAGCCCTTTTTACATGTCATTAATTATTTGCCACTTAAACGTTCTTTTTTCTTCTTCTGTGAATAATAGTAAACACCCAGGCCAATTAAAGTAGTAAGGTATGGAACCATCAAAATAATCTCATAAGGCATTACTGCAGTCAGCTGCATAACATTAGCCAGTGCCTGTGCAAGACCAAACAATAAAGATACCAGGAAACCGCCTATAGGAGTATTTCCTCCCATACTTGCTGCTGCAAGAGCAATAAATCCACGTCCGCCGGACATATCTTTGGTGAACATATTCATATAACCACCTGAAAGATAGAAGCCTCCCATGGCAGACAAGACGCCACTGATGATAAGTGCTATGTACTGCATCTTCCGGGAATTAATTCCTACAGACTCTGCCGCATCCTTATTCTCTCCCACGGAACGAATGGCCAGTCCCAACGGGGTTTTATACAGGAACAAATGCATCACCACAACTGCCAGCAAAGACAACCAGGTAAGTACATTCTGTCCGGACAGTACATCTCCAATGAACGGGATCTTTTCGATCAGCGGGATAGCAATATTTGGTGCGGATACGCTTCGAACCGAAGAGGAAACACCACGGTCACCGGAAAATGCCAGAAGCAACAATACTGTTCCTCCGGTAGCCGTCAGGTTTATGGCAATGGCTGCCAGAATCTCATCGGTCTTTAAATTTAAAACAAAGAATGCAAGAATTGCTCCGATCAGCGCTCCAATCACAACGGTCAGTAAAAGTCCCATCCAGGCACTGTGGGTAAGAGAAGAAAAGATAACACCGAACAAAGCAGAAAACAGCATAATGCCTTCCAGAGCCATATTGGTTATTCCTGACTTTGCAGCAATGGCAGCTGCCAGAGTAGCAAATAAAATCGGGGTGGCAGACCTTAAAATGGTGCCAAAGAAATCCGGGGATAAAATTGCATTCCACATATTAAGCCTCCTCCTCTTCTTTTAATGCTGCCTTTGCTTCTTTTGCAACCAGTTTATGTTTATACTTGCTTAAGAACTGTTCAGCAACTACAAGCAGAATGATAACACCCTGGGTAATCTGTACGATCTCCAGTGTAACATCTGTTCTTCTTGCCATGATAGAAGCGCCGGTTCGAAGATAAGCCAGAAACAGAGCTGCAAAAGGTGTATACAGTGGGTTTTTCTTTGCCAGAGTACAGATAATGATAGCATCCCAGCCATATCCCAGAAGAGATGTCCAGGTAAAACGGCTGTAGATCGGGCTTAACATTTCCACACCGCCGCCAAGGCCTGCAATAAATCCTCCCAGGAGCTGTGAAATCAGAATAACTTTCACAATACTGACACCGGAATATCTTGCAAATTCTTCATTCTCACCAGTAAGGCGAAGTTCATATCCCATTTTTGTACGATACAGGAAAATATATCCAATTACTGCCACTGCAATAGCGATGACAATGCCAAGATGTACACGGGTACCATTCACTAATACCGGGAGCTTTGACTGCTCTGTAAGTTTATAAGAAGCTGCACTTGCCTTTGGATCTCCTATCACATTGTTTAACATGTAATTGCCAAAATACAGGGCAAGATAGTTAATCATCAGAGAAGAAACAAGCTCATCTGCCGTAGTGGTAATTTTCATCACTGCCGGAATGGCGGTAAATAACGCTCCAACTATTCCGGCGCACACAAGAGCCACCATTGGAGACACAACCTTTGCAGTCATATGGATCGCAACACAGGATGCAATCAGACCTCCCACATGGAAGGCTCCCTCACCTGCCAGGTTAATCTGGTTTGCAGAAAACATTATACAGACACCGGTTCCTGTAAAGATCAAAGGAATCATGGACTCTACCACATTTCCAATATTTCTCTTGCTGGTTAATGGGCCGATAAGCAGATATTTAATAGCCTCTACAGGCTGTTCGCTTACCATAAAGATAATCAGGAAAGAGATAACAAGTGCGATCAGTACGGAAAGAACCGTCCGTAAAGCATCAAATCTTTTTGCACTATTCATACATAACTCCCTCCAATACTTCGTCTTTTTTGATACCCAGCATATGCTGGCCAAGTTCATCTTCCGTTACACTGTCCACATCCGTAAAGAAGCCTGCAAATTTTCCCTTATACATAACGCCCAGTCGGTCACTTAAAGAAAAAATCTCAGTCAAGTCGGCAGAAACCAGAATCACAGCACAGCCTGCATCCCTGAATTCCAGAAGACGACGGCGGATAAACTCTGCTGCACCTACATCAATTCCACGGGTAGGCTGGTTAGCGATAATGATATCAGGTTCTGTGGAAAATTCCCTTGCCACAATCACCTTCTGAATGTTTCCTCCGGAAAGCATTCCCACATTCTGCTTTCTGGAACGGCATTTAATCAGATATTCTTTAATCAGTTCATCGCTGCGTTTTTCAATTTCTTTCTGTTTCAGCAGCACTTTCCCGGCATATTTGGGATTTTTATACTGATTGGAAAACAGATTTTCCTGGATGCTTAAATTCTTTGCACAGCCGGATGCCATTCGGTCCTCCGGAATATGTGCCACTTTCATCTCACGAATATCCTCAATTGTCGCCTGTGAAATATCCTTTCCCTTGATTTCAATCGTTCCTTTGTATTTTTTGTTTATACCTGTCAGCGTATCGATCAGCTCCGTCTGGCCGTTTCCTTCTACGCCGGCAATTCCAAGGATCTCGCCGCCCTTAAGATCAAAAGACAGGTTGTCCACCTTCAATACACCCTGGGAATTATTTACCGTAAGCCCCCGTACTTTCATAAATATATTGTCAGTAAGGTGTTGTTTATTTTTCTTGAATTTCAGAGAAACCTCACGTCCCACCATCAGCTTTGACATTTCCTGTGTGGTAATATCTTCCACATTATAAGTTCCCATACTTTTACCATTTCTCATGATAGTAGCACGGTCACAGATCTTTTTAATCTCATCAAGCTTATGGGAAATGAAAATAATTGTATGTCCTTTTTCACGAAGCTTCATCAGCTGTACAAACAGCTCATCGGTCTCCTGCGGTGTCAGAACTGCTGTAGGTTCATCCAGAATAAGGATCTCTGCTCCACGGTACAAAGCCTTCAGAATCTCAACCTTCTGCTTGATGCCTACAGGGATCTCCTCTACCTTTTCTTTAACATCAATGTCAAAATTATATTCTTCTGAAATGTTCTGCGCAGCCTCTATGGCTTTATCCATATCAATAAATATACCCTTTTTCGGTGCAACCCCAAGAATAATATTCTCTGCAACAGAAAGGGACGGAACAAGCATAAAATGCTGATGCACCATACCAATTCCCTTGCTGATGGCATCCTGTGGAGATTTGATCGTAACCGGCTGGCCGTTCAGGATGATCTCGCCCTGATCCGGAGCTTCAATTCCAAAAAGCACTTTCATCAATGTACTTTTTCCGGCACCGTTTTCTCCCAGAAGTGCATGAATCTCACCTTTGTGAAGTTCCAGCGATACATCTTCATTTGCCACCACACCATTTCCGTAGATTTTCATGATGTGATTCATCTGTAATACCACTTGATTGTCCAACTCTTTTCACCCCGTCTTTCTCGTTTAGAAAATGAAAATCCAGTCCCGGGCAAACACCAGGAACTGGAATTTCCAAGCTATTTATGTGCTTATTTAACTTTTACGGAATCGATCAGAGCCTGAACCTCATCATCACTCATTGCATTGTCACCAAGAGTAGTCGGAACAACGATCTCGCCGTCTGTGATCTTCTGCTCAAGTTCGGAAACCTTTGTACGGATCTCTTCTGGTACAACTTCTTCATAGTGCTCATCCTGAACAAGTTCTACGCCGCCTTCTGCAAATCCGAGGTATTCCAGCTTGCCATATTCCAGCTTGTCTTCCATGTCAAGTTTGATAGCACGAATCAAAGAGTTTCCAACATTCTTCAGAGCAGAACTTGGAATATTTGCCGCATAATCCGGAAGAAGGGCTGCCTGGTCGGAATCAACACCGAACGCATATCTGTCAACATCAACAGCTGCTTCGATCTGTCCAAGGCCTGCACTTCCTGCAACGTTAAATCCAACATCCGCGCCGTTCTGATACTGAGTCAGAGCCATATCCTTGCCTGCTGCGGAGTCATAGAAGTTTCCAACATATGCAAGTGCAACCTGAATTTCTTCATCAATATCTTTTGCACCCTGGATATATCCTACCAGGAAGTCTTTGATAACAGAGTTTTCCATACCGCCAAGGAATCCAATGACCTTGTTGGAGGGATCGATCTTGTCCAGATTCTCATCTGTGGTCATCATAGCTGCTGCCGCACCTACCAGATAAGAAACTTCATTCTGTTTGTACATTACATTGTATACATTCTCGCCGCCGTTGCTGAAGTCAAAGGCTTCATCAAAATAAATAAATTTCTGATCCGGATAATCTGCGGAAGCATTTGTCAGGGCATCCAGCATCTGGAATGTACCAACTATGATAACGTCATAAGATCCGTCATCACAGTAGTCATAAAGAGTTGGCTCCCATTTTGCTTCGTCAGCGGATGTTGCACCCATCTGCTCAACCTTAAATGTAAATTTGTCCTCTCCCAGTTCCTCCTGAAGCTTGGTAAGACCCTCATTTGCGGAATCGAAGAAGGATTTGTCACCAAGAGTACCATTTAAAAGCAAAGCTGCTTTATATGGCTCCCCTTCTTCTGCGTGTACCGGAACGGCCACCACTCCCATAGATGTAACCATGGCTGCGCTTAATGCGACTGCTAACATTCTTTTTTTCATTTCTTGTCCTCCTTTATTTCACTTTATTTATTTGCTTTTTTTATACTATATAAAGTATCATCAACCAGTTGATCCAGACTTATGGAACGGAACCTTCCCCGCATGTAAGTATCCAGACGATGGAAAGCCGGATGAAGCAGTTCTTCCGGTATGATACTCATTCCCTGCTGAATAGTGAGAAGCGGCATGATCATTCCTGCATTGCAGTCCACGTCGATTCCACACATGGTAACAATATGAAGTGTTTCCCGGAAATCCCCATTTCCAAAAAGGAGTGCGATCACTTCGCAGCATGCATTAGGATACGCATGAATCCAGTTGTATTTCTTATATCGTTCCTGACAGACAGCCAGTGCCTCCTCCCAGGAAGAATACTTATAACAGCAGTCCCAGGCAAAGGAAACCACTGAATAATACTCGCTGTCCTTTGGGATCAAGTCAATAGCTTTTCGAACCACTTCCCTGATATCGCTCTCCACAAAAGCCATAGAAGTCATTACTGCATTAAACACTTCCCCAAGGATTCCATTGTTCGCATGGGAAACCTGTCCATCCTTCCATGCCAATTCTGCTGCCAGACCAGGATCTCCCGGTGAAACCATTCCACAGATACCGGCACGCATCTGTGCACCTATCCACTCATTAAAGGGATTGCGAAAAGTTCCGCTCTCAGGTGGGAAAATCCCATTTTTGATATTCCGGATCGCCAGTTCTTCTGCCGACCATCCACAGGGAATCAGGCCAACCCAGGACAGAGCAATATCCTGTGAAGTCACTTCATATCCCTTTGCCATAAAAGCATCCAGAAAAGCAAGTTCAAACGTAATGTCGTCGTTATATGTATTAGGTTCCCTTAAGTATCCCTTCACATCACCAAATGCTTCTTTCAGATTCCTGGAAGTATATCCTTCCACCATAGTTCCCATAGCGCCTCCCACAAGCTGAGACAACCATGCACCCCTGATCTGCTCTTTAAAAGCATCACTGCTGATATCTATCGGAATCTTCTTCGGAAATTTCACAAAATCTGCATACTGATTAAATGATTCATAAACCGTATAATTCCAGTACAATGAATTGGGATCCTTCTTTGCCTGTGCAAGTTCTCTGCGAAGGAGAGCAGAAACTTCATGAAGTTTCACAAAATCTTTTTCTTCGTGAGCTTTCAGGCCTTCCTGCAAAAGGCGGTATCCTTCTTCACTGACCTTCAGGCCTTTGTTTTCGGTAGCCTGAACCGCAGCCACCATAATCTTCTCAGGTGCCCCGGAGCCTGGAACGTTGCTGCCCCAGTCCAGAGAAAGGTTATCATCATAAAAACCGGATACATCTACGTTATCTGTCCATGTCTGCTCCCCCTTCTGACGAATCACAGGCCTGGCATTTGTAAAAATATCCTGTGCCATTTCCCAAGCTTTCATTCAACAGCCTCCAGAGTATTTTTATACAATTCATTTCCAAATCTAACAGAATCATTTTACTACATAATTAAAAAAAATACCATGCTTTTTTCAAATTCTGTGAATTTTACAAAGCACACCATGTCTTTCCTTTTTCTCTTGCAATTTCTTATTACATATGGCATAATCCTCCCTAGTATAAGGAGGTTATTTCTATGTACGCTTTTTTCACGCTGATTGCCGGTGCATTCCAGTCTGCCATGGCAAGCTTAAATGGTATGCTGACTAACCACCTTGGTATGTTTGGAATGAGTCTTATGGTACATGCCATCGGCGGTATTGTTCTCATATTATTTATGAAGCTTTTTGTCCATGAAAAGCTGAAGATTACCGGTCTTCCCTGGTATCTTTACTCCGCAGGATTTTTTGGAATCTTCCTTGTAGCAAGTTCAAGCTACTGCATCAAGATCCTGGGCGTTTCCTATATGACATGCATTTCCGTTACAGGCCAGCTGGTAATTTCTGCAGTGATCGACCACTTTGGATGGTTTGGTGTTCCCAGGATTTCTTTTAACCGGAAACGAATCCCTTGTTTTCTCCTGATTCTGGCAGGATTGATCATTATCAATCTTTCCTGAACTAAACCATTATAATTGTCTCAAGAAAGGAGTTATTTATGGCATTTGTTCTCACTCTCGCTTTTGTAAATGGCTGTGCAGCCGTTATCTCCAAAATGATCAACTTTCGCTGCACCAAGATTCTGGGCACATATAACGGCTCTCTTGTAAACTATGTAGTCGCATCCGTGATTTCCTTTGTGCTTCTGTTGATATCTTCCAGACTCCATATTGATTTTTATTCTTTTTCCCAGGCTCCCTGGTGGATGTATTTAGGCGGTGTTTTTGGAATCATAGCCTTTTTGATCTCTATGATCACCTTATCTCACTTAAAGGTTATGGAATCCACCATCTTGCTTCTGGTTGGACAGCTTACCGCAGGTATTCTCTTTGACGCCTTGGTATTCCACAACATCAGCCTCCAGAAAGTCTTTGGAATTCTTCTGGTTGCCGCAGGTATCATCTGGGACAACAAGATCTCCGCTCCGCAGAAGCAGTGAACACTCCAATTTTTACTGCATGAGTTTCTTCTAAACTCAATTATTATATCTCCATACAGGTTAGAATGGATGTATTCTCACTGCGCTCAGTCAGACTGTTCCAAAGCACAAATAACTTCCTGCCATTTACATATAAAACACCGCTCCAGATTCCTGTAATTTACATAAAGAACCTTATTCTTGGAACTGTGTAAATTTATCTTCGGATTTAATGGATTCCGATACCACATTTTCATTCGTTGATAGCATACCTATCCCACAAAGTATCTGCTTTCTAAGTGTGACAACAGAGTGACAAAAATCATGGAAGATCTATCACTCTATAACATCATCCCCTTGTCCTATACTATTCCTGTTTCACCATACAATACCCAATCCCAACATGTGTCTGAATACACTTATTGGTACTGTCTTTCTTTTCTATTTTTTTCCTCACAGTTGCCACATGAACCCTAAGTGAAGCAATATCTCCTTCCAAAGAACTTCCCCATATTTCCTTCGTGATGTGGGTATGGGTCAGCACTCTTCCAAGGTTTTTCGCCAACAAGCACAATATTTTATATTCAATCGGAGTGACATGAATTTCTTCCTCCTTCACATATACTGTCTGCATTTGATAATCAATGGCCAAACTGCCATTATGAAAGACCGGAGCTCCCCCCTGCTGATTATTTTGTATGTACTGAATCCTCCTATAGTTTCCTCTGATTCTTGCAAGAAGTTCCGCTGTTGAAAATGGCTTGGTAATATAATCATCAGCACCGGCATCCAAGGCATCAATCTTATCTTTATCTTCACTTCTGGCACTTATCACAGTAATTGGAACAGTTGACCAGGTACGTATTTTTCTTATCACATCGACCCCATCTATGTCAGGAAGTCCCAGATCCAGCAGAATCAGCTCCGGTGTCTGCGTTGTTGCCTCAATGATGGCCTGATTCCCATTTTTTGCCACATGATATTTATAGTTTTCTGTCTCAAGGGCTGTTGTGATAAGACTGCGAATGGCAGCATCATCTTCTACCACTAATATATTTGAATTATTCATGAATCTCTACCTCCTCAGCCGGAACCGTAAAATCAAAAACGGCACCTTTCGGTTCATTATCATAAACCATTATTTTCCCACCATGTGCATTGATAATTGATTTACAGAGAGCGAGCCCGAGACCCAGACTCCGTTTCGAATCCGTTATTTCATTATTTGCCGTATAAAACATTTCAAAAATATGCGGTTTATCTTCATCCGGAATTCCCTTTCCATTATCTGCAATCTGCACATGTACAAAACTTTTTTCTTTCTTTGTGGATATCACGATCTCTCCACCTGGAGGCGTATACTTCACCGCATTATCTACAATATTGATAATTACCTGAAGAATCAGTCGTGAGTCCACATTAACAAGCTGCATTTCATCTTCCATACTGACCCGTATCGAAAATTCTCTGCTTTTCCGGCTGATATGTTTCAGTGCTTCTTCTATCAGATCTTCCAGCATATCTGCCTGTTTTTTTATCTTCATTCCACCGTCTTCAATTCTTGTAACAGATAAAAGGTTTTCTACCAGATTCAGCAGCCAGAACGAGTCATCATATATATAAGAATACACTTTTTCTTTTTTGTCCTCATTTAACTTTCCCTGAAGAAGCATATCCGCATTTCCACAGATGCTGGTCAGTGGCGTACGAAGGTCATGGGAAATGGACCGCAGAAGATTTGCCCTTAACTTTTCACTATTTGCCTTTTCCGTTGCAGCCTCTTCCCTGGTTCTTAAAACTTCCCGCTCCATGACAGTCGCCGACTCGGAAAGGATAGCCATTAACATATTACTCTCATAAGCACCCAGTATCTCTCCATCACCAATTTCAATCCCAACAACACCATACACTGCATCAAGGCTTCTGACTGCAAGATAATAACATGCAGCTTCACTTAATGTTCCAGTAGTTGCTCCAGCTCGTTTATTGTTTTTAAAAACCCATTCGGCTACTGCATGTTCATTATCGGTAATCAGTCTGGTGCGATGAGATCTGTCCTTCTCACCGTTTGCATTATATATCACAGGAGAACCCAGATGTTCCCCCTCCATCCCATAATACACCACGGTGTGCCCCAGTACTTTTCCCAATTGGGCTGCCATGGTATTTCCAATTTCTTCTATATTTTTTCCATTTTGCAAAAGCTGGTTGGTATCCAGCATTATTTTTGTACGATATGCAAGCTTTGCCAGTTCTCCTGCCTGTGTTTTCATTTTCAGTGCAATATTGCTTGTGATAAGTGCTGCGATAAAGGAAATCACAAAGGTAACTGGATAACCCGGATCATAGGTATCCAGAGAAAACCTTGGATCTGTAAAAAAATAATTGAATACCACTACACTCGCTGCAGACTGCAGGAAAGAAATCGTCCGGCTTGATGTAATAATCGCAGTAATCATAACTCCCAGAATATATACCGTTATAATATTGGTATCGCTAAATTTCATTTCATAGAAAATAAAACCTATCACTGTTGACAAAAGCAGGCAGACCATGGCACTCAGCATATTTTTGACTGTCATCGTGTGATCCATATTCTTCCGGAACTTCTGTTTTTCTTTCTCCATTTTGCTGTCGGGAATAATGTAAATATCTATATCCGGTGCATACGCCGCAAGCTTATCTGTAAATGTAGGTTTGTGAAAGAAGCCCCGGGAAGGAACACTTCTTCCTGTGACAATTTTGGAAATGCCCGAGTTTCTTGCATATTCAGCAATCAGAAAAGGAATATCATCCCCACATACCGTTTCTATTTTTGCCCCCAGTTGTTCTGCCAGATGGATATTTTCTTTCAGGCGTTTTTTATCTTCCTGACTTCTTTTCTCTGCATTTGGTGTTTCTACATAAAGCCCCACCAGCAACCCTCCGAAAGCCTTTGCCATTCTGGCAGCTGTCCGAATGATCTTCGCATTCGACGGAGACGGTGAAATCCCCACAAGTATCTTCTCTTCCGTGTAATACTCGCCCCCAGCCTCTTTTTTTGTCCGTTCTGTGACAAGGTTTACCCGGTCCGCTGTTCTTCGCAGTGCAATCTCACGTAGGGCTGTCAGCTTTTCTATTGTGAAAAAATGATCCATTGCCCGGGAAGCCTGTTCCTCCCGGTACACTTTCCCTTCTTTTAACCTTTGCAGGAGATCTTCCGGCTCAAGGTCCACAAGCTGCACTTCATCTGCCATATCAAAGGCAGAATCCGGAATTCGCTCTTTCATAAAAATACCGGTAATGGAGGCTACAATATCACACAGGCTTTCAATATGCTGTACATTAACCGTTGTATAAACACTGATCCCTGCTTTCAGGATTTCTTCCACATCCTGATATCTTTTCTGATGACGGCTTCCTTCTGCATTGGTATGCGCATACTCATCTACCAGTACTACCTGCGGATGTCTTTTCAAGACAGCATCTATATCCATTTCTTTCAATTTAATCCCATTATAATCCACCTGTTTTACAGGAACAGTTTCCAGTCCCTGTGCCATCTTCATAGTTTCCGGTCTGGCATGGGGTTCCAGATATCCAATCACCACATCTACATTATTTTTCTGTAAGCTATGAGCGGCTTTCAGCATAGTATAGGTTTTCCCTACTCCTGCAGCATATCCGAAAAATATTTTCAGTCTTCCACTGCTTTTCTTTTCCTCCTCTTTCTCTATTTCTCTCAGGATTTTATCCGGATCTGGTCTTTCCTTGTCCATAATGGTCTTCCTTTTCATTATCTTTCTATGAAACACAATCAGGCTCAGTGTATTTTAATATACCTCTGAGCCATCCTGTCTGTTATAAGATTCCTTTCAACATCAGATTCACTTTCAATACATTGACTGTTTCCTCTCCGAAAATCCCTAGAATTTTATGATTGGTACATTTGTCAATGATATCCTGTATCCCATCTTCCGTCATTTGATTCGCTTTCGCCAGTCTTGGTACCTGATACTCGGCTGCTGCAACTGATATATCCGGATCAAGCCCGCTTCCGGAACAGGTTACCAGATCCTCCGGTATCTGTTCTTTGTCTGCATCCGGATTTGCCTCTTTGATTTTTTCAACCCGCTGTTGTACCAGTTCTCTGTATTCCTGACTCTCAGGACTTAAGTTTGATGGACCGGAATACATCTTTGTATTGCCATCCTGATCGGTAAAGGCAGATACATTCATGTTTCTGCCCCACATATATTCCTCACCGGTAAATTCCTGAGCCAAAAGCTCACAGCCATATTTCTTTCCATCTATTTCTATGATGCTACCATTCGCCTTATCGGAAAAGAAAAGCTGTGAAACCCCTGTAACAACTGTGGTGTATATAATGCCACAGATCAGTGTCATTGCCAATACCATACCGACAGCTTTCCCGAACACTGTTCCTTTTTTCTTCATCATGTTTTACCTCCAATGACTTTCATTTTCTCTATTTTTTCGACACCATGTTTCTTATACAAGATGGAAAGCTACCAATAGAATATCAATCAATTTAATAAAGATAAACGGAGTAACAATTCCCCCCAGTCCATAGATCAACAGATTTCTGGACAACAATTTACCTGCAGACACTTCCCTGTATTTTACACCTTTCAGTGCCAGCGGAATCAAGGCAATGATAATCAAAGCATTGTAGATGATTGCGGAAAGCACAGCACTTTGCGGGCTGTAAAGTCCCATGATGTTCAGTCTGGAAAGCCCCGGATAAAGTCCCATAAAAAGTGCTGGGATAATTGCAAAATATTTCGATACATCATTTGCAATACTAAAGGTAGTCAGGCTTCCTCTTGTCATCAGAAGCTGTTTTCCGATTCTTACGATATCAATCAGTTTTGTTGGTGAGGAATCCAGATCCACCATGTTTCCCGCTTCCTTTGCAGCCTGCGTTCCACTGTTCATGGCAACAGCCACATCTGCCTGTGCAAGAGCCGGTGCATCATTGGTTCCATCACCAGTCATGGCTACCAGATGTCCTTTTCTCTGGAAATCCCGAATCATCTGTAATTTTCCTTCCGGAGTCGCTTCTGCAAGGAAATCATCTACCCCTGCCTCTGCAGCAATCGCCGCTGCAGTCAGAGGATTATCGCCGGTGATCATAATCGTCTTAATACCCATTTTACGAAGATCCGCAAATTTTTCCTGCACACCGTCTTTTATGATATCTTTAAGGTAAATAACCCCTAAAACGATATGGTTTTTTGCCACAACCAGAGGTGTTCCTCCCTTGGAAGAAATCTCTTTCACGATCCGGTCACACTCCGGGGAATAAACTCCTCCTCCATTTACCACATAATCTTTGATAGCATCAGCGGCTCCTTTTCGGATTTCTGTCCCTGCAAAATTTACGCCGCTCATTCGGGTCACAGCCGTAAATGGGACAAATTCCATATTTTTATCAGAAAGACTTCTTTCCCGGATTCCAAACTTTTCTTTTGCCAGAACTACAACACTTCTTCCTTCCGGCGTTTCGTCTGCCAGAGAAGACAGTTGTGCTGCATCCGCCAGTTCCTTTTCCGAAGCTCCATCTACTGGAATAAAGGCATCTGCACGACGGTTTCCCAGAGTAATCGTTCCTGTCTTATCCAACATCAGAATATCTACATCACCTGCCGCTTCAATGGCTCTTCCACTCATTGCCAGCACATTTGCCTGGTTCAGACGGCTCATACCGGCAATGCCGATAGCAGAGAGCAGGGCACCAATAGTTGTGGGTGCCAGGCAGACCAGCAATGCGACAAGCGTCGTAATAGATGTAGGATTTGATATTCCTGCCTGCTTTGCAGAGAATATAGAGTATGTATAAAGGGACATGGTAACCATAATAAATACGATTGACAATGCAACAAGAAAAATCTGTAATGCAATCTCATTTGGGGTTTTCTTACGATTTGCCCCTTCTACCATGGCAATCATTTTGTCCATAAAGGTTTCCCCTGCTTCACTGGTAATTCTCACAACAATCCAGTCAGACAGCACAGTTGTTCCGCCTGTTACGGCACTCCTGTCTCCGCCGCTCTCACGAATGACCGGTGCAGACTCACCAGTAATTGCACTTTCATCCACAGAGGCAGCACCATCCACAACTTCTCCATCACCGGGGATCTGTTCCCCTGCCTTTACCAGGACAAAATCACCTTTTTTAAGGCTGGTAGACGGAATCACAGTAATTCTGTCTTTCTGATCTGGTGATGGGATCTTATGGGCGTCTACATCTTTCTTTGCTTTTCTTAAAGAATCTGCCTGTGCTTTTCCTCTTCCTTCTGCAATCGCTTCTGCAAAATTTGCAAACAATACCGTAAACCACAGAATCACTGCAATCGCACAGGTATAACCGGTGGGTGCATCTCCGATTCCGAAAAACAGTGAAATGAGCCAGAGCCCGGTAGTCATTATTGCTGACAGGTAAACCAGAAGCATGACCGGATTGCCTGCCTGCGTTTTCGGTTTTAACTTAATAAATGAATCTTTGATTGCCCTCATTACCATTTTTTTATCAGAGAGGGCAGTTTTTTGTTTTTCTGCCATTTTTGATTCCTCCATACGATCAAATCATTCGATTATTCCGGATTTTTATCCCACAAACTCCGCAATCGGTCCCAGTGCCAATGCCGGGAAGAAACTCAAAGCACCAATCAGCAGCACGATCACGATCAGCAGGAATACAAACATTCCATTACTGGTAGATAATGTTCCTGCAGTAACTGCCAGTTTCTTTTTCTGTACCATGCTTCCTGCGATTGCAAGGATTCCGGTAATCGGCAGAAATCTTGCCAGGAGCATTGTGCCACCAAGAGTAAGATTCAAAAATGGGGTATCTGCGCCAAAGCCTGCAAATGCAGAACCGTTGTTTCCTCCGGCAGATGAATATGCATACAGCATTTCAGAAAAACCATGTGCACCGGAGTTATTCAGGCTCTCTGCAACGGATGGAATCGCTGCTGCTATCCCACTGAATACCAATATTGCAATTGGCGTTGCAAGACATACCAGAACTGCCCATTTCATTTCATAAGGCTCTATCTTCTTTCCCAGGTATTCCGGTGTTCTTCCAACCATCAATCCTGCGATAAACACCGTCAGTATTGCAAAACCCAGCATTCCGTAGAGGCCACATCCCACACCTCCAAATACAACTTCACCAAGCTCCATCAGAAGCATTGTGATCATTCCGCCAAGTGGTGTATAACTGTCATGCATAGAGTTTACAGAACCATTCGATGCTGCTGTCGTCCAGGTTGCCCAGGTGACAGAAGAACCGATACCAAATCTTGCTTCTTTTCCTTCCATATTTCCGCCCGCCTGTCCATCAGCGGAAGTATCTACATATTCGTTTTCTGTGAGGGCTGTGGATGCGGACTGTTCATTCACAGCAGTGACTGACATTGCCACAACCAGCATCAAAAACATCGCCATAAAAACTGCAATTCCCTGTTTTTTGTCTTTTACGTCACGTCCAAAGGAAAAGCATAATGCTGCAGGTATCAAAAGTAAAAACAGCATCTCCAGCAAATTGCTGAACCAGTTCGGGTTTTCCAGCGGATGTGCAGAGTTGACACCATAATATCCACCGCCATTAGTACCCAGCTGTTTAATTGCAATCTGACTTGCCGCAAAACCGAGAGGAACGATCTCTTCTGTAACAACTTCAGCATCCTCTACAACCTTTCCATCTACCTTTACGGTATCCCCATCGATCCTGGCTCCTTCCAGATAGTTGCCATCGGAGTCAAAAGCAACCGGCTCCATCAATTCTACAGATTCTGCAGCTTTCCATGTCTGTGGCACACCCTGAGAAGCAATAATGAGTGCACCTGCCAGAGAAAGCGGCATTAAAACATACAGGGTGGATCTTGTCAGGTCTGTCCAGAAATTTCCAACGCCTTTTCCTTTTACTCTGGTAAACCCACGGATCAGAGCATATAGAACTGCAATGCCCGTAGCCGGTGTCACAAAATTCTGAACCGTCAGCCCCAGAGCCTGGGACAGATAGCTAAGCTGTGATTCTCCACTGTATGCCTGCCAGTTTGTATTTGTCACAAAGCTTATGGCAGTATTCAGTGACAGATCCCAGCTCATTCCCTCTATATGCTGGGGATTCAATGGGAGGAATTTCTGGAATATCTGCAAAAGGAACAGTACCAGAAGTCCAAATCCGGAAAATGCCAGTACACTTACCAGATACTTTTTCCATGACATATCTTCTTCCGGATCAATGTGTAACACTTTATAAATCCCTTTTTCACACGGTGCCAGAATTCTGGTCAGAAAAACCTTTTCTCCATTCATTGCCTTGCTGATATAACGTCCTAACGGAATGGCCAGCAAAACAAGCACCGCCAGATAAAAAACATATTGTATGATTGTTCCCATCACATCTTTTCTCCCTTCATTAAAATTACAAAATAATAAACCAGTAGTGCTGTCGCACAAATTCCTATGACTGCTGTGATGATATTCATCTCTCTGCCTCCTTTTCTCATAGTTCTGGCACTCTTTATTGAGTACTTTTTTAATCTACTACTTTCCTTTATAATTTTCTGTTAAGCAGAACGCTCTCCATTTAAAGAAATTATAAAGTTTTATTATTCAATAGGTTCTTCCTCAACACTATACATACAGTTCTTAATCGGGCAAAAAATCCCATACCGTTCCAGATTATATCTGGCAGGTTCATATCCCTGATCCAGATCATATGCATTCTTAAAACATTTCATCGCCTGTACATGACGGCATTCCTTTTCCAGTATCAGCCCCAACAGGTTATGAAAAGCAGGAGTTTTCGGACTATTAATAATTGCCTGTTTTGCCAGTTTTTCCCCTTTTGAATATTCACCATCCTCAATACACTTTTCTATTTCATAAATCGTTCTTCCGTATTTCATGAACTTACCTCCTGATACACTCTTGTGTTATCTTTTTATAACTCGATACTATCATTCTCATTTTTAAAAATGTATAAAGAGGCTCCTGTCCCATATTAAGAATCTTAAAAAGATTTTCTGTTTTTGAAAAAAGCCTGAATCAATACAAAAATCTCCAACCTTCCTAAAATCATACCAATAATCTCAATCAAAAGGCATACGGAAGTTGTTCCTGCATTCGTAACTCCAATGGAGAGTCCCACCGTACCAAGTGAGGAAGCAAACTCAAACGCTCCCTCCAGCAAGGTACATCCGGAAAAGAATGTCAGAGCAATCGTTCCCACTACATAGACCAGAAGATACGTCTGTGCATAAGTAGAAGCTTCTTCCACCTGTGTTCTGTCCAGTAATTCCTTTTCTGTTCCCTTGCAATAATACGTGAGCGTTACCGTCCGGTCCGGTATCATCTTTTTCTTTACATTCCATACCAGATTCTTCATTAATCTGCATACCCTGCCCAGCTTAATTCCTCCTGCCGTAGATCCAATCCCACCGCCAATGATCATAAGCAGGATCATGACTGCCAGCGCTGTCTGGGGCCATTCACTGTAACTGCAGGTAGAATACCCGGTGGTGGATAATGCAGAAAACGCATTAAAAAAAGCCAGTTCTGTACTCTCCCCTGCTGATATCCCACTTTTTGCCAAAAACAGTGTCATCACCGGAACCGTGATCACGGTCAGACCAGCCAAAAACCGGATCTCACTTGCACGCAGGAAATCACGAATACGCCCACGGAACAATAATAACAACAAAGAAAAATTCGTTGTTCCGATCAACATCAACAAAATGGTGATCCATTCAATGGGAAGGGAATGGTAATAGCCGATACTGTCCAGCCGGTTGGAAAAGCCACCCGTAGACAATGCACACATAGTATGGACGATGCTGTCAAAAAAAGGCATCCCGAATATGGTATACAAAATCGTGCCTGCAATCAGGAAAAATCCATACATCATTCCAATGACTTTTACCGTTTTTCCAATGGTAGGCATCAGTTTATCCGGATGCCCCTCTGCCTGGTACAAGGTAACAGAATCTTTTTCCTGTATAAAAAGGAGCATCATCATCACAAACCCCAGGCCTCCCACATACTGCAGGAAACCTCTGTAGAAAAGGAAAATATGCGGCAGCCGCTCCACATCCAATACGGAAAGTCCGGTTGTGGTAAAACCGCTTACCGATTCAAAAAGTGCCTGCACAGGAGTCACATTTCCATAAAGCCAGAATGGGAATGCCGCAAGTACAAATCCATACATCCAGGCAAACACCACCATCCGGCTGCTGCTCATATTTCTTTTTTTTCTGTGGCATACTATCATCCCCAGTGCAATGGAAACTGCAGCTGGTACAAAAAACTTCCAGGCAAAAACAATTTCTTTTGGAAAAAATGGAAGAATCAGAAGCGGAACGAATAGGATACAGCCCTCTAATACCATCATTTTCCCCATCACTGATATTCCATTACGATGCAGCATATTCCGTCAGCTCCTTTATCTGATCAAGTTTACTCTCGTCCGAAGTGATGATCAGAAGCACATCCCCTTCTGTAATACGGGTATCTCCTCTGGGGATCAAGCTCTGATCTCCCCGAAGGATACAGCCAATGATCACTTCCTTTGGAAGATTCAGTTCCCATAATTTTTTCCCGGCAACTGACGAGTTTTTCGGAATTGGCAGTTCCAGAATCTGGATTCTTCCCTCGTCAACCGGTATCAGCTTGGTCATTTCATCCATGACTGCCTGTTCTTCCATGATGTTCGTAATCATATTCAATGCACAGACCACCCGGTCAATTCCCATCTGATAGAAAAAATTCGTTTTCGACGGATCATTTAAAAGAGCCACTGTTTTCTTCACATGAAAGAACTGTTTACACATTTCGCAAATGACAAGATTGATCTCGTCACTGTCTGTCAGGGCAATGGCTACCTGGCAGTTTCCGGCAGCCGCATCCTCCAGAATAAATTTTTTGCTTCCGTCTCCAAAAATAACATTCAGCCTGTTCACTTCTGCCAGTTTTTCACAAGCTTCATAATCCTTATTAATTACCGTCACACGATATTCTTTTTTCAGCAAAGAAGTGGCAAGGGATCTTGCTTTATGGAATCCTCCCACGATCAGAATATTTTTTTGTTCTCTCTTTTTATTCCACATGTGTTCCACCCCCGATTTCAATATAATTGGCAATTTCCTTTTCCGACAGTTCTGACGGGCAGATTGTATCTATCCCCATCTCTTTTACCAGTGCAATCTTCTCTTCATCATAGATCCTTGCCACAACCTTCGGAATATGGAACATCTTTTTTGCAATCTGTGCTGCACAGATATTCACACAATCATGATCAGTAACAGCAATAAATGCCGCGGCATCCGAAAGACCGAAAGCTTCTAGTCTCTCCATATCTGTCGCACTGGCTGTTAACGTCAGCCCGCCATAAGAATATGGCAATTTTCGGAATGCCGTTTTATCACAATCAAGAATCATTACATCTTTTTTCTCTTCTGAAAGTTTTCCCGCTATGCTTGCACCCAGGCGCCCACATCCTGCGATCACTGTACATCCATTCCTTTTTCCCATAATCCAAACCTCCTATCTTCTTACAAGATGCCCTACATGATGTTCATCATAAACCACTTTAAACTGTGGATCATTCTGCACTGGACAATCTTCCTCTGTATAAGCACATCTTCCGGAAGGAAACATAGTTCCATACTGCTCCATGTTATAACGTGCGGGAATATAAGTCGGATCCAGTGCGTAAGCTGCACGGAAATGTTTCATTGCCAGAACATGATTACACTCTTTTTCCATCAGGATTCCCATCAGGTTATGAGGGATTGCGGAATGTGGATTCTGAAGCATTGCCTCTCCCAATTTTTTTTCACATTCTTTATATTCATGCTGAATGATCAGCTTTTTACATCTGTCTTCTAATTTCTCAGTCATCTGGCTCTCCTCCTTTTCTTTTGTACCTGCAGTATAGCTTTTTTGCTGTGGGAATGGTGTGGGAATAGATTTTCTGGCTGTGAGAATTCTGTGAGATTTTCCAGGATATGTGAAGAAGTTGTGAGATCAAACCAATGTTGTGAAAATGATGTGAGAAAAAAGAGGATGCAAATCTTTTACTCGATTTACATCCTCTCTTCATAATTCATATCCGATCACCCTCAGATTTCTGAATGTACGCCCATAAACCACATACAATTCTCGAGCTAAGTGATTTCTCCTTTATCTATGCTCTTTTTTATTCACAAGATAAATTCCACAGGCTACCATCATTACAGCTATAAAATATTGCCATTTTAATTCTTCTTTAAGTAGTAATGCTGAGAATATTACTCCTAAAACGGGAATCAATGCATTAAAAATTGCTATCTTACTAATCGGATGATACGCAAGCAGCTCATTATAAATAGCAAAACAAACTGCTGATATCATGATTAACGCTATTAATACAATCATTCCTTTCACATTTACACACCAGAGACTATTTGTCCCTATCATCAAACCAATTGCCAGAAGCAGGGCTCCTCCAATCATCATACTTTGTCCTGTTGCCTGCATCATATTCATTTTCTTTGAAGCAACACGTGTTATGACTCCGCCCAGTGCCGCACAACCTGCATTTAAAAGGATCATTCCGTCACCTCTAAATGTAATATTTTCAAAGAAATCAGCTCCCGGCTGAATATTAATTGCTACAATTCCCGCAATCCCTAATACACATCCAATCATTTTAGGAAATGATACTTTGTCATCAGAAAATATAATCGTTGAAAGAATAATTAAAAAAAAGCCTCCCATAGAATCCAAAATGGTAGATCTTGCACTCGGGTTATATCCCAACCCTATATATGCAAACATATAATGAAGGGTTACGTTTACAATTGCAAGAAAAATCAGCCACCATAAGTCATTTTTATTTTCTAATTCCAGTTTCTTTTTTCTCAAACAGCAAAATGCAGAAACCAACATACCTGCAAAAAGGAATCTTATTCCGGCAAATAAGATTTTTCCTCCCAAATCAGCGGAAGCTATTTGAAATTCCTGATACCCGATTTTTATAAGCGGATAAGCCAATGACCATCCAAAAGCACAAAAAATCGCCAATATGGACTTATATCTACTATTACTGAATATTTGTTCCATTTTCCTCATCTCCATTTTTTCCAGTTTCATACTCCCGCATCCGGTATCCTATCCCTATTTCCGTCTCTATATACTCCGGTTTTGCCGGATTCCGTTCAATTTTTCTTCGGGTGGAAGCCATCACAGAACGGAGTACCTGCGTATCTTCTCCGTATCCTTCTCCCCATATCTTCCGTAGAAGCGTATGGTAGGTAAGTACCTTTCCCGGGTTCTGCATAAATAAAAGCAACAGCTGATATTCCAAAGGGGTCAGATGAATCTCCTGGCCATCCTTATAGGCAATATGCGCCCCATTATCCAATTTCAGACCTCCATTCACATATACGGTATCATCCGGTCTTTCTTCTGATCCCGAATGATTCATACGGTAGTAATGCCGCAGTGCCACCCGGATTCTGGCCATCAGCTCTGTTGCAGAAAAAGGTTTCGTCAAATAGTCGTCCGCTCCATCATCCAAGGCCGCTGCCTTTTCTTTATCCTGATCCCTTGCAGAAACGATAATGATAGGAACTTCTGACCACTCCCGGATTTTATGAAGTACTTCCATTCCATCCATATCCGGAAGTCCCAGATCCAATAAGATCAGATCTGCATTTTTTCTTACCATATAAGAGATACCATCTTTACCATTTACTGCACCTTCCACAGAAAATCCCGCATTTTCCAATGTATAAACCATAAAATTCTGTATCTGTACATCATCTTCAATA
Source organism: Blautia sp. (assembly GCA_034115005.1). Lineage (GTDB taxonomy): Bacteria > Bacillota > Clostridia > Lachnospirales > Lachnospiraceae > Blautia_A. Next base: position 29,900 of record JAXEUE010000230.1, read on the forward strand.
ATCAGTATTTTTTCTTTAAACAATTTCACTTTCTCCTTCCTTAAGAGGTAATGTAAAAATAAACTCTGCTCCCTTTCTATCCGTCCGGTTCCGCCCGGTAATCGTTCCACCATGGGCATTTACCACTGTCTCACAAATCGTGAGCCCCAGCCCGATTCCTCTTTTTACATCAGCCGAACGGGATTTAGACGTATAAAACATTTTAAACAAATTAGGAACATCTGCTTCTGCAATTCCCTCTCCTTCATCCAGGACAGAAACTACTACATTATCATTTGTATAATGGGCAGCTACCGTAATCGTTTCCTGCGGTTTCGTGTGTTTCACTGCATTATCCAGAAGGTTCGCGATCACCTGCTCCATTAACCTGGCATCCATCGGAACTAACCGAAATTCTTCCGGAATCTCTACCTGTATCACACGATCCGGAAAACTCCGTTCCACATGGGCAACCGCACAGCCAATCACTTCTTCGATTGCTTCCATTTCCTTATGTATCACAATTTTACCATCCTGCAGTCTGGTCAGGCTTAAAATATTTTCTACTAAAGATTTCAGCCAGTCGGCATCCTGATAGATACCTTGAAGAAGTCCCTGACGTCTGTCTTCTTTGTCAGTCATATCCATCAGCATTTCCGCAGTTCCCATAATACCCGACAGTGGTGTCCTAAGATCATGGGAGATCGCACGCAGAAGATTCGCACGTTCTCTTTCTCGTTCCATATTTTCTCTGTCACGCACTCTTTCTACCGTTACTTCAATACGTTCCATCGCCATGGAGACATTTTCTATGATAGAATGCAGCAGCTTTTTCTTTTCCTGCAGCTGTTCCGCATGAACGGTTTTATCAATTTTTACCACTGCCAGCAAATGTTCCCTCCCTTTAACCGGATAACCATACGTGTCCTCTTCTTCCAAATATTCTGTCCGAAGATCAATATATTTCTTCCGAATCTCTTCTGCATCCGGCACTCCTCTGTGAATCTGTTCTTTTCCTGACTGCTGAATGTAAATCGGTTCAGACTGCCTTCCAATATAAATACATCCGACATTTGCCTGAAGAAGATGGCTAATACTTTCTGCAGCGATTTTCAAAACTGCTTCTATATCTGTAGCATCCGACAGTTTACTGGAGAGCATATATAATATCTGGCTTTCTTTTCCTCTTTCATTTGCTTCTTTCGTTAAAAGTTTTTCTTTTGTTGTCAGGGCACTCGTAAGAATGGAAGTTGTCAACATGATTGAAAAAGTAACCAGATATTCTGGATCATTTACAGCAAGCGTATGATAGGGTTCCGTAAAAAAATAATTGTAACATATGAGCGAAACCACTGCAGATAAAATCCCATACTGATATCCTGATGTAAACCTCGCAACCAAAAGAACAGCCAGAAGATACATCACAACAATATTTGTCTCCGGAAATCCAAGTCCTGTAAATATCTTTCCAAGTATGGTAGCTGCTAAGACAATTGCTACCAGTTTTAACAAACTCAGCAGTACATCTTTTGTTTTACTCATTACAATCGCCTCTTTATTATCGTATTTTTCCCATTAAGTATAACACACACAGGTCGTTTTTCAATCCTTTGAAATGTGGCTTTCTAGTTTACAAAATTTTCACAAAAATATCAGCATTCTCTATTGGCGAGCGCTAATACATATGTTATATTACATATAGAATAAAGGAAGAGGAAATGATTATTCTTCCTGATATTCATAAATCAACACTTCGGATTTCTCTGATGGTGCAAACTTTAGGTAAGCGCTTAATTCTTGGGTAGATAGACATTTGCCTATTTTGAGCTCATAATGATGATCGTAAATAACTATAAGCGCAGCAAAAGGTCTGGATAAAGATGAAAAAGATAAGGAAGGAAAATATATCCGCTGCGAGCGTTATGCTGGAAATGTAAGCAGAAGCTTTTATGTAGGAAATAATGTTCAGAGAGGAGACATCCATCCGAAATTTGAGAATGGTATCCTTTCCTTTACTATTCCAAAAAAGCAGAAGGCAGTAGAAAACAACCCACATTATATTGCCATCGAAGGTTAATCTCAAATTGCAGCGATGGCCTGGGTAATCGGCTTTTTCCTGATCCTCCAGGGTATTGTATCCGTTATGCGTGGATGCTTTTCCAATCGTTTCTGGTTGTGAAATATAACAAAAATAACATTGCCAAGAAGGAAAAAGGCACCTTTTCATATAGATTCGGCTGCATACAAGATTGTGTGCAGCCTTTTATTGTTCACAACCCGATTTATTATTCTAAAATCGATTCTTTTCCTTCTGCGAACCAATCACATATTTCTTACAACAACTTTTTCTTTTTAAAATATATAATTTCAAAAATAATCGTTATTGCTGCAATTGCAATCACTGCAACATATCCATATTTCCACTGTAGCTCTGGCATATTTACAAAATTCATACCATACCATCCAGTCAAAAGTGTCAATGGAAGGAACAATGTTGTGACGACTGTAAGAATACACATAATCTTATTCTGCTGTGCATCCTGCTGAGATTGATACAGTTCACGTAACTGAAGTATATTTTCTCTAAGCAAATGCACATGGTTCTGCAATCGTTCTGTCCTGAGTGCATAACGATTCCACGATTCTGTATTACGGATAATAGAAAGTCCATCTTGAGACTGGAGTAGATCACCAATCACAGTCAGCTGTTCATAATATGCATCCAGCTCAGATAGTTTCTGTCGATACTTTGTAAGAACCGTAAAGAAATTATCTGGGACACCTTTTATGAGCTGGTCTTCCATCTTATCAATTTCTTTCTCCAAATGCAACAGATACAAAAGATCATTTTCAATCATCAATTCCATCATCTTAAGAAGGAACTGATCCGGCGATTCCAATTCCTGAAACTGATCTTCTTTTTTCTCTATCCAATGCTTCAAGTCTCCACTGCACTCAATTAAAATAAGTTCTTTATCAGTCAAATAAAATCCACAGGAAATCTGTGGTGTACGTTTTTCATTTTTCCCCGGTACTCGTAATGTTCCCAAAATACAATCCCGATACACTTCTGCTTTACAGTACCGGATTGATCCAATACTGTGTAATAGTTCTTTATTATATGGAAAGTCTTTCTTAAATTCTCGAAATTCGTCTTCCTGCATAATCGTAAAGAACTGTAACTTCACCATAAAATCTCTCATACTCCTTCCCATTATTCTTTTCTAGTAACTCAGAATACTGCTTTATTAAAAATCTCCTTATCCATCTTGTTCATATTTCGCAGCACATCACAAATAGTACGGTCACGGTCATAAATGCGGACTTTGTGGAAATCAATTTCACCTTCGGTTTCGCCCAGCGTAACCAACTCTGACTCTACACGATATGCCTTTATAAACGGATAATCGATTTTTGTTCGCCGCTTAGAGACATTTTTATCTATTGCAAAGTTCCACTCAGCAGGATTTCTGTCACTGTATCTATAATAGAATAGGGCAGTCTCCATACAGAGCACTGCATCGGGAAACAATCGATTGATAATGACAACTTCGCTTTCTCCATAATCTTGAGTCCAGTGATAGTAACCTCGCCTGACTCTTTCAATCAATCCTTCGTCTAAAAGTTGTTTTATATCTGCATAGTATAACTTTGAATCTATAAGTTCAGCAGTAGTCATAACATAATTATGACTGCTAAACAATATTCTCGGTGTCTCAATATCTTTATTCTGAAGCATATCTTCACCTCTATTTAATCGACCTTAATCTGACCAATAATTGGGCACTTTACTATATTATATTTGATTTTTCTCTATAAATCAATAATAGTAAAGTGAACGCTTTTAATTGTATCAATCAGGCAGTTTAGTATAAAATCTGTCCTCCGCTTTTATAACCAGATAAAATATTGGTCAACGAAAAGACAAATATGTAAAAAAATAAGCGTACCACTGTTTTTATGATACGCTCATCATTATTAAATTACCTCAAAATGCTTCAATGCATCCTTTATCATTTTGTAGGACACTCATTCCCTGGGCTTGTACTCTTCGGCTCTTTTATCGATATTATCAAGCGGAACTTTTCCCTCACCCTCACCAAACTCAACTTTTACATTGATATGTCGTCTGGCTTTTTGTGGGAAAGCAGTACTACCGTCTCAGCGGTACTTTCATTGTCCCAACTAAATTCTTCTATTTCCGAACCATTGAAATACACCGGAAAACGGAACTTAATGTGCTTCAGGAATCTGCCATCCGGCTGCTCCTGCTCATAAATGTCCACCTGCTCTACAAAACTGCTTAAAAACTCTTTTTTCTCCAAATCAGTGAACTTGTCATATAGTTTATCAAAATACAGCAAGAATTGGTAGACGTTATCTTCTGATATTTTCTTCTGTTTGATATTCAGCAGACGGTTCTTGACCTCACTGATGCTGTTCTCCACACCTTCGATTTCATCATAGAGACGATACAGTCTTGTCTCCATATCCTGATATTTTTTCTCATAAAATCGATCTGTAATATCCAGGCTGTCCATCTGCTGTCCAAGCCGGTTCTTTGCTCCGGTCAGCTGTCGGTGCTGTTTTTCTAATTCTTCAATTTCCTTTTCCACTTCCGTTGTGTCAATCCTTGCACCAATTTTATTCAAAATGGCTTCTTCAAATTTAGGATTTTTCACCAGCTTCCGGATTACTTCTTCTACCGCATCGTTCACCTTATCTTCGCTCCACTGTTTGCGGTAGCTGCAATTATGTCCATCCACCAGTCTCCGATGCTTGCAGGCATAATAAAAATAATCCTTATATGCTGTACCGTCTTTTCTCTTTTTTCGATTAACATTCCCATACATTCCGCTGCCACAAAGAGGGCATTTCAAAATGCCGGATAAAATATGCTCATGCTCCAGACTATAGGTCTTTTCGTATGATACTCCTGTTTTCTGCCGTTTCTGATGTGCCAGTTCCCAATCCTCCTCGGAAATGATTCCTTCATGAATACCATCGTTCAGCATATATTCTTCCTGCTTCACAATCCGATATTCATTTCTTGTTCCGGGAACCTTTTCGTTCTTTCTGCGACCAAATGCCAGTTTCCCACAATAGATCGGATTATCCAGAACACCTTTGATGAATGAAGTTGCAAAAGCATCCAGCGTATTATTCTGTCTCTTTTTCTTTTTATATCCATGTTGGTTCAGCCATGACGCAATCGCACTCATTCCCATATTGGTATGAATAAATTTATCATAGATCAGCCGGATCACCTCTGCCTCATCCTCTGCAATCTGAAGTTCTCCATTCACCAGTTTATAACCATATGGGGCAAATCCACCGTTCCATTTTCCTTCTCTGGCTTTCTGTTTCCGTCCTTCCATTGTCTGCACCAATATATTCTCACGTTCAATTTCTGCCACCGCAGACAGAACAGAAATCATCAGCTTTCCGCTGTCTTTGGAACTGTCAATGCCATCCTCCACACAAATCAGATTTACTCCAAAGTCCTGCATCCGTTGTAAAGAATTCAGTACATCCGCTGCATTACGTCCAAATCGTGACAGCTTAAATACCAATACAAACTGTACATCGTCCGTACCATCTTCAATATTGTCCAACATCCGCTGAAATTCCGGTCTGCCCTCTACGCTTTTACCTGATTTCCCTTCATCTGCAAATTCCTGTACAATCTCCATATTCTGATACTCAGCATATTTTCTCAGTTTATCCCTCTGGGCATCCAGACTGTAGCCATCCACCTGCATGGTGGTGGAGACTCGTATATATACATAACATCTGATTTTTTTATTCTTCATGGCATTTACCTCATTCATTAGAGTTTTTATTGTCCCAACTAAATTTTATCATTTGTTCCAACCGTATTCAATACTTGATTTTCATAAATTTTTAAACCCAATTGACATATTTTTCCCAAAAACATATAATAATGATAGAGACAGAAAGACCTGTCATCGTAAATATTGCCCGCCCACCGTTGGCGGCTTATAAGTGATCGACTCGAAAATATTGCTCGCTCACCGGAAGCGTCTAATAAATATCCGGCTCGAAAATTATTTTGAATTTTTTCTGTTTTCGATATTGTGTTTTTATCGCACATTGCATATACTATAAATACACAAAAAAGCCAGAAAAAGAGGAGGTGTTAGTATGGCTACTTCAAGTATTACTCATAATTTTGTCGTATCCAATCCAAATAGCGTAAAGCGTTTTGTCGCAGCGATTGACGAAGCCGATCGTGACCGCACACCAAAGCAGACACTTCCCGGACGTCAGTTAACGAACCCACAGGAAATCTTAGCTTTAATGTCAAAAAGGAAGAAACAACATGTCTGATAAATATTTTACCGTTAATATTCGGGCATATTTGGATAAAGACGAACCGACATATATCGGAGAGGAAAGTCTTTACGACTTGCTCTCCGATTTTTCTTGTCCTGAAAACCCCGATGTGGAATACTTCTTATTACATAATGCGATTGAGTTTACCAAAAAAGATCAATCCATCACTTATCTGGTATTTGATGCCGAAGATGCTTCATTGGTTGGCTATTTTTCCCTTACAGTAAAACCAATTTCTGTCCAGGCTTCAAATATCAGTAAAACAATGGCAAAGAAGCTGTCCCGTGTCAGTATTCTGGATGAAGAAACACAGTCTTACACCACAGCAGCTTACCTGATTGCCCAGTTAGGAAAGAACTATTCTCTTCCAAAGGAAAAACGGATTCCAGGGAACATTCTACTGGGATTTGCACTGGAGACCATATCCAATCTCCAATATTCCGTAGGCGGTGTTATGGAATTTCTTGAATGTGAGGATAATGAATTTCTTCTGAACTTTTATACGCAGAATCATTTCAAGCCATTTGACACTCGTATTACTTCTTCCCAGAACAATGAGCCACATACTCTTCATCAGCTTTTAAAATTTATCTGATTGGAAATACACGAAAAAAAGCGACAGCCCTGAAATTTTTATCTCAGGAAGCTGCCGCTTCTTTTTTCTTTTCATTTTCTTCTTTTTTCTCCTGTCCATTGTTTTCCTTATCTTCCTCCAGTTCCCGGAGCAGCTCTTCGCCATATTTATCTATCATCCGCACAAGAAAATCAATGCACCGTTCAAATTCTATATTCTGTTTCACAAGCCTCTCCTTCCCTGTTTTTTTATTCTGTAGTCATTCTACAGGAAAGTTTCTGGCTTCTCATTGAGCAGAAATTGAGAGTAAATTGACTGTTTCTCATTTATTTTGGTTCATATCATTGAAATTCCATTGTCCAGAACATACGTTTGTGTTATTATATAGGAAGTTTAGTACCAGATACAAACAGAATTGATACGAAAAGGTGGGATTGCGATTGGATCGATGCGATTTTAGCTCTATAATGACATGTTTAAAAAATCATATCAGCGAAAGTAACCAGATGAACCAGCCTGAATTTTTATATGAGGTGTTTGAGGATTTTATGGACAGCCCGGAAAGCATAGATTTTTCTTTTGACAACGGGCTGGTCTGCCGGTGGATGACCGGACAGGCGAAGATCAGTCCCAAAATCTGCTCTTACTATGCAAGACCAAGCAAACAGGAAAAACTGGCTGAAACGCTGCAGCATAATCTTATACCATTAATGACCGACTGTAACAAAGCACTGCAGGATGTTTATCTCCTGTTCATGCAGGATGCCACAATCTCCGAAGCAAAAAAGAAAAAGCTGGCATCCCTTTACAAGCCCCTTGATTCACGGCTTCTTTTTCTGGCAAAATTGATCTCCTTTGGTATGGAACGCCAGTTTATCAAACGGGATACCAGAAACCAGAAACTGATTGCAGGCGGTTCTCTTTCCCCGGTTGTTCTGGATTACATCATGGACAGTGAAGTTCCCAGACCATGCCGCCATTTTCTTGGAAGAGAAGAAGAACTGGACGAATTACATGCAATGCTGGAAGAAAACAGCAAAGTATTTCTCTATGGAATTGCGGGGATTGGAAAGAGTGAACTGGCGAAAGCATATGCAAAGCAATACAAAAAGCACATCTTCTCCCTCGCTAATGGGGATATCGTCTGGCATGGTTTCCTCCGTGGGAGCCTGCTCTACTATTTCGGCAATCTCCTCAAAGGCTTCCGTCTGTTCGTCCACCTGTGCATAGTGATGGTAAATACGGAAGCCGCAAAAAGCCGCCGTACCTAACAGGCACACGGCGGCGGCAACACAGATAATAGATTTATAATTCTTCATA
>JAXEUE010000231.1:0-13599 GCA_034115005.1 Blautia sp.
TAAATTTGCTCAGGCCGCTGCACTTGCAGTTGCAGAATCCCCGGGAGATACATATAATCCTCTTTTTATTTACGGAGGAGCAGGTCTTGGAAAAACTCACCTGATGCACTCCATTGCACATTTTATTATTGATCATAATGAAAACAGTAAGGTTCTTTATGTAACAAGTGAAGAATTTACCAATGAACTGATCGAAACTATTCGTAACGGAAACAATTCAGCTATGACTAAATTCCGGGAAAAATACAGAAACATTGATGTTCTTCTCGTTGACGATATTCAGTTCATTATTGGAAAAGAATCTACCCAGGAAGAATTTTTCCACACATTTAACAGTCTTCACAGTGCAAAAAAACAGATTATCATATCATCTGATAAACCTCCGAAAGATATGGAAATTCTGGAAGAACGTTTCCGTTCAAGATTTGAATGGGGTCTTATCGCGGATATCACATTACCTGATTATGAAACAAGAATGGCCATCCTTCATAAAAAAGAAGAAATGGACGGCTATGATATCAGCGAAGATGTTATCAAATATATTGCAACAAATATTAAATCAAACATCAGAGAGCTGGAAGGAGCAATTAATAAAGTAGTGGCTTTTGCAAAACTTGAACAGAGAGAAGTTACTCTGGAGCTTGCAGAACAAGCACTTAAAGATATTATTTCTCCTGACGAAAAGAAAATAATCACTCCCGAATACATTATTTCCATGGTTGCTGAACACTTTAATGTTTCTGTAGATGATCTTTCCGGAAATAAGAGAAGCTCCAAGATCGTAATACCCCGCCAGGTTGCCATGTATCTGTGCAGAGAAATTATTTCAACTCCATTAAAATCTATTGGTAAAAGTCTTGGAAACCGTGACCATACAACCGTCATGCATGGTATAGATAAAATTGAAAATGAAATCAAAAACGACGAAAATCTGAAAAAAACAATAGATACATTAAAGAAAAAAATTAATCCACAGGGATGAGTATAACTACTGTATAACTATGTGTATAAGGTGTTGATTACATGTGTATAAATGTGTAAAATTATTTTTAAAAAAAAGCCTTAAAAGTTTTACACAGATTATTCACATACTTCAAGTAGTTCTTTACACGAAGTTATCCATATTCTTTTACCTTGAAAAATCAAATAAAAAATGAGTTGTTCACATATACACATCCCCTACGGCGGATACTACGGATTTATTTTATATAAATACACATACAAAACCCACATTCATCAATAAAGGAGTTGTACACATTATGAAAATTATCTGTTCCAAAAATAATTTACTAAAAAGTGTCAATATTTCATTAAAAGCAGTTCCTTCAAAAACTACCATGCCTATTCTGGAATGTATTCTGATCGACGCCTCAACAAATCAGATAAAATTTACAACTAATGATATGGAACTGGGAATTGAAACTGTTGTTGAGGGAAATATTGAAGAAAAAGGTATTATTGCTCTGGATGCCAAAATTTTCTACGAAATTATTAGAAGACTTCCTGACAATGATATCACCATAAAAACGGATGAAAAACTTACTGTTACAATTACCTGTGAAAAATCAAAATTTACCATTCCTGGGAAATCAGGAGAAGATTTTGCTTATCTGCCAGTGATAGAAAAACAAGAATGTCTGACTATTTCTCAATATACATTAAAAGAAATGATCAGACAGACAATTTTTTCAATTGCTGCTAACGAAACAAACAAATTAATGACGGGTGAATTATTTGAAATAAAAGATAATTATCTGAAAATAGTTTCTCTTGATGGACACAGGATTGCAATCAGACGTATGGAACTGAAAAAAAATTATGATAACCGTAAGGTTGTTGTACCAGGTAAAACTTTAAGTGAAATCAGTAAAATACTTTCCGGCGAGATTGATGATCTTGTCAATATATCTTTTTCAAAAAATCATATTTTATTTGAGTTTGATCAGACGATTGTCATTTCCAGACTTATTGATGGAGAATATTTTCGTATTGACCAGATGCTTTCCAATGATTATGAGACAAAAATAACAATTAACAAAAAAGAGTTTCTGGATTGTATTGACAGGGCAACACTTCTCGTAAGAGAAGGAGAAAAGAAACCTATCATTATTGATATTACTGATAATAATATGGAACTGAGGATAGATTCATCTATGGGTTCTATGAATGAAAGTATTGATATATCAAAAGAAGGCAAAGATATTTTGATAGGATTCAATCCAAGATTTCTTATTGACGCCCTTAAAGTAATTGATGATGAAAACATTGATATTTATCTGGTTAATCCAAAAGCTCCATGTTTTATAAAAGATGAGAATGAAAATTACACATATTTGATTTTACCTGTAAATATTAATCAGAATCAGTCAAGATAGGAGGAAGATAATGGAAGAGATTAAAATCAGAGATGAATTCATAAAACTTGGACAGATTCTGAAACTGGCTGGTCTTGCAGAAGATGGAGTAGAAGCAAAATCAGTCATCCAGGATGGTCTGGTAAAAGTTAATGGTGAGGTGGATTTACGCAGGGGACGGAAGATTTACAGAGGTGATGTTGTTTCTTATAACGGAAAGGAAATAAAAGTAATCGGTTAAAAGAATGTATATTGAATCCGTTCACTTAAAAAATTTCAGAAATTATGAAAATCTGGAGTTAAACTTTGACAAAGGTACAAATATTTTTTACGGAGATAATGCTCAGGGGAAAACAAATATTCTGGAGTCACTTTATTTATGTGGAACAACGAAATCCCATAAAGGAAGCAAGGATAAGGAAGTAATCAGATTTGGTGAAGATGAAGCTCATATCAGAATGATGGTTAGGCGTGAAGGATTGTCTTATAAAATAGATATGCATCTTAGAAAAAACAAAGCAAAGGGAGCAGCGGTCAATGGAATTCCTGTAAAAAAGGCCAGTGAATTGCTTGGTATTGTTAATATGGTTTTCTTTTCTCCTGAAGACCTTAATATTATCAAAAATGGACCTTGTGAGAGAAGGAGATTTCTGGATCTTGAACTGTGCCAGCTGGATAAAATATATCTTTCTGATCTTTCTGCCTATAATCATATTATAAATCAGAGAAACAAACTTCTGAAGGATATATGCATCAGGCCTGAACTGAAGGATACACTGGATATCTGGGATATGCAGATGGCAGAATATGGAAAAAAGATCATTGATAAACGCAGGGAATTTGTAAAAGAATTAAATGAAATTATAAGAGAACTTCATTCAAATATAACTGGAGGAACTGAAACTCTGGAGGTTATTTATGAGCCTGATTCTTTAAGTGAGGAATTGGAACAGAAAATTTTCAGAAACAGAGAAAAAGATATGAAATTGAAAATAACTTCTTCAGGTCCCCATAGAGATGATCTCTGTGTTATGGCGAACGGCATTGATATTCGTAAGTATGGATCACAGGGACAGCAGCGTACAGCAGCACTTTCTCTTAAATTATCAGAAATTTATATTGTAAAAAGAAAGATTAATGACACACCTGTCCTTTTGCTGGATGATGTTTTATCAGAGCTTGACAACAGAAGACAAAATTGTCTTCTTGACAGCATAAATGATACTCAGACAATGATCACATGCACAGGCCTGGATGATTTTATAAATCACCAGTTTCAAATAAATAAAATTTTTCATGTTATAAAAGGAGTTATCTTTTGACAAGGGTAGATACCTATGGTAAACTGATTTTAATTGTGGAAAGTTGGTGGATACAGTGGATAAAGAAGAATTTCGGATAAAACTGGAAGAAATAAATAAACTGGTTCAGAATAAAGATTATAAAGGTGCTATGGACATTGTGGACAGTATAGACTGGCGTCGTGTGAAAAATGTACGTACCTTGTGTGTCGTCGGCGAAATTTATGCTGCGAATGGAAGATATGAAGACAGTAAAGAAATTTTTCTGCTGGCTTACCATAAAGCTTCCATTGGAAAAAATATCCTTTACCGTCTGATAGAAATTTCTTTAAAAATGAATGATATCGATGAAGCTATGGAATTTTTTGATGAATATAAAGAAGTAGCTCCAAACGATAATTCCCAGTATATTTTACAGTATAAGATTGCCAGGGCCAGAAATGCTTCTGTAAATGAACAAATCAGAATTCTGGAAGAATATAAAGAACAGGAATTTACAGAAAAATGGTCTTATGAACTGGCCGCTTTATATTATAAAGCAGGTGATAAAGAAAAATGTCTTGATCTTTGTAACGAAATCATTCTGTGGTTCAGTGAAGGAAAATATGTAATGAAAGCATATGACCTTAAGATGAGAATGGGAGAACTGACAGGAAAAGAAAAAGAGAAATATGAGCAGCAGTTTATTCCAAAGCTTATTACACCTGAAGAAGCTGAAAAAATGGAATTGCAAAAAACTGTATCTTCCAGTGATGATAATGATAAAGTAGAAGAACCTTTATTATCAGGGAACAAAGAGAGCAGAAAAGACATAGAGAGCATTCCCATGGATGAGAGGGATCTGAATAATATAGAGAGTATTCAGGAAAAAATATCTAAAGGAATAAGAGATATATTTAATGGTAAAAAGAAAAATGAGGATGTGGAATCCGGACAGATAAGCGATGCATCAGAGAATAAAACTGTTAAAGAGGATGAAATTCCGGAAGAAATAATTAAAACTGATTCCATTGAGAATAAGGTTTCGGAAAGTGCACCTGATCTTGAGGAAGAATCTTCCAGACCTGGCGATAGTCCTATAATTAAAAATACAGATAAAGAAAAAGAAGATTTTTCTCAGACAATTAAAATGCCAGAATTAAATATTCCGGAATCTATGAAGAATATTAATTTAGAGAAAACAAAATCTGAGAATATTAAAGTTACAAATAATGAAAATCAGGAAAAGAAAGATGGGGATTCTTTTAATCTTGAGGATACGATTCTGGCAGCGGCAACTGCTCAGGGAATTAAAATACCAATGGGAGATCTTGAAGAACCTGATTTTCTCACTGAAAAAAATGTTAAATCTGACGAATCTGAAAAAGATGAAACAAAACCTGATCTAAATATTGAAAAAGCTGAAGATTTTGAGGAAGATGAGAATTTAACAGAAGAGGATCTTCGAAGTGCAGAAGAAGAATTTTTACATGGACCTGTTACCATGGAAGACATTAATCTGGAAGATTTAAATGACGACAAAGAAGAAAAAGAACTGACAGAAGAAGAGCAGCTGGAACGTTTTATCGAATCACTTGATTCTAAAGACAAACCAGATCCGCTTGAAATAATTCCAAGAGAAAAAGAACTCAGAGATTATGAGAAGCAGCTTTTTACATATTTTGTGAAAGTACCGGGGATGAAAGAACAGCTTCTGGATACTTTATGTGATGTTCAGATTGCTGCGGCAGATAAAACATCAAAAACCGGAAATATAATTGTGATGGGCGGAAAAGAATGTGGAAAAACTCGTCTTATTTCAGGACTGATTCCTGCTATATGCAAAGAACTGAATCTTGATGCTTCTAAAGTTGCTTATGTTTTTGCAGAGCAGATTAATGGAAAAAATATATATAAGATTTTTTCAAAACTGGCAGGAGGATTTCTGGTAATTGAAAATGCCAACCAGCTTACCCAGGATACTGTTGATATGCTTGATAAAGCAATGGAAGCAGATACAGAAGGACTTACTGTCATTGTAGAAGATGAGAAGATTGGTATGCGTAAAATGATAGCAAGATTCCCAAAATTTGCAAAGAAGTTTACTTCAATGATCAATATTCCTGTATTTACTAATGATGAACTTGTTAATTTCGCAAGAGTTTATACCAAGGAAAATGGATATACCATTGATCAGATGGGAATGCTTGCACTGTATAATCTTATTGGAATTAATCAGAAAGAAGACCAGCCTATGACAGTAGGAGCAGTTAAAGAACTGATTGATACAGCAATTGCCAAATCTCAGGGCGGAATTCGTAAATTCAGACGAAATATATCGAAGAAACGTACAGATCATGACGGATATATTGTTTTATATGAAAAAGATTTCATTAAATAAAATGAAAAAATCTAAAAGGAAGTAAAGAATTATGACCAGACCTTATCTCGGAAATCCAAAAGATACCATAGAAGTTCTTCACAAGTATAATTTTGTTTTTCAAAAAAGGTTTGGTCAGAATTTTCTTATAGATCCTCATGTTCTGGAAAAGATTATTCTTTCCGCAAATATCACAAAAGATGATTTTGTTCTGGAAATCGGACCCGGAATTGGTACTATGACTCAATATCTTGCAGAAGCTGCAAGAGAAGTAACAGCTGTGGAAATAGATCATACACTCATACCGATTTTAAAGGATACATTAAAAGACTGGGATAACGTAACGATCATTAATGATGATATACTAAAGGTAGACATAAGGAAACTGGTTGTGGAAAAAAATGACGGAAAACCGGTTAAGGTTGTGGCAAATCTGCCTTATTATATTACAACTCCCATTATTATGACCTTATTTGAAAAAAAGTTACCTGTTGATTCTATCACAGTTATGGTTCAGAAAGAAGTAGCAGACAGAATGCAGGTTGGTCCAGGAACTAAAGATTATGGTGCTTTGTCGCTTGCAGTTCAGTATTATGCAAAACCCGAAATTGTTGCTTATGTTCCTCCAAACTGTTTTATACCCAGACCAAGAGTAGGCAGTGCAGTAATAAAACTGGAAAGATATGATAAACCTCCTGTTTCTGTTAAAAATGAGTCACTGATGTTTAAAATTATCAGGGCTTCTTTTAATCAGAGAAGAAAAACTTTATTGAATTCTCTTAATAACTCTTCAGAAATCAATTATACAAAGGAAGAAATTTTACAGGCATTGAATAAATGTGGAATTCCCAGTAATATAAGAGGGGAGGCTCTTACTCTTAAACAATTTGCTGACATTGCAGATGAATTTGAAATGTTAAAATCATAAATATAAAAAGCATCCGGTGGCTGATCGGATGCTTTTTATATTTACGTTCAAATTATTTAAAAAAGGAAGGAGAGTCGATTACTGTTATCAGTAATCAACATATGAAAAAGAAATTTGGTAAAAATAATGTTGGCTTCACTATTTTTACGAATATAGTGTATGCAAAAAATGTGAGAAAATGATGATTAAGTTGTGAAATAAATTTGAACAAAAATAAAAAGAATTATGAAGGAAAGAAATTTAAATAAAAAGATTATGTATACAAAGTAAACAACATAAAATTTTATAAAAAAAAATATATGTATTTATTTTATAAAAAAATAATAAAAAAAGAAAAAAAATTGTGCAAATGAACGAAAGTTAACTAAGAGTTCATATTTTGTTCATAATTAATTGCTATTATATAGATAGTTCGAAAGAACGTACGAAAGACGTTGTAATGTGTTTTCATTACACATAAATTTTTTTCATAATAATAGCCCCGGCAAACCACTGCCGGGGCACTCCTCGTTTTATAGGAAATTTTTTGAATTTTTTCCATATTTTTGAATTTGGTTATTAAGTTCTTCCATTCTGGAATCCAGTTCTGCTATATATTCTGCACATTTCCTCAATTCTGTTGTAATGTAATCAGGTCCATCCCCTTCAAATTTGTAATGCATTTTATGTTCAAGGGTTGCCCAGAAATCCTGAGCTACTGTTCTGATCTGTATTTCAACTTTTGTATCTATAACGCTGTCTGACAGAAAGACAGGAGTGGTAACCAGCATGTGATAACTTCTATATCCGCTTTTTTTAGGGTTTTTCATATAATCCTTTAATGACAGTATAGTAAGATCATTTTGTTTGGAAATCATATCTGCAATCAGATAAATGTCAGAAGTAAAGGAACATGTAATACGTATTCCTGCAATATCATTAATATATCTTACCATATTTTCCATACTGAATTCATAGTTATGCCGTTTCAGTTTTTTTATGATACTTTCAGGTGTTTTTATTCTTGATTTGACATGTTCTATTGGATTATATTTATGGCGATGCTGAAATTCATCATTTAATATATCAATTTTTGTATCAATCTGTTTCAGGGCAGACTGATACAAAAACATTACTGTTTCCCAGTTATTAAGTTCTTTAAAGTCCCTCAGAGGAACAGATTCATAATTCATGAATGAAATCCTTCCTTTTTATTAAAATATATTTTAATTATACCATATCGCAAATAAAATTGAATGAGAAAAAATATTTTTTTAGAAATACAGATTACCATTCTTTATTCCTGTGTGATATAATGTTTCCAAAAAAGTCTTGTTGTATAAGAATTTTTGGGATAGGAGAGAATGTTATGTCAGAATCAATGAAAGATTATGAATCAGAGTTGGAAGCTTCCTTTAAAAAAATTGAAGAGGGAGATATAATAACAGGAACTGTAATCAATGTAGATGAAAAAGAGGTTGTTATTGACCTTAAATATTATACAGAGGGGATTATTCCCGCAGAAGAATATTCCAGAGAACCTGGTTTTTCTCTTAAAGAAGAGGTAAAGGCGGGAGATGAGATTTCTGCTACTGTTATAAAAACGGATGACGGGAATGGAAATATTTTATTGTCCAGAGTAGAGGCAAATGACGTTCTTGCATGGGATAAGATTAAAGAGTTAAAGGAATCAGGAGATGCTGTTGATGTTACTGTAAAGGGAATCGTAAATGGCGGCGTGATTGCTTATGTTGAGGGAATCCGTGGCTTTATTCCTGCGTCGAAACTTGCTTTGAATTATGTTGAAGATACAAATGAATATCTGAATAAACCTGTTAAGGTTCAGGTTATAGATGCAGACAAAGATAAGAACAGACTTATTCTTTCTGCAAAAGAACTGTTAAGAGAAAAAGCAGAAGAAGAAAAGAAAAATAAGATATCAAATATACAGGTGGGCTTTGTGACAGAAGGAGTAGTAGAAAGCCTTCAGCCATATGGAGCATTTGTTGATCTTGGAAATGGTATTTCCGGACTTGTTCATATTTCACAGATCTGTGAAAAAAGAATAAGAAAACCTTCAGAGGTTCTAAATGCAGGTGATAAGGTAAAAGTGAAGGTTATTGCAGTTAAAGATGGTAAATTAAGTCTCAGTATCAAAGAGGCTCAGGATATGATGGCAAAAGAAATTGAGGAAGAGGTTGTTGAGCTTCCTGATTCCAACGAACAGGCAACGACTTCCCTTGGCTCTCTTTTTGCAAATATTAAATTGGATTAATAATTGGGGATCGTGTTATATGAAAAATCAGGAAAGAGTGTTTGTAATCGGACATAAAAATCCGGATACAGATTCTATTTGTTCAGCAATTGCATATGCAGATATAAAAAACAGAACATCACAGAACGTAAAATATATTGCAAAACGTGCAGGACAGATTAATGAGGAAACAGAATATGTACTGAACCGTTTTGGCATGCAGCCTCCGGGTTATCTTTCCAATATTGGTACACAGGTAAAAGACATGGATATACGTATCAGTCCGGATGCTGATAAAAATATGTCTTTAAAAAATGCCTGGGATCTTATGATGGAAAAAAGTATAGTATCTCTTCCGATTAAGGACAGTGAAGGTAAACTGGAAGGATTGATTACCATTGGAGACATTGCCAAAACATACATGGATACCACAGACAGTTACCTGCTTTCAAGAGCAAGAACGCAGTATAAAAGAATTGCAGAGACAATAGGAGGAACTGTTATAGAGGGAAATGAGCATGGATATTTTGTTAAGGGCAAAGTTCTTGTGGCTACGGCTAATCCACATATGCTGAAAGAATATATTGAAGAAAATGACCTTATCATAATGGGTGACAGGGAGGAAGATCATCTGGAGGCAATTTCCCAGAATGCAAGCTGTATTATTGTTGGAATGGGAATTAAAGTATCGGATAAAGTAATTAAGCTTGCACATGAAAAAGATATTGTGATCATAATGTCTCCTTATGATACTTTTACCATATCCAGGCTGATCAATCAGAGTATACCTGTAAGGTATATTATGAAAACAGAGAATCTTGTAACATTTAGTACAGAAGATTATACGGATGATATTCAAAATGAAATGATCAGGCATCGTCATCGTGCATTTCCTGTTATAAATAAAAAAGGAAAATGCATTGGAACCATATCCAGAAGAAATTTTCTTGATATGCATAAAAAGAAAGTTGCCCTGGTTGATCACAATGAAAAAACACAGGCAGTAGATAATATTGAAAAAGCAGAAATTGTGGAAATAATAGATCATCATAAACTGGGTTCTCTGGAAACAATGACTCCTGTATCTTTTAGAAATCAGCCGGTTGGATGTACAGCTACTATACTGTATCAGATGTATGGAGAACAGAGACTTGAAATTTCACCTGTTATTGCGGGACTTCTTTGTGCTGCAATTATTTCTGATACATTAATGTTCCGTTCTCCTACGTGTACTTTAGCTGATAAAATGGCTGCTGGAGCACTGGCTTTAATTGCGGGAATTGATATTGAAAAATTTGCAAAGGAAATGTTTAAGGCAGGAAGTAATCTGAAAGACAAATCACCAGAGGAAATTTTTTATCAGGATTACAAAAAATTTATTGCTGAAGGGGATATAAACTTTGGAGTGGGGCAGATTAGTTCTATGGACAGTGAAGAACTGGCAGAAATTAAGGAACGTCTGGTTCCTTTCATGGTAAGCGAATGCGGCCGCCATGGTGTGACCAGAGTATATTTTATGCTAACTAATATAATTGAAGAATCCACGGAACTGCTTTACTATGGAGAGGGAAGCGAAGATATGGCAAAGACAGCTTTCCATATGAATCCTGTGGATGGATCATTTATACTGAAGGGTGTGGTTTCCCGTAAAAAACAGCTTATACCTGCCTTAATGGAAGCTGCACAGGCAGGAATGAATGATTACAATTAAGGATGGATAATTTAAAATGTCAAAAGAAACATGGAAAGCGGGAAATATGCTCTATCCTCTTCCCGCAGTTTTGGTAAGTGTTACAGATGGACAGGGACGAGATAATCTGATCACAGTTGCCTGGCTGGGACTGTATGTACAAATCCTCCTATGGTTTCCATATCTGTACGTCCTTCAAGATTTTCTTATGAAATGTTGAAAAATACAGGAGAATTTGTGATAAATCTGACTACAGAGAAACTTGCATATGCAACGGATTACTGTGGCGTAATTTCCGGCCGTGATGTAGATAAATTTAAAGAATTGAACCTTACCCGTGAAAAAGCAGATTATGTAAAAGCACCATTAATTGCGGAATCTCCCGTAAATATAGAATGCAGAGTAAAACAAATTATTAAATTAGGTTCGCATGATATGTTTCTTGCAAACGTTCTTTCAGTTCATGCTGATCAATCATATATTGACAGTAATAAAAAATTCCACTTAAATAAGGCTAAACCTCTTGTGTATTCTCATGGGGAATATTTTGGATTGGGAAAAAGGTTGGGAAAGTTTGGATACAGTGTAAAGAAAAAACATTAAAGTTTGCAGTTATAAATAATATGTGATACAATGAAAGGAAACCAAGATGAATAATGTAACATTGATTGGTATGCCCGGATCAGGTAAAAGCACTATAGGAGTAATTCTGGCCAAGGTTTTAAGATATCAGTTTCTGGATTCCGATCTTCTCATACAGAAACAGGAAAAAAGAACTCTGTCTGAAATTATTGAACAGGATGGCATGGAAAAATTCAAGGAGATTGAAAATCGGGTAAATTTATCTATTAATGTGACAGATACAGTAATCGCACCGGGAGGAAGTGTGATTTATTGTGATGAGGCAATGAAACATTTGAAATCCATTGGTAAGGTAGTATATCTTAAATTATCTTTGGAATCGCTTTCAAAACGACTCGGAAATTTGAGGGGACGAGGCGTTTTATTAAAGGAAGGTCAGACTCTTGAAGATTTATTTAAAGAGAGAACTCCTTTATATGAAAAATATGCGGATTTAACAGTCAATGAAGAGGGGAAAGATTTGGAAGAAAGTCTGCAGGCAGTTTTGGAAATAATACATAACAGAAACTGTTAATGTGAATTAAAGAGTCGGATAAAATAATTATAGAGGTGTGTTATGGAACAGTATGTAATTAAAGGCGGGCATCCGTTAATTGGTGAAGTTGAGATAGCAGGTGCCAAGAATGCAGCACTGGCTATTCTTGCAGCTGCAATTATGACTGATGAAACAATTCTTATTGAGAATCTTCCTGATGTAAGAGATATTAATGTTCTGCTTGAAGCAATATCAGGTATAGGAGCTCAGGTAGACCGTATCAATAAATCTACGGTAAAGATCAATGGTTCAACAATTGGCGAAGTAAGTGTTGATTATGAATATATCAAGAAGATTCGTGCATCATATTATCTTCTTGGAGCACTGCTTGGTAAATATAAACATGCGGAGGTACCATTGCCGGGAGGATGCAATATAGGAAGCCGTCCTATTGATCAGCATCTGAAAGGATTTCGTGCACTCGGTGCAGAAGTTGATATTTTACATGGTGCAATAGTTGCTAATGCAAAAAATCTCCATGGCAGTCACATTTTTCTTGATGTTGTGTCTGTAGGCGCCACAATCAATATTATGATGGCAGCTTCTCTGGCACAGGGACGTACAATTATTGAAAATGCTGCAAGAGAACCTCATGTAGTTGATGTAGCTAATTTTCTAAACAGTATGGGAGCCAATATTAAGGGCGCCGGAACAGATGTTATAAGAATTAAAGGGGTAGAGAAACTTCATCGTACTGAATATTCCATTATTCCTGACCAGATTGAAGCCGGGACATTTATGTTTGCGGCAGCTGCTACCGGAGGAGATGTAACGGTAAAAAATGTAATCCCCAAACATCTGGAAGCTACTACAGCCAAACTTGAAGAAATAGGATGTGAAGTTGAAGAATTTGATGATGCTGTCCGTGTGCGTTCCACAGGAAGACTTCACCGTACACATGTTAAAACTCTTCCATATCCCGGATATCCGACAGATATGCAGCCTCAGATAGCAGTTACCCTTTCTCTTGCGGAAGGGACAAGTATTGTAACGGAAAGTATATTTGAAAACCGTTTTAAATATGCAGATGAGCTTTCACGAATGGGAGCCAATATTAAAGTAGAAGGTAATTCCGCTATTATTGATGGTGTTAAGAAACTTACAGGTGCCAGAGTCAGTGCACCGGATTTAAGAGCCGGAGCAGCACTTGTAATTGCAGGACTTGCTGCAGAAGGCATTACAATAGTAGATGATATTGTTTATATTCAGAGAGGATATGAGAATTTTGAGGAAAAACTCAGATCCCTGGGTGCAGAAATAGAAAAAGTATCTAGTGAGAAGGAAATTCAGAAATTCCGTCTTCGTGTAGGATAATATAAAAATATGCTTGACATTTTATGATGTTCAGTATATTGTATTTATGCAGTTAATAATTAAGTTAATAATAAGCAATAGCCTTTTATTCAGAGTGGTGGAGGTACAAAGGATCTGTGAAGCCACGGCAACCCCTTTTTGCGGAGGAAGGTGCCAACCTGAGCGAGCAATCGAACAATAAGAGGACTGTGAACGCATTCAGACAGTCCGATTATTTCGGGCTGTTTCTTTTTGTTAACCCAT
>JAXEUE010000232.1:0-15108 GCA_034115005.1 Blautia sp.
CTGCCTGTTTTTTCGTACGTAAACCAGCGATAAATTTCTTAAATACCTGACTCTGAAGCGTAACGATAACGATGACCACAATCGCCTTGTAAACAGGAAGCTGGTCAGCTTTTACATTCATAGCATAAAGAGTTGTTGTCAGAGCCTGAATCGTATACGCACCGATCACAGAACCAATAAGACTGAATTTACCTCCGCCAAGGAAGTTACCCCCAAGTGCTACTGCAAGGATGGCATCCATTTCAAGGTTAAGACCGATATTATTGGCATCTGCAGAATAGATACGGCTTGATGCCACAATACCTGCAATACCTGCCAGCACACCGCAGATCACATATGTAAGGAATTTTATCATAGTAGAATTCAATCCTACCAGACGGGATGCTTTTCCATTGATACCAACACTTTCGATATAAAGGCCAAGTGCTGTTTTTTTAAGGATAATATTTACAAGGATTACTGCAATGATTGCAAAGAAAATAGGTGTAGGAATAGGACATTTTCCAATATATCCTCCTGCCATCTTGTAAGAATCCACACGAATATAGGTAATCTGTCCATTTGTTACAAGCTGTGCAATACCTCGGCCTGCAGTGAAGAGTATCAGTGTGGCAACCATAGGCTGGATATTTAATTTTGCAACCAGAAATCCGTTAAAAGCTCCGCATAATGCAGATGCAAGAAGTGCAGCAACCACAGCAAGAATTACCGGATTCTGAAATGAGGTTACAGAAACCTCACCACCTGAAAGAATCTGACAGCATACTGCAGCAGCCACAGCCATTACAGCACCTACACTGATATCCTGTCCTCCTGATGCAGCTGTTACCAGTGTCATTCCAACTGCAAGGATAACCAACTCAGAAGCACGGTTGATAACATCAATAATATAACCATAAAGTACACCGTTACGGATAGATACATTAAAAAAATCCGGTGTTCTGATCACATTTAACAAAAGCACGGCAATCAGGCACACGATAGGCAGAAACAGACGGCCGCTTGTTATTTTCTTTAATTTGCTCTTATTCATTCTTATCGTCACCTCCGGCAATTGCTTTCATAATTCCGCTCTGGGACAATTCATCCTCTTCCAGTTCTCCAACCTTCTGACCATCTCTCAGAACAGCCATACGTGAACATGTACGAAGCATTTCTTCTACCTCGGAAGAAATAAATGTAACTGCCATACCCTGATCTGCCAGATCAAGAACAAGCTTCTGGATCTCTGTTTTTGTTCCGATATCAATTCCACGGGTAGGTTCATCCAGAATCAGATAATCCGGATCTGTGAGAAGCCATCTTCCAAGGATAACCTTCTGCTGGTTACCACCGGAAAGGCTCTTCACCGGTGTTTCACGGCTAGCTGTCTTTATCTGCAGCAGATCAATATACTTATCAGCTGCTTCCTCCATCTCCTTCTTACTTAACGGATGGAACATACCTTTTTTCGCCTGAAGAGCAAGTATAATATTTTCCCTGACAGACAGGTCTGCAATGATTCCTTCTGCTTTTCTGTCCTCGGGAAGATATGCCATACCAAGTTTCATAGCATCCAGCGGTTTATTTATCTTTACTTCTTTACCCTTGACTTTAAGAGTACCGGTATCTGCCTTATCTGCTCCATAAATTGCACGCACAAGTTCAGAACGTCCTGAACCCAGAAGTCCTGTCAGACCGATGACTTCTCCCTTGTTTACAGTAAGATCAAATGGTTTAATGGTACCTTTATGGGAAATGCCCTTTGCCTCAATAACTGGTTCCTGATCGGTGTATTTCTTGTCTTTGTGGGATCCTTTAATATCTGCCAGATCGTCGAAATCTTTTCCCATCATCTTGGCTACAAGCATAACTCTCGGCAGATCCTTTGTCTCATACTCTCCTACCAGTTCTCCGTTTCGCAGAACCGTGATCCTGTCACATACCGCATAAACCTGTTCCAGAAAATGAGTAACAAAGATAATTCCAACCCCTTCATCTTTAAGCCTTCTCATAAGATTAAAGAGTTTTTCAACCTCGTCATCATCCAGTGATGAGGTAGGCTCATCAAGAATCAGTACACGACATTTCATATCCACCGCACGGGCAATGGCAATCATCTGCTGAATGGCAATCGAACATTCATCCAGCAGCTGCGTTGGCGGCACATGAATGTCCAGACTTTCAAGTAGCTTCTCTGACCGTTCATTCATCTGCTTCCAATCTATCATTCCAAACTTTCTCGGCTCTCTTCCGATGAAAAGATTTTCTGCCACTGTCAGATTTGGACAAAGGTTTACTTCCTGATACACTGTACTGATACCGTTTGCCTGTGCTTCCTGGGGAGAATGATTAATGATCGCATTGCTGTTTCCGCCCATATGAATCGTTCCGCTTTCAAATTCATGAACTCCTGTCAGTACTTTGATCAATGTTGACTTGCCTGCACCGTTTTCCCCCATCAGTGCGTGGATCTCCCCTTTTCGGAGGGTAAAGTCCACATGGGAAAGGGCACGGACTCCTGTAAAATTCTTGGTGATATTATGCATTTCCAGTACTACATTTTGTTCCATATTCTTTCCACCTGCTTTCTAACCTGATTGTCAGATTTTTACCTCTCCTACTGAAAGTAAAATTCAGTAAAACAGGTATTATACATAAAAGAAGCGTGGTCCGCCAATCCGGGTTTTCCGAATTTGAACCACGCTTCCGGACTTATTGCTTTTTCAACAGATTCCTTCAAAAACCTATTCATTCAATAATCAATATGCACGTCCATCAATGATTTCCTGAGTAATAGGAGTTACTGCATATTCGCCTTCTTCATCAAGGCTGTTTGTTGCTGTAACTTTATCTACTGTATCATCTGCTGCGAAGATTTCCTCATCAACATAGTTAAGTTTCTGAACTTCTTCACCTGCTTCAAGAGCTTTGATCAGTTCTTCAACACGCGGACCGTGTAACGGGTTACATTCAACATCACATGTGATCTTTCCAGCTAATGTATCTGTCAGACCAGCGTTTGTTGTATCGAAGGAAATAACCATAATCTCGCCGTTTGCGATATCAGAGCCAACTTTCTTTCCTGCTGCTTCAATAGCATCGATTGCACCGAATGCTTCGTTATCGTTCTCGCAGTAAACAACGTTAATGTTGTCATACTGTTTTAACATGGACTCCATAACTTCCTGGCCTTTAGCCTGTGTAAATTCACCAGACTGCTGAGCAAGAAGATTCCATCCGTATTTGTCAACGCCTTCCTGAAGACCCTGGCTACGTCCGATCTGTGCTGTAGATCCGATTGTACCCTGGATATCAACAACGTTAATATCTTTTGCATCGATCTGTTTAGCTGTAGCATATGCATTCAGCCATTCAGCTGCTTTACGTCCTTCAAGTAAGGAGTCGGTTCCAACCCATGTTGTATACAGGCTGTCATCAGATACATCAACCATACGGTCAACGATAATGACAGGGATACCTGCATCTTTAGCTTCCTGAAGTACTGTATCCCATCCGGTCTCAGTTACAGGAGCAAGTAAAATATAATCAACTTCCTGCTGAATAAAGTTACGGATTGCTGTTAACTGATTCTCCTGTTTCTGCTGAGCATCATCAAAGATCAGCTCATATCCGTTCTCTTCACTGAATGTAGCTTTCATAGATTCTGTGTTTGCAGTACGCCAGTCAGATTCTGCACCAACCTGTGAAAAACCAACTGTAATGGTATCGCCCTCTTCTGCTGCAACACTGATTGCAGGAACCACGCCCATAGCGGAAACCATAGCTGCTGTTAATAACACTGATACAACTTTTTTCTTCATTTTGAATTCCTCCCGATTCATTTAAGATGCTTTTATTTTAATCGACCGGTTAAAAAATTTCCATTGGATTTCTTATGAAAAAAGTTCAATCTTCTATCACAGTTTGTTCATTTTTTATTTAAAGTTTGTTTTTTTACGAAAACGGTTCGTTTTTTTATTATGCAAAATATACAAACTACATTCCTTTTTTGTCAGTGTTTTATATATTTTGCCAGATATACATCTATTTGTGTGCCTTCTCCCTCTGACGAAGAAACTTTCAGTCCATACCCTGAGCCATAATACAATGCAATTCTCTCCGAAACAGCAGCAAGTCCGAATCCAGCTCTTTTTCCTGTACGGATAGCCTCCTGAATTTCATGGAGCCTTTCCGGTGTCATTCCCTGTCCGTTATCCAGGACTCTCAACATCATATCGTCTCCCAGATCAAATCCCTCAATAAGAATCTTGCCTTTTCCCCGTTTATTTTTTATCCCATGATAAAGTGCATTCTCTGCCAAAGGCTGCAATGTAAGTTTGGGAATCAGAACATCTTCCAGTCCTTTCGGAATTCTGATCTCAAATTCCAGAATATCCCTGTATCTGGACTGCTGAATTTCCAGGTAACTTAAGGTATGGCGTTCCTCCTCTGCCAGAGTGATAATGTCATTTCCCTGAGAAAGAGATGTCCGGAAAAAAACAGAAAGACTGGTGATCATATCTACCGCATCCTGCTCCATTCCTCCTTCCACCAGCCAGACTATCGTATCCAGGGTATTGTACAGAAAGTGAGGATTTACCTGAGCCTGTATCAGCTGAAGTTCTGTAAGACGCTGCGCTTCCTGCTCCTTCTTTACATTTTCCATAAGACCCTGGATCTTTCCGGCCATTTTACGGGTTCCTTCATCCAGTTCCTGGATTTCCATGCTGTCTGCCGATACAGCTGTAACCTGACGGTATTCCCCTTTTCCTACCTTTTTTATATTATACAGGATCTCGGAAACAGGTTTGGTTATACTGTATGTAAAACGAAATGATCGTCTGAGGAGAACAATGATCGTAATTATAATCACTCCACACATACACAGAAGTGTAAGCCTGACTCTTTCTGCAATCCGGGATTCCACTTCCACAAGCTGGGTTGCCTCCTGGTAAATATAATTCTGCATTTCTTTTTCAAAAAGAGTAGTAAGGATTTCTGTATTATTTGTCATAAACTCCTGCCGGTCATTATAGTTTTTTATTTCCACCAGCTGATTCATCCTTTTTTTCAGGTTTTCCAGATAAGCACTGAGATTTTTCAGAGAACTTAAGCTTTCTTTTTTGTAGCTTGTCTTTTTCAGTTCCTCTACTGTAGCAATGGCTTTGTTTACCTGGTCGACAGGAAGCCCATCCTTTCCTTTCCTTCCTATGGAGACATAGTAAATATCCATATCCACTTCATCTTTAAAACTCATATCGCTGTTTGAATTTTTGTAATTGGCATTGTATTCACTGCTTACCGCCAGGTTATTGGACAACTCATTGTACATATTTGTATAATGCCAGAAAAAGGCAAGAAGAACTATAAGCAGAACAGTCATAGGAATCAATGTACTTAAAAGCATCCACTTCATTTTTCTTTCAAGTTTTTCATGCTTTTCTATCATTATAAGGATTCCCCTCCTGTCTTACGGTACTCGCTGGGCGTCATTCCCTGAGTTTTCTTAAACAAATAACTGAAGTAATGAGCATCTTTATAGCCCACTTCTCCTGCTATTTCACTGGAGCGTTTGGAAGTACAGCGAAGCAGTTCCTTGGCTTTATTCATTCTCAATCCGGTAAGATATTCAATGAAAGTCTGCCCCATATTCTGGCTGAAAAGCGCACTGAAGTGGTTGGCACTCACATTAGCCACATGAGCCACCTTGTTAAGGGAAAGTTCTTCATCCATATAATGGCTGTCAATAAATTCTACCGCCTGTTTCACTACATTTCTGTTCTGATTTCCTGCATTTTCATCACGGATAGCAATTGCCTTTCGCAGGAGATTCTCAGAATAACTTACAGACGCTTCTACAGACTTGCCGGTCTGTTCAACAATATCACTTGTTTCCTGCTGTTCAATCTCTGTGGTATCACATCCGATTTTCTTAAGAAAAGACAAAACGGAAAAGCGCACATTCAAGACCACATAATTTCTGAAAACAAGAGAACCCATAGGTTCCTGTCCAATGGCCTGAAAATAATCATGTATAAAATTGTCCACTTCTTCCATCAGTCCACTGCTCAGGAATTTCTGAAGAATAGATGGATTTAATGCATTTATATTTACATTTTTCAGCTGAACAGACTCTTCTTTCGCAGAATTTCCTTCATTTTTCTTTAAATCAGAATAAGATAAAATATGACCATCATATAAATACCGGAAAGCATAAGTCCTGGAAGCCGTACTGTAACTGTGTCTGATCCTGCTGAGCCGGTCTGCTTCCTCTCCCACAGCAATAAACCAGTTTGAAGGACCTTTCGTTTCCTCAATAATATCCCTGATGGCTTCCACACATTCTCTGGTATTTTTCTCAATGGTATTCTTCTGGCCTTTCACAAGAATAGCGTAGCTGAAGATCTGATAACGGAAAAGAATGGCAACCGGATGGTGAAGAAAATAATTGTCAATTCTTCTGTATACTTCCGTTTCCCATTCCAAATATCCTTCGGAAGTTCCAAAGCAGTTATCCGAATCACCCAGCGTAAAGATAAGGATATTATAAGCTTCTGCCACGATATCCAGATTGAGTTTATCTGCCCTTTTATATATTTCCTCCAGATCCATATCTGCGCGTACAAGAGACTCAAAAAAATCTCTGCTGGCATTACGCTCATATTCCTGAATTTCCAGGTGAAATTTCTCATAATATTCTCTCTGTGTCCTGTCGTGTTCAAATCTGTTATGAATATCCTCCAGACGTTCAATAAAAGCATTCTTGGTAATGGGTTTCAAAAGATAATCTTCCACCCCGATGCTGATTGCCTGCTTGGCATAATTGAAATCATCATATCCGCTCAGAATCACGATTTTAATATCCGGCTGTTCTTTTTTTACCAGCTTGCACAGTGTAAGCCCGTCCATAAAGGGCATTTTAATATCTGTGATCAATAGATCCGGTTTTTCCTTCAATATAAGAGGAAGGGCCATTTCCCCATCAGATGCTTCCCCCACAAGTTCAAAACCATACTGCTCCCAGGGAATCATACGTTTGATCGTTTCACGTACAACCACTTCATCCTCTACAAGAAATGTCTTCAGCATTTTATCTTCCCCCTCTTTACAAAATACCCGGTTTTACTTTTATGCAGGGGATCAATCTTATTTCCCGTATCTTTAGATTATCTGCTCCATAATAAAGTTTGATATAGTGATTATGTCCCGGTCCTAGGTTAAGCACTCTTTTTTCCGTGATCCACTTTCCATCTGTTC
Organism: Blautia sp.; assembly: GCA_034115005.1. Classification (GTDB taxonomy): domain Bacteria; phylum Bacillota; class Clostridia; order Lachnospirales; family Lachnospiraceae; genus Blautia_A. The sequence goes on from JAXEUE010000232.1 coordinate 7,240, forward strand.
CCTGAAAGGATACTGTTAATTTATGAATGTTGTCAACAAAAACAGACACTGACAGCTGAGCAAGAAGATTCAGATCAGATTTCAGAACCATCTCCATGGTGAAATCCCCCATATGATCGTTGATAATGAAAAATACATCTGCTTTTCCCTTTGCAGGGTGAAGAAGAGATTCATCGATAACAATCTCTTCACTGTTTTTTTCGCAGGAAATATTTACTATATTTCCTCCATCCACGTCATCCTCTTCTTTTGTGTTCAAAGCCTCAAGTTCTTCCTGGCTGATACGCCCTGCCATATGAAGGATAGATGGACTTTTAAGGAGAAATCCCAGGATATTCTCTGCATTTCTCTGCAGCTCTCCTACGGTCAGATATCCCTTTTTCAGCTGCTCTGGTATGTCGTCATTTTCCGGGTTGGAGATAGCATCACTGACTACCATATAAATATCATTCTGGGCAGCTGCCATAGGTGCTTTGACAGAAATTTCTGCCTTATGGCCCTCATAGTTGGCCTTTGCCCACCAGTCGGTCATTACAATTCCTTCAAATCCCCATTCTTTACGCAGAATTGTGGTGCATAGATCATAGCTTCCCGCTGTCCAGAGACCATTAACACTGCCATAAGTCGTCATTACAGAACGGGCTTTTCCTTCTTTGACTGCAATCTCAAAACCTTTCAGATAAATCTCTCTCAGGCACCGTTCAGAGATAACAGAATCGGAGGTACTTCTTCCCACCTCCTGATTATTGCCACAAAAATGTTTGATGGTACCACTGATATCTGACTTTGCCATACCTTTAAGCTCTGCTGCACCAATTTTTCCCGTAAGCAGAGGATCTTCAGATATATATTCAAAATTCCGGCCATTTAAAGGATTCCTGTGTATGTTAAGACCTGGTCCCAGCAGAGAATCAATCTTATTTAACCGGAGCTCCCTGCCTGTCATTTCAAACAGTTTCTCAGTAAGTTCTGTATTAAAGGTGCAGCCAATAGCTGTTCCGTTTGGAAGTGAAAAAGCTTTGGTTCCACAATCCATACGGATTCCGGATGGACCATCCGCACAGCAGCCTGCCGGAATTCCAAGTTCCTGAAGATTGTCGGTCACCCCTCCAAAAGCTGCCGCAGTACCTGCCGTTACTTTTGGACTGCACATTCCTTCCCCATGGAACATTGCGATCAGATCTTCTTTACTGATCTGTGCCACAAACTCCTCCATAGAAACTTTTCCGTCCAGCACATCCACAAGTTTATATCCTCTGTCTCCTGTAATGGCAATTTCCCGTGGAAAACAGGATTTCCTCCGTTCCTGAGGATCCTGTGTTCTTAAAGGCACTTTTTCCATAACTGTCTGGTAAGTTCCATCCGACATAAGAACTGCTTTCATTCTGTCAAATTCTTCCACAGGAGCATACGCTTCCTGAAGTTTTTCCACTACCCTGAAATCCTCATGCCAGTTTCCTGAGGATCTGGCACTTCTCACGTCAGCGCCTGCAAAAATCTCATACATTCCCTCTTCCAGCACATAACAGGATTTATGGCCTGTCACACCGCCGTCATCGTAAGATGCCATATAATATTTTGGTACAGTCAGAACGATTTTTTCCTTTTCTCCCGGTTTTATTTCACCTGTTTTTGTAAATCCAACCAGCTTTCTTGCCGGATTTCCCAGATTTCCCTGAGGGACTTTCACATACAGCTGTACCACTTCTTTTCCCCTGACAGCACCTGTATTTACCACTTCTGCTTCCACCGTCAGGCTGTCCTTAGTATTAGCTGTTATGTCTGCCTTTATATCAAATGTTGTGTAAGACAGTCCATAACCAAATGGATACAGAACCTTTTCCTTTGCAAAGGTCTCAAAGTAGCGGTATCCCACATAAATATCTTCTTTATAGAAGTTTTTCTCCGGGTCCCCAAAATCGGATGTGGACGGATAATCCTTAATTGAGCCTGCAATGGTATCTGTCAGCTTTCCGCAGGCACAAACTCTGCCGGTAAGTACATCCACTACACCGTTTCCGCCTTCCTGTCCTCCCTGCCATACATAAAGGACAGCCTGAGGATGATACTTCTGCACCCAGCTCATGTCAATGATATTTCCCACGTTAAGGATCACTGCGGTTCGTTTGCTGGCCTGACAGACCTTACGGATCATATCTTCTTCCGTGTCCGTCAGGCAATAGCTGCCGGCCTGTGCCTTATTGTCCTGATCTTCCCCTGCTGTTCTTCCTACGATCACCAGAGATATGTCATTTTCCACGGCACACTGGAGCATTTCTTCTGTAACAGGCATTTCTTCCTGAGACCATGGCACACGTCCCCATCCCTGTCCTTCATCATAGGGATGCTCTGCGATCCAGGATTCATAGATTCCCATAAGCTTTTCATCCAGGTGAATATCCTTCTGCTCTTTCAAAGCATCCAGAATTCCCACAGTATACCTTGTGTTTACCAGACCGCCAGATCCCAGTCCGCTCTTATAATAATGAAATGCCATTCTGCCAAAAATGGCAACATGATCTCCCTTTCTTAGAGGAAGTGTCCTGTTTTCATTTTCAAGAAGAACGCACCCTTCTGCAACAGCCTGTCTTGCAAGAGCAGCATATTTATTTAAATCCAGTCTGTAATCTGCCATTTCTGATTCTCTCCTCTTTCTTTTTACTTTTCATATTACCAGAAATGACGCCTGGTGAAAACCCTGTAATTATTATATTTCTTTGTGTTTTTTAGGAAGTTTTAATATAATTTCCGTGCCGGATCCTTCTTCGCTTCTCAGGGTTACAGTTCCCTGCAGATATGTAACAGCATGTTTTACAATAGAAAGTCCCAGACCAGTCCCTTCAATCTCTTTGGAATGGCTTTTATCTGCACGATAGAATCGCTCAAACACTCTGTTCTGATCTTCCGGTGAGATTCCAACTCCCGTATCGGCAACAGTGATCTGTACCTCGTTATCCATATCTTCCAGATAAATTCCTACACTTCCATTATTTTTATTGTATTTAATTCCATTATCGCAGAGATTATACAGTATCTCCTCAAGCAGGGGTTTTACTGTACACAGCTTTACTTCTGCTCCTCTGATATACATATGTACATTCATATCTCTGGCTTTTTCGCTTAACATATCTATAACGCTTTTACAAAGCTCTGAAACTTCTACCTCTTCCCATTTATGAGGAACTTCTTCTTCATCAAGACGGGAGAGCTGTATCACATCTTCTATAAGCTGAATCAGTCTCTGCGCTTCTTTATAGATCATCCCGGCAAATTTGACCGTATCCTCCGGGTTCACACAGCCATGCTGCAAAATTTCCGAAAATCCGGAAATGGATGTAAGGGGAGTTTTTAATTCATGGGATACGTTTGCGGAAAACTCTCTCCTAAGGTTTTCCCTTTCCATTTTTTCTGTTACATTTACCATAAGCAGAACTGCGCCTTCTGCTTTCTCCTTACGGATAACAGGGTTGGCAATCAACTGAATGTCATTGCCATTTAGCTTCAGGATTCTTTCGTTATGTACGCCCGACAAAACACGCTCCACAGATTTTCTGAAATCTTCACTTCGATCCAGGCAGTAGACACATTGTCCCAGGCGCGTTTCCTGAACCTGAAACAGCTTCCATGCACTGGAATTTGCAGAGAGAATCATAGTATATCTGTCAATCAGCACAAGACCTTCCTGCATATTTTCTGTAATAATGGCAAACTCGTCCTGCTGCTGTTTTGCTATCTCCAACTGATTCTGAATTTCAAGATTCTGTTTATGAATTCTTCCAAGAAGAGGTGAAAGTTCCTCGTAAATCTGGTTATCCTCCGGATGTTCCAGATCCAGCTGATTAACAGGCTCCACAATACTTTTGGAAAGTCTGGAGGCAAAAATGCCGGAAAGGACAAGAATGAAAAACAGAAGCCAGCAAAATGGAAGAATCATTTCACCAACAAGTGCGATCACAGAATACTGGGTGTTAGAAACCCTCAGCACTGTACGATCAGGCAGACGCAGTGCATAATAAATGGTTTTTTCAGCCAATGTATTGGAAGTTCTCACTGTACTGCCTGCACCATATTCCTGAGCTTTTTTAAATTCTACACGATCACTGTGATTATCCATGGAAGACACATCAGCTTTATTGTCAAACAGAACAGTACCATCTGAATCAATGTAGGTAATTCTGGAATCCTGTTCTTTCAGTTTTTCCAGGAAAGAAACTCCCTGCTCCTCTACCCCCTGAGAAAGATAAGATGCTTCCCTGGCAAGCTCCGTAGTAATCTGATTTCCAAAATATCGGTAAAGTATTCCTAATATAAATGCCAGTCCCACTGTCGCTACGACAGCACAGACCAGCATAATAGATTTAAATATTTTTTTTGTCAATTTTCTGTTCCCTCATTGAGATAATCCTGATGTTCATTGTTTCTATGTTCTCCGGTAATAGAAAATTCCACCCATTCAGCAATGTTTACTGCATGATCTCCAATACGTTCAAAATATTTGGCTGTCATAAGAAGATCCAGCCCTGTTTTGGCATCCAGGTCTCCTCCGTAGATCAGCTGGGCAAGTTTTTCCTTAATCTCATTAAAAGCCTGATCTACAATGTCATCGTTATCGATAACCGTTCTGCAGAGTTTCAAGTCTGCTTTTACAAAGGCATCAATACTCTCCGTAACCATTCTGACCGTATCTTCTGCCATACTGGAAATGCTGTCAGGAACTGCACAGGTATTCCGGTCAATATAAAGAGAAAGGTCTGCTATGTCTGCTGCCTGATCTCCGATCCGCTCCATATCAGATATCATTCTTAAGGCAGCAGAAATTTCCCTCAGATCTCCTGCTACCGGATGCTGATGAAGAAGAAGGCTTAAACAAAGATGTTCTATTTCTCTTTCCTTGGTATCAATTTCTCTGTCTGTTTCAAATACCTGATTTACAAGTGCTTTATTTTTCCCTTCCTGAATTGCCCTGGCAGAAAGAGAAATAGCTTTTTCACAATAACTTCCCAGTGTAATCAGCTGTACATGAAGTTCTTCCAGCTGCCTTTCAAAATACTTTGACATAATCAACCAAACCTTCCTGTAATATAATCCTCTGTACGTTTGTCTGATGGCATAGAAAACAGCTTATCAGTATCTGCAAACTCCACAACCTCTCCCAGAAGAAAGAATGCTGTTTTATCAGAAATACGGGTGGCCTGCTGCATATTGTGAGTTACCATAACGATGGTGTAATCCTTCTTTAACTCCATAGCCAGCTCCTCGATCTTTGAGGTTGAAATGGGGTCAAGGGCGGATGTGGGTTCGTCCATCAGAAGCACCTCCGGCTGAACTGCAAGAGCTCTTGCAATGCACAGTCTCTGCTGTTGTCCTCCGGACATGCCAAGTGCACTTTTCTTAAGTCTGTCTTTTACTTCGTCCCAGATAGCAGCATCCCGGAGAGATTTTTCTACAATATCGTCCAGTTTTGCCTTGGAACGGATTCCATGTGTTCTTGGTCCATAGGCAATATTATCATAAATACTCATAGGAAAAGGATTGGGCTTCTGAAACACCATTCCTACTCTTTTTCTCAGAAGATTTACATCCATATCGCCATAAATATCTTCCCCGTCAAGAAGAACATTTCCGGTGATCACACATCCTTCTACAAGATCATTCATACGGTTTAAGGATTTCAGAAGTGTGGATTTACCACAACCGCTGGGTCCTATAAATGCTGTAATTTCCTTCTCAGGAATTTCCATATTGATATTTTTTAATGCCTGAAATTTACCGTAGAATAAATCCATATTCTGTATTGAAATTTTTGCGTTTTTGCTCATGTCCCTTTATCCTTTCGCAATTTTTTTTGCAATGGCTCCGGAAAGACAATTAATGATCAGTACAAAGACAAGAATCACAACTGCTGTTGCTGATGCCTGATTCATATGAAGTCCCTCTCCTGAAAGCACATACATGTGCAGTGCCAGTGTACGGCCGGAACCCATCAGACTGCCTGGCACCTCAGCCACTGTACCTGCTGTATAGATAAGAGCAGCCGTTTCACCGATCACACGCCCTACAGCAAGGATGATTCCTGCCAGGATTCCCGGCACTGCAGAAGGCAGAACAATGGTAAAAATGGTACGAAGCTTGCCTGCACCCAGTCCAAAGCTTGCCTCCCTGTAGGAATCAGGAACAGCCTTTAATGCTTCCTCTGAGGTACGCATGATCAGCGGAAGAATCATAATCACCAGAGTAAATGCTCCGGATAACAGAGAAAGGCCCCAGTGAAGAGCTGTGACGAAAAACAGCATACCGAAAAGTCCATATACAATAGAAGGGATACCGGAAAGTGTTTCTGCCGTAATACGGATCACATTGACCAGCTTGCTGCCTTTTTTTGCATATTCTACAAGATAGATGGCTGCAAAAATTCCAAGAGGAGCTGCAATTGCCAGAGATACAATGGTTAAAATAAATGTATTGATCAGAGACGGCAGTAAAGAAAGATTATCCGATGTATATTCCAGTCTGAAAAGGTCTGGGGAAAGATACGGTATTCCTTTTACCAGAATATATCCTACAAGGAAAAACAGAAGAGCAAAGGTTAAAATAGCCGCCAGAATCGTAAGTAAAGCCAGAGCTCCGGATGCCGGATGGCGGATATATGATTTTATCTGATCCGCAAAAGAAGACTGATTTCTCTTCTTTCCTGCAGCTGCATTTACAGATGCTGCTGTATCAATCTGCATGTTCTGACCTCCTGTTTAACAATGAAAGACTTAAATTTATAATCAGGATAAACACAAACAATACCACGCCTGTGGCGATCAGTGCTTCTCTGTGAAGTCCTGTGGCATATCCCATTTCCGTAACAATATTGGCAGTCATAGTACGGAGTCCTTTTAAGAGTCCCTGGGGCATTCTGGCCTGGTTTCCCGCAACCATTACAACAGCCATTGTCTCGCCTATGGCACGCCCGATTCCCAGTACGACGCCTGCTAAAATACCTGATTTGGCGGCTGGGATCATAACCCGGAAAATACTTCTTTCTTTGGTGGCTCCCAGTGCAAGTGAACCTTCATAATAGCTTTCCGGCACACTTCGGATCGCAGATTCTGTAACTCCTATTATTGTAGGAAGAATCATCATCCCCAAAAGAACACAGGCTGCCAGCATGCTTGTTCCTGTTCCGCCAAAAAGTTTACGGATCATGGGAACAATAAGGACCAGTCCAAAGAAACCATACACGATGGAAGGTACACCTGCCATCAGCTCAATTCCGGATTTTAAAGGTCCGTATATTTTTTTCGGGCAGTAGCGAGCCATAAAAACTGCAGTAAAAAGAGCAATAGGAACACCAAGAAGAATAGCTCCTGCCGTCACATAAATACTTGCTACGATCATAGGAAGGATGCCAAACTTGCCATTGGATGGTTTCCATGTGGTTCCCAGCAGGAATTTCAGTGGGCCTATTTTTCCTATTGCAGGAATTCCATTTGCAAACAGAAACGCACAAATCAGAAACACTGCCAGCACCGAAGTGCAGGCAGCGATCAGAAAGACGTATTTCATACCTTTTTCTTTAAGACGGTTCATTCATATACACCTTTCTTTTATTTTGCCAGATCTTCCCATTCTGTTGTTTCACCTGTGTACACAGATTTGATCTGGTCGCTTGTCAGTTCTTCAACTTCATTGGATTTATTTACGATTACTGCAATACCATCTCTTGCGATTACTGTAGAGGTAAGACCCAGATCTTTTTCTTCATCTTTCAGATCACGGGATGCCATTCCGATATCGCATGTTCCCTCAGCTGCCATATTTACACCTGTTGTGGAATCACTCTGCTGAACTTCTACAGATACATCCTTATTTACTGCTTCA
>JAXEUE010000233.1:0-2084 GCA_034115005.1 Blautia sp.
ACCCCTTTCCCTGTCCTGAAAGTCTGTATCCTCTGCTCAAATCAGGTACTCTTTGCCACACGCTCCTCAGATTCTTTATGTGAAGTATTATATACGCATTAATACTATAAATCAAGAAATTTTTATAGATATTTTCAAAAACTCCTATATCCTATCCTGTTATGCCTGTTCTTTCCCCGACAGTCTTTATGTATCTGTGATATATATTTTATTTTTCCCTGGCTCTGTTTTTAAACAAACCGCAAAGGGGCAGCTTCCTCTCTGAAAACAGCTGTCCAAAACCTTCACAATTATAAAACTGTTCTCTTCTCACCCATTCCGGATATGAGTTACTCCTTCTGCATATCCAGGGATTTCCTGCATAATCAACATTAAATATACTCATCATGAAGCCTCCCTTACACTGTTTTCTAAAAAAATTACGTTCGTTTCATATTTTCCACCACTTTTATTTATAAATTATTTTATACCTCTGTAGACTTTATGTCCATAATCTGATAATATAAAATAAAATCAGTTTTTTGTGCTGTCAGTACATATTTTTGGGGAGGGGGTAAAAAATGGCTGTTCGCTTTTGGGAAATCTACGAAGCAACCAGGGAAAAATACCAGCTTCGTATTCTTGCAGGAAAAAATGGTATGGATAATGTTATAGGCTGGGTGCATATGCTGGAAGATGAGACCATCGTCAATAGATTCAGTGGAGAAGAGCTTGCCGTAACTACCGGAATCAAAGCATCCCGCAAAAACTGGCTTCTCAATCTTGTGATGCAGATGAAAAAGACCGACTGTGCAGGAATTATTGTAAATACAGGAATGTATGTAACCGAAATCCCTGAGGACGTTGTAACATGGTGTGAAGAAAACGATTTTCCTCTCCTTGAAATGCCATGGGAAATCACAATCACAGAACTGATTCAGGATTACTGTATGAGAATCATACTCAAGCAAAAAGAAGAGCAACAGGAAGGTATTATGTTTCAACGACTGTTATGGGGAAAAGATGTACCTGAAAAATTTCTGGAAGAAATGGGCAGCCGTTATGATCTGGAAGGCACTTTCCGTGTCTTCTGCATATACCCTCACTATTCTGCTGAAGAAAAAATATTGTTCCGGCAGGCCATGCTGAAACTGGAAAATGTATTTGGTATCCGTCAGAACAGCAATAAGATCAGTTATCCATATTTTATGGTGGAAATTCATGGTTCTTACGTTCTTGCCGTCAACAATTACCCTGATGAACTGGTTGAAGATCTTATCGGACAAATCAGACAGCTGTTTTCCTATTTCTTTGAGCATAATAAGATTTCTCTTGGAATAGGCCCTGCCTGTCAGGGAATCCACCAGATAAAGAAAGCGTTGGGAAGAGCCAGAATTGCTGTGAAAATGGCAAAAAGCATGAAAAAGCCGGTAGTATCTTTTGATCAGATGGGTATTTATGGAATTTTATTTTCCACAGAAGATCCGGATATTCTGAAAGAATATGCCAATCGTATGCTTGGGCCGCTAGAGGAATATGACCGAAAGCATTTTCCCAGATCCAGCGGCCAACAGATTTCCTCTCCCGGATACACAGATATGCTGAGAAGTTACATTGAAAACAACCGAAGCCTCATAGGTGTGGCACGCTCTACCTTTACTCACCGCAATACAGTTAATTACAGGATGCAGAAAATAAAAAAAATTCTGGGCAGTGAGCTTGCAACTGCCGAAGAACTTCTGCCTTATCAGATTGCTTTCTATATCAGGGACATGAAATTGCCATAAGGTTATTATCTGTTCCTTTTACTTTTTTATATGACGGATGAATGTATGAAAAGAGAAAAGCCATTCTGCATCTATCTTCTGATCCAAAAAACAGGCAAAGTAATTCTGCCATCATTTTATCCATAATAGTAACTTTCTTTCCAGTTTTATTTTATATTCATTTATTTTTTCAAATTATCTGTAAAATATTTATCAAATTTTCATACGCACATCATCTCCTCCTGTTTTCTGGTAGTGTCAAATACTACCTGTTTCTGTATAGAGGATGTTATATTATTGTTACAAGATGGATGGGGAGGATGTTATGTCAGTGTCACA
>JAXEUE010000234.1:0-2197 GCA_034115005.1 Blautia sp.
ATGTGCAATGGAGTGCATCAGGTGAGTTTTTCCAAGACCTGCTCCTCCGTAAATAAAAAGAGGATTATATGTATCTCCCGGGGATTCTGCAACTGCAAGTGCAGCGGCCTGAGCAAATTTATTATTGCTTCCTACTACAAATGTATCGAAAGTGTATTTAGGATTTAAATGAGCTTCCTCACAGCGTGCATCCTGAGACTGCACATGTTGGGTATTATTATTATTATTATTTTTTGGTACATCTTCAGGCAAAATGAATTTGATTTCACAGTTTTCCATTCCGGTTACTTCACTGATAGTAACCTGAAGAGGAAGCTTGTATTTCTTACTGATATAATTAAGGCCAACCTGTTCTGAAGGTACAATAATGGTTACGACATTTCCCTCTACTTTATACACAGTAAGGGGTTTCAGCCAGGTTTTAAAAGAAACCTCTGACAGATCATGTTCGGTTTTTACAATTTCAAGGATTTCATCCCATTTTTCCACAACTTTGTTCATTTTTGGTACTCCCGGTTTATTTTACTTCATTTATAGTACTCTTGAAAAAGACATAAATATCCTTATATATATTATTACAAAAAAGGTTTTTAATCAATGAGAAAATTAGGGTTCAGAAAGAAGAAAAAAAGTTATCCCCATTTTTTATGTGGATTAGTGTGGATAACGGTGGACAATGTAAATCTGGTTACCATAATTTTAATATTATGTGCATGAATATGTATAATTATGTGTATAATTTTATACACTGTCGAAATAGTTCAAAATATAGAAAAATAAAGCGATATATGTTTATAAAGAAAAATAAATGTGGAAATTCACACGGGTATTCCACAAGTTATCCACAAGTTATCCACAATTTGTGGATAATATTACGTAAACCAAATTAACAATCCACAATACAAGGAAAAATAAGAAAATCTTTCCTCAATTTTTACTTGACGAAAATAGTAATTATGAATATAATTGAAATGATGTTCTGATAAGTAAAATTAAACATGGAAAATAGATAAAGGAGGTGCTTTACCTATGAAAATGACATTTCAGCCAAAAAAAAGATCAAGAGCGAAAGTCCATGGCTTCAGAGCTCGTATGAGCACTAAAGGCGGACGTAAAGTATTAGCTGCCAGAAGATTAAAAGGAAGAAAGCATTTATCAGCCTGAGAATAAGACCGCAGTTATGTGGTCTTTTCTTCTCTTAACAAGGAGGATTCTATGCAAAGAACAGAGTCCTTAAAAAAGAATCACGATTTTCAGAAAATATATAAAAACGGAACATCAAAAGGAAATCGGTATCTGGTGATGTACGTACTGAAGAATCAGTACATGAAGAATCGTCTGGGAATATCAGTAAGTAAAAAAGTAGGGAATAGTGTGGTACGCCACAGAATCACCAGATTGATAAGAGAAAGCTATCGATTACATGAAATGGAATTTGAAGAGGGTTTGGATATTATTGTAGTAGCACGTCCTCAGGTCAGAGGCAGAAGTTTCTATGAAGTAGAAAGTGCTCTGATCCATCTTGCAGGCAAACACTGCATAATAGGTAAAAACAATGATAAAGAAATTTCTTATTAAGGCAATCAAACTCTATCAGAAATATCTGTCACCGATGAAGAGAACAAAATGTCCTTATATTCCCACATGTTCTCAATATGGTTTGGAAGCAATTGAAAAATATGGTGCATTAAAGGGATGTCTGCTTGCGTTATGGAGAATTTTAAGGTGTAATCCATTTTCTCATGGAGGCTATGACCCTGTACCATAAGAGACAGGAATGTACTTAAAAATTGAATATAGTAAAGGAACCTCCTGTCACCTATGTATTCTAGGAGGAAAAGAACTTGGAAATGATTTTAGCAACAAAGAGCACTATCCCCATCATTGGCCAGCTTGCATCAGTTATGGGATGGATTATGGATGGAATATATAAGATGCTGAACGTGTTTGGTATAGAGAATATTGGTATCTGTATCATTATTTTCAGTATTATTATTTATGCTCTTATGACCCCTTTACAGATTAAACAGCAGAAGTTTTCCAAATTAAGTGCAGTTATGCAGCCGGAACTTATGAAAGTTCAGAAGAAATATAAGGGAAAAAGTGATCAGGTTTCTATGCAGAAAATGCAGGAAGAAACACAGGCAATATATCAGAAATATGGTGTTTCTCCTACAGGAAGCTGTGTTCAGCTTCT
>JAXEUE010000235.1:0-2670 GCA_034115005.1 Blautia sp.
GACCTCAGAACCGGTATCGTTCTGAAATCTGGGGCAAAAGTAGAAAGAATGCTCCGTTACGCCTTTTCCGCCGAATGCGCCAAATTGAATTCGGCGGAAACAAGAGAGGGGCAAAACCATCGTCTTGCCCCTCTATATCAATATCTTACAGAGATATAATTATTTTCTTTACGTCAAACGGCATCCACTATTCGGCGGAAAGCTTCCATCTTCTAGCGACTTCATATAGTCCTCAACACTTACCTCCACATCAACATCAATATGACCTGCGATAATCTTTTTTCTGATATAATCGCCATACGATTTCTGTGTAACCTTCATTTCGACTCATTGGAGATATGATGCAACTTGAGATAGTTTACGAAAGCATGCGCCATTTTCTCTGTCAGGTTCACATCCTTCTCGCCATTCTTATCGGGAAAGAGCACCTCAGCCACTCTTCCGGCAGCCGGAGAAGCACTTTTTTTCGCATCATCCACCGGTTGGCATCCTTCGGAATCAGAATCATCATCAAAGAATTCTGCAATGATTTGCTTGAGGGCTTCAGCCGTTACGTTTCCCCCGATAGTTAACTCCTTATGATGGTCGTTGTGTACGGCCCCATCCTCATAATATGCATTCATTGTCTATTTGTTTTAGAATCCAACATCATTTTATTTGAAGCATTACTTTCTGGAGCCAGATAGACCTGACTACTATGATCTTCATGCATCGCACCTTCACCATAATAAGCCCCGCAATTTACAACCGGAGTTTGCGGCTTGAATTTCTGCATGATTTTCTCAGACAGCCCTGGCTGAATCTTAGCCCATGCCGGGTCTTTTGCCAGGAGGAGAGATAGATTACCAAAGATGGCTGATGCCGTGGAAGGATCCAGACGCAGCAACTGCGTCTCTATCAAATCAACTGGCACGCGCGACTCTACAGCCTCGGCAAATTTCTTCGTAACCTTCTCCATTTCAGAAGATAACTCCCCCCACAGAATCCTGTAACTCCCTTCGCTGCTTATCCAGCTCGTCATAACTCATGTATCTAGTCTTCATCATCTCCTCAAAATCAGAGCCAAAGATGATGTTGCACAATTCGTCCAAATCTTCTCTCTGTAAAGTAGTCTTCAAGATATCCTCCAGTTTTGCCATGTGTCTTGCCAGTTTCTCCTTACTCTTGGGAGTAACAAACAATTCATCCTTTCGCATGAGAACCGCTTTACGGAATATGTGCACATAAGGATGAAAAGACTGGGCAACAGCCACATTGTTGATAATCTGCACGAAGCCCTTGAAATGAGACCCAACGATTCTTCTTACCATAAAAGAATACACATTTGTCAAGTAATCCCAGTTTTGCTCCAGCTGTTCCTCCAGAAAATCCTTATACTTTTCAGACAAATCCGTGTGCTCTATCATCAGGTAGGCCGACAAAACGCACAGCATTTCTCCACGCTCACTATCACCGCTAACCTCCAGTTTCTCTATCTCCTTATCAATTGCATTCTCTGGCCATTGCTTGATATATGGACGATAAGACTGGTCCATAATGCATCGCAATAAATGGAAGAAATTATATAGTCCGCCCGATCTGCAATATGCAGAATTCAGAAGATCCATTATATTATGCTCGCCTACGAGTTTACCAAGCTCATCATAGGCATACATCCATAAGGATACAGGATAAAGCACATCAGAAAAATCGGTACTCTCGGAATAGTCACCCGACAGAAGACGCCAATAGATAGGTTTCATCCTGTGGTGAAACTTTATCATCCACATCTGGTCATGGAAAGAGCGATTGTATTCTTCTGCCTTTTCGCGAATGTTCCAGCCTTCAGGAGCTTCTCCACCATCAAATATTTTCGTTAAAGGTCTGACGAAGTATTCGTCGATTTCTTCTTCAATTGTTTTCATACTTTGTTAATTTTTATAGGTACGAAAAGCCCCACCCGGTTTTGAGCGCTCAGTCTCATCATCAGGTGGGGATTTCCGTTCTTGTTAGTTTTTATTATGGTGCAAAAGTAATATTTTTATTTTACCTCCAAAAAAATCACTATTTTTTATATTACCCAGATATTATTTCAAAATAAAGTTCAATCAGCCCACTGCCTACAACTTCATTAGTCCAGCGTTTTTTTGAGAGGCATCCTTGCAGTTTTATTTACATAGAAAAAAGCCACACGGAGATTATCTGTTGATACTGACACGAACCTGGAATTTGGCCCGGTTTGACTCAATTACTCAGTTACTCAATTACTCAGTTTATTTCTAGACCCCTATACCTGCAACTTAGTTACAAATTAATAGTATATTTTTTATATTATATATTTATATATATAAATATATAATATACTATCTATACAAGAAGAAACATACGGGCAGAATAAAACTGAGTAATTGAGTAACTGAGTAATTGAGTACGATTTCGAGGAAGAACGGACAAATGCCTTATAATGGGTTAAATGATTATTTAATAGTAGTTTAGACTGAAACTCTATGTTTTTCTGCCAGCAACTCTATATTTTTCTCTTCTCTTTCTTACGAGTTAGGATTATTAACGTAGTTTCAAATTGAAAGCTGCTGAAAATCGGCCCTTATCACACCCAGAAATTTGGTGGTTCCAGAAAAAAGCTGTATCTTTGCACCGTCATTCAGAGATAAGGAGACTTATCGGAAGAAT
>JAXEUE010000236.1:0-15477 GCA_034115005.1 Blautia sp.
AAGAAGAACGGTCACAGACAGCAGTACACCAAAGTTAAAATTGAAAAGATCAATGAATAATTCGGTGTCAGCATGATAAGAATTACAGTTAAGAAGAGAAGAGGACGCTATCAGGAATTCCGGTCCGAAGGACATGCCGGATATGCAGAGGAAGGACATGACATTGTCTGTGCTGCAGTTTCCGTACTTGTGATCAATACAGTAAATTCTATTGAAAAATTTACAGAAGATAAGATACAGGTACAGGAAGATGACGGATTTGTCTCCTTCAGGTTTACAGATCCCATTACAGATCGCGGAACCTTGCTGATGGATTCTCTGATTCTTGGCTTAACAGAAATCGAACATGATTATAAGAATCGTTATTTGACAGTGAAAGTCAGGGAGGTGTAACAACATGATGAAAATGAACCTTCAGTTATTCGCACATAAAAAGGGAGTTGGTTCTACAAAGAACGGACGTGATTCCGAGTCTAAGAGATTAGGTGCGAAGAGAGCAGACGGCCAGTTTGTTAAAGCAGGTAATATTCTTTACAGACAGCGTGGAACCAAGATCCATCCAGGCGAGAATGTAGGCTGTGGTAGAGATTATACTTTATTTGCACTGAAAGATGGTGTAGTAAGATTTACCAGAAAAGGACGCGATAAGAAACAGGTTTCCATCGTTCCGGTAGAGGCAGAATAATCTGGTTAAGCGTAAGGCTTCAAATCTGACAGGGTTTGGAGCCTTTCTTTTAAATTAATTCATTTCACAAAAACAGAGGTATATCATATGTTTGCAGACAGAGCGAAAATAGTAATCCGCTCCGGTAAGGGCGGAGATGGCCATGTCAGTTTCCGCAGGGAATTATATGTTCCAAACGGCGGACCAGACGGAGGAGACGGGGGCCGTGGGGGAGATGTGATCTTTGAAGTAGATGAAGGGCAGAACACCCTTGGTGAATACCGGCACATGAGGAAATACAGGGCAGAAGACGGACAGGAAGGCGGCAAGAAACGCTGCCATGGTGCTGACGGAAAGGATATCATTTTAAAAGTTCCGGAAGGAACTGTTATTATGGAGGCACAATCCGGTAAGGTAATCGCTGATATGTCGGGAAAAAACAAACGTCAGATCATCCTGAAAGGAGGACGGGGCGGCAAGGGAAACCAGCATTATGCCACTCCTGCCATGCAGGTTCCCAAATATGCTCAGCCTGGCCAGCCTGCACAGGAACTGGAAATCCTGCTTGAATTGAAAGTAATTGCGGATGTAGGTCTCGTTGGCTTTCCCAACGTGGGAAAATCCACATTTCTTTCCCGTGTTACAAATGCCCAGCCTAAAATTGCCAACTATCATTTTACAACTTTAAGCCCTAACCTTGGTGTTGTTGATACGGAAAATGGCGGCTTTGTCATTGCTGATATTCCCGGACTTATAGAGGGTGCATCAGAAGGAGCCGGACTTGGTCATGAGTTTCTCAGGCACATTGAACGCACAAGAGTACTCATTCATCTTGTAGATGCAGCTTCCGTAGAGGGACGTGATCCCGTTGAAGACGTATATAAAATTAATGAAGAGCTTGAGAAATATAATTCTGAAATCTCCGCCAAGCCTCAGGTTATAGCGGCAAATAAAATCGACTGTATACCGCTGGAGGACGGAGCAGATAATCCTGTAGAAAGATTAAAAAATGAATTCGAGCCAAAGGGAATTCGTGTGTTTCCCATTTCTGCTGTCAGTGGACAAGGCGTCCGGGAGCTGCTTCTTTATGTGAAAGAACTTCTTAACACCTGTGAACAGAAAGAACCTGTTGTGTATGAGCAGGAATATTTCCCGGAAGATATACTGATTGATGAAAATCTGCCATATACCGTAGAGCAGGATAAAGATGATCCCAGTGTATTTATTGTAGAAGGTCCGAAAATTGAAAAAATGCTTGGCTATACCAATCTGGATTCTGAAAAGGGATTTGCATTTTTCCAGAACTTTCTAAAGAAAACGGGAATTCTTAAAGACCTTGAAAAAGCAGGAATTCAGGAAGGTAATACCGTCCGCATGTATGGACTGGAGTTTGATTATTATAAATAATAGAAGAGAATAGGAAAAAAAATGACAAGTAAACAGAGAGCATATTTAAAAAGTCTTGCAATGAAAACAGAACCGATTCTGCAGCTTGGAAAGGGAGGCGTTACTCCCGAAAATACAAAAGCAGCAGATGAGGCGCTTGCAGCAAGAGAACTGATTAAAATCAGTGTCCTTCAGAACTGTCTTGACGATCCCCGCCAGATGGCGGAAATACTTTCTGAGCGTACGCATTCTCAGATTGTTCAGGTAATTGGTAAAAAGATTGTTTTATACCGTGAAGGAAAAGATGATAAAAAGAAAATTATTTTACCCTCAAAATAAAAGAATAGGTATTATGGGTGGAACATTTGATCCTGTCCATATCGGACATCTGATCTTAGGTGAAAAGGCATATGAACAGCTCGCACTTGATAAGGTTGTCTTTATGCCTTCCGGAAATCCGCCCCACAAGAAAAACCGTAAAGGCCGTGCTACGGATGAACAGAGAGTAGAGATGGTCAGAAGAGCCATTTTAAGCAATCCTCATTTTGAACTTTCATTAATGGAAATGCATGAAAACGGTTATACTTATACCTATCACACACTGGAAAGATTAAAGGAACAGAATCCGGATACAGATTATTATTTTATAATAGGTGCTGATTCTCTTTATAATTTTGAGACATGGATGGAACCGGCACGTATATGTCAGTCCTGTACTCTTGTTGTCGCTGTAAGGGATCATACCACCGTGGAGGAAATGCAGGCAGAAATGAACCGGCTTTCCACAAAATATAACGGTAATTTTCTGATGCTGAACACTTTAAATATAGATATATCAAGCGAAACGATCAGGGCCTGGATCAGAGCCCGCAAAAGTGTACGATATTATCTGCCTGACGAAGTGATATCATTTATTTCTGAAAATAACATATACAGCCCGGCAGATGAGAAAGGATGATTATAAAGTGGCAGAATACGATTTTAGTAAGATAAAAAAGAAACTTTCCAAATATCTGGACGAAGACCGGTTTAATCATACTATGGGGGTTATGTATACCTGTGCTGCACTTGCAATGGCTCATGACTGTGATCTTGTAAGTGCACAGGCTGCAGGACTGCTTCACGACTGTGCCAAATGCATTCCGAATAAAAAGAAACTGAAGATGTGTCGTCAGCATAAAATTCCAGTTTCTGGATTTGAGGAAGAACATCCTTTTCTTCTTCACGCAAAACTGGGAGCCTATGTGGCAAAAGAAAAATACCATATAACAGATAAGAACGTACTTTCAGCCATAACATGGCATACAACAGGAAAACCTGAAATGTCTGATCTTGAAAAGATCGTTTATATTGCGGATTACATTGAACCTATGAGAGACAAGGCTCCAAATCTTTCTTATATACGAAAACTGGCTTTCCAGGATCTGGATGAATGTACTTATAAGATTATGGAAGATACCCTCTCTTATCTGGGAGACAATCCAGGGGATATAGATGAAACTACCAGAACTGCCTATTTCTATTACAGAGAGATACATATGAAAAAGAATAATAAAACAGAAAGGAGATCAGAAGATGAGTAAAGAAAAGGAAATGACCAGACTTGCTTGCCGTGCACTTGATGAAAAAAAAGGAAAAGACATTAAAGTCATCGATATTCATGAAGTGTCTGTTATTGCAGATTACTTTGTAATTGCCAGTGGATCCAATCAGAATCAGGTCCAGGCAATGGTTGACAATGTAGAAGAAACTCTGGGCAGAGCAGGGTATGAGGCAAAGCAGATAGAAGGCAACAAAAACTCCAGCTGGGTACTGATGGATTATGGTGATATGATCGTTCACGTATTTGATGAAGAAAACCGTCTTTTTTATGATCTGGAAAGAATATGGAGAGATGGAAAGATCATTGATGCTGGAGAATTTCTTGATGAAAAATAATTCTTGACAAGAAAGCAGAAAACAGTCAGAAATATATCTGATGTTTTCTGCTTTTTTTACTGATACAGGCGGAAAACTCCGAATACTTTTCCCAGAATCTGAAGATCACCGTGAATAATAATAGGTTCCATATAATCATTCTCCGGCTGAAGACGGTAATATCCATTTTCTTTATAAAAAGTCTTGACTGTTGCACTGTCATCCACCAGAGCAACAACAATATCTCCATTGGAGGCAGAAGACTGCTGCTTTACCAATACCTGATCTCCATCAAAAATTCCTGCATTTATCATACTCTCGCCTTTAACTTTAAGAATAAAGCTCTGCTCATTAGGCATAAATTCCGCAGGAATAGGGAAATATCCTTCAATATTCTGTACCGCAAGAATAGGCTGGCCGGCTGCAACAGTCCCCACAATAGGAACATTGACAACCTCTCTGCGGACAAGATTGAAGTTATCATCAATAACCTCTATAGCCCTGGGTTTAGTGGCATCTCTGCGGATATAGCCATTCTTCTCCAGTGCCTCAAGATGTGAGTGAACAGAAGATGTAGATTTAAGATTAACTGCTTCACAAATTTCACGAACAGCCGGTGGAAAACCTTTATTCAGGATCTCACTCTTGATATAATCCAGAATTTCCTGCTGTTTCGGAGTAATTCTCCCATATGCCATACAAGTTATACCTCCCAAGTTATTATTCATATCATACCATATTTCTGGCAGGAAAGCAAACGGATATTCGGAAAATATGTTCGAGTGTATATGAAATATTTATGTTTTTCTTGTTTTTAATGTAATAAAATGATACAATATTTTGGAATTAATTCTGGCATCATAAATTAAAGGAGGCATGCATTTGGACAGCCATAATAAAGATAAACGGCGTATGCCCGGTATTATTTCCAGGATCAGGAAGATATTCGGACTGAATATCGGAACAATAATGTTTGGTGTTTTATTTATATATATGGTCTTCAGTGCAGTGCTTTATCTTACTACCGGACATATTGAATCTTATCAGGTAACTTCAGGGCCTCTTTCAAGGAATGAAACCTTTACAGGCCTCGCTATCCGTGAAGAAACTGTCTGCAAGGCAGATTCATCCGGTTATATCACATATTATGCAAGAGAAGGAAATAAAATCAACTCATCAGGTGCAGTATATGGTCTCAGCAATACAAAGCAGACGGAATCATCTGTAACACTGACTCCGGAACAGCTCTCCAGGATTCGGAATGATATGATGAGTTTTTCCAAAGGATTTAATCCAAGTAAGTTTAATAAAACATACAGCTTTAAATATGAACTGTCAGGAAATATTCTCCAGTATGCTGAAAACAGTGATCAGTCAACAGCCCCTCTGACTTTAGATGAAAATCAGGATGAAGAATCCGAAGAACAGCTACAGCCTGTGTCATCCGGTTTTACACTTGGAAATGAGACCATCAGCAAAGCACAGTCAGACGGAATCATTCTGTATTCAACAGACAACTACGAGGGAAAAACTGTTGATACTGTAAAATCAGAAGATTTTGACCAGAATTCATACCACGAAACCGATCTTAAGACAACAGGTAAGGTCAAAGCAGGAGAGCCGGTCTACACCATCATCACGGATGAGCGCTGGAGTCTTCTTATTCCTCTAAGTGAAAGACAGGCTTCCAAATTAAAGGACCGTACTGCGATCCGTGTGAAATTTCTTAAAGATGATATGACTCAGACCGGTGATTTTTCCATAATTAAGATTGATGGAGCAAGATACGGAAAGATTGATTTCAATAAAGGTCTTATACGATATGCTTCGGATCGTTTTCTGGATATAGAACTTGTAACAAATACGGCAGTGGGTCTTAAGATTCCTCTGTCATCTGTTGTAACAAAAGATTTCTATGTAATTCCGTCCACCATGGCCACAACCAATGGAAGCAGTCAGGAAATCGGATTTATGGTTGCGGATAAAAATAAGTCTGGTAAAGACATACAGACATTTAAGAATGTAAACATATATGCAAGCGTGGAAAATGAACGAAGCTCGTCTCTTCTTGATTCCCCTGTTACATATATGTATTATGTGGACAAAGATTCATTTAAAGAAGGAGATGCTATTATTTCACCGGATACAGGCAAAAAATACATTGTAGGTGATACAGATACCCTGGAGGGTGTATATTGCATAAACAAAGGTTACGCTGTTTTCCGGCGGATAGAAATCCTGGATCAGAATGAGGAATATGCCATTGTGTCGAAGAACACTCCATACGGCCTTTCCCGTTATGATCATATAGTAAAAAATGCATCTAAAGTTAAAGAAGAAGATATTCTATATTAAGGAGGCTTTAAAATGTTAGCTGATAAACTGGCTTCTGTACAGAAAAATATTCAGGATGCCTGTAAAAGATCCGGACGTTCTCCCAAGGATGTTACACTTGTAGCTGTCAGTAAGACAAAACCTGTATCTATGCTGAAAGAGGCATATGATGCAGGACAGCGTATCTTTGGAGAGAATAAGGTTCAGGAAATAACAGATAAATACGGTCAGATGCCTTCTGATGTACAATGGCATATGATCGGACATCTGCAGCGCAATAAAGTAAAATATATAATAGACAAAGCAGCTATGATACACTCTGTGGATTCCTTACGGCTGGCAGAAACCATCGAACAGGAGGCGGCAAAGAAGAATCTTTATATGCCCATTCTGATCGAAGTAAATGTAGCTGAAGAGGAGAGCAAATTCGGACTGAAGATTGATGAAGTCCTTCCTTTTACAGAACAGATCTCTGCTTTTCCTCATTTGAAGATCAAAGGTCTTATGACGATTGCTCCTTTCGTAGATGATCCGGAAGAGAACAGGGATGTTTTTCACAAATTAAAAAAATTAAGTGTTGACATTGCAGCTAAAAACATTAATAATGTTAGTATGAGCGTCCTGAGTATGGGTATGACTAATGACTATCAGGTTGCAATAGAAGAAGGTTCCACCATGGTACGTGTAGGTACCGGAATCTTTGGTGAAAGAAATTATGATATAAAAGAAGATTAAAGGAAGATTGGAGATTAAAATGGGCGTTTTAGATAAATTTTTAGATGCCATCAAATTAAACGATGATTATGATGATGACGGATTTCTGGATGATGATCTGTTAGATGAAGAGACAACGGACGAAGATGATGATTTCCTGGATGATGATCTTGAAGACAAGCCCCGGAAGAAATTTTTTGATAAATTTTCCAGAAAGAAGAATACAGAGGATGAAGATGATCTGGATCTTAACGAGCAGCCTTCAAAGGCAGCTTCCAGACAGACTTCTGCCACCAGGACCTCCGCTGCTGCAAAAGCTCCGCTGAAGCAGGACAAAGCAGATCATAATGTCCGCACTGTTTCATCTTCAAAGATCACTCCAATGAGAAGCAGCCGTAAATCTTCCCAGGGACCTAATATGGAAGTCTGTGTGATTAAACCCACATCTATGGAAGATACCCGGGAAATTGCAGATACACTGGTAGATAACTCTACCGTTATACTGAATCTGGAGGGAATTGATGTGGAACTGGCTCAGAGGATCATTGATTTCACTTCAGGAGCATGCTATTCCCTGGGAGGCAGTCTCCAGAAGGTTTCCAGTTATATTTTCGTGCTGGGGCCCTATAACGTAGATATCACAGGTGACCTTCAGAACATTCTGGGTGGTTCTGTTCCCTCTGTAAGAGCAGGATATTGATAATTTATGGAAAAGGATGAATTTTTTATTAAGAGGATCCGAGAACTGGCTAACATCTCTTATCAGAGAGATATTGTTACTTTTACAGATTTTCTTAACCTGAATGAACAAAATATGGTAAATAGCCTGAAACATCAGCTTCCCGGCGTAACAGCAGAGACTTTTGGCGGCTATGAAAATGCGGAGCGTCAGATGGTAGCATTTCATCCTGATGCTCTTGCTTTTACATGGAATTATCCTATTGACTGTCTGAAAATCGAGCCTAAATCTGTTAAATTCTCCGAGCAGCTCAGCCACAGAGATTACCTTGGGGCTATTTTAAACCTAGGTATTGACAGGTGTATGATCGGCGACATTCTGATCCGTCAGAATACTGCCTGGTGTTTCTGCAATAGTAAAATGACAGATTTTCTTATTGATAATCTCTGTAATGTACGTCATACAACCATTCTGGCTTCCAGAGTAGATGATCAGACAGAACTTCCTAAGCCTTCTCTGGAACCCATCACCGGAACATGTTCTTCCGTCCGTCTGGATTCCCTGATCGCACTGGCTTTTCAGTCATCAAGGAGCAGTATGGTGCCTTTTATAGAAGAGGGAAGGGTATTTGTAAATGGAAAACTGATCACTTCTAACGGATATGAGCCTAAGGAGGGAGATATCATATCTGTGAGGGGAAAAGGACGTTTTATTTATCAGGGTATTTCCCATCAGACAAAAAAAGGAAGAACCAGTGTACGTATTATGAAATATGTGTAAATGAATATGAATCTGTCAGGAGAGAATATAATGTCAGTAAAAAAATTACTTGTAAAAAGAGATGGAGATTTTCATTATCCCATATATTTTGAAAACGATTTTTCCTGTCTTTCAGAAGCAATGAAGGATGAAGGACTTGCCGGAAAGAAAATCTGTATTGTTACAGACAGCCATGTTAAGCCTCTTTATCTGGAATCAGTCATAGATGAACTGAAAAAGATTTCATCCAGTGTCTTTTACTTTTGTTTTGAAGCAGGTGAAAAGAATAAAAATCTGGATACAGTTCAGGAACTATACAAGACACTGATTCACAATGAGATGGACAGAAAGGGACTTCTTGTAGCGCTGGGCGGAGGTGTAGTTGGGGATCTTACAGGTTTTGGAGCTGCAACTTATCTGCGTGGGATAGATTTCATTCAGGTACCCACAACACTTCTGGCACAGGTGGACAGCAGCGTAGGAGGGAAGACGGGAGTAGATTTCCAGCAATATAAGAATATGGTAGGTGCTTTTCATCAGCCAAAGCTTGTTTATATGAATATGAGTACTCTGCACAGTCTTCCTGATACAGAATTTGCCTGTGGTATGGGCGAGATCCTGAAAACAGGGCTGATCTGTGATAGTGATTTTTTCCGGTTTGTCAATGACAATCAGCCGTCTATAAAAAAACGAAATCTTGAGGTTCTGTCCGTAATGATAAGACGATGCTGTGAGATTAAAGCAGGTATTGTGGAAAGGGACCCTAAAGAAAAAGGAGAGCGTGCTCTCCTCAATCTTGGGCATACTGTTGGCCACGCTGTTGAAAAACTAAAGAACTTTAAACTTCTTCATGGCCAATGCGTTGGAATTGGCCTTATCGCGGCTGCTTTTCTTTCTATGAAAAGAAATCTTCTGACACAGGAAGAATACAAAGAAATCTGTCTTAGCTGTAAGAGCTTTGATCTGCCATTAACAGTAGATGGTTTAAAAGCTGAAGATGTGCTTGCCGCAACAAAAAAGGATAAAAAGATGGAACAGGGACATATTAAATTTATTTTAATGGATGGTATCGGAAAAAGCTTTATCGATACAACAGTTACAGATTCAGAATTAATTTCGGCTATTCAGGAGATCCTTAAATGACAATAAAAAAGAATAAAGTACAGAAATTATGTATTTCCTGGCTTTGTGCATTTTCTGCCATTTTTATACTTGCCTGTATAGATCAGGCATTTAAGTTCCT
Source organism: Blautia sp. (assembly GCA_034115005.1). Lineage (GTDB taxonomy): Bacteria > Bacillota > Clostridia > Lachnospirales > Lachnospiraceae > Blautia_A. The sequence continues at coordinate 9,697 of JAXEUE010000236.1, forward strand.
TGCTTTGAAATATCTGAAAAATCAGCCGGATATTGTGCTTATTCCCGGTGTACTAAAGTTCAGATACCTGGAAAATACAGGAATGGCTTTTGGAATGTTGCAGGGCAGAATACCTGTGCTGATCTTTGTCTGTCTTGGTTTCTTTGTTATTTTTATTTATTTTTTTTCAAAAATTCCTAAGAACAGATATTATATGCCACTGATACTGATTTCTCTTTTTATGGTTTCCGGTGCCCTTGGCAATTTTACTGACAGAGTGCTCCGGGGATATGTGATCGATTTTATATATTTTTCACTGATCGATTTTCCTGTATTTAATCTGGCAGATATCTATGTGGTCTGCAGCTGTATTGCACTGATATTTTTTATTTTCTTCAAATACAAAGACGATCAGGATTTTGCTTTTTTGAAATCCCACAGGAAGGATTAGGTGTATGGAGTTTCTTAAATTTGAAGTAACAGATGATCAGTCAGGAATTCGGATTGACCGTTTTCTTTCCGAAAACACAGAAGAACTTTCCCGTTCCTACCTGCAAAAGCTGATTAAAGAACAGAAAGTTCAGGTAAATTCCATTCCTGCAAAATCCAGTTATAAGGTACAGACAAAAGACATGATCACAGTGGAACTGCCTCAGGTGACGGAGCCTGATATTCTTCCTGAAGATATTCCTCTTGATATTCTGTATGAAGATGAAGATGTTCTTGTTGTAAATAAGCCCAAAGGTATGGTTGTTCATCCAAGTGCAGGGCATTATACAGGCACTCTTGTAAATGCAGTTATGTTTCACTGCAAGGATCATCTTTCAGGAATAAACGGAATATTAAGACCTGGAATTGTGCATCGTATAGATAAAGACACTACCGGTGCACTTTTAGTGTGTAAAAATGATCATGCGCATAAGGTACTGGCAGAGCAGCTGAAGGAACACAGTATAAAGAGAAGATATAGAGCAATCGTTTCCGGCGTTTTGAAAGAAGACCAGGGAACTGTCAATGCTCCTGTGGGCCGTCATCCTGTGGACAGGAAAAAGATGGCTGTCAATTATAAAAATGGAAAAGAGGCTGTTACACATTATCAGGTTCTGGAAAGATTTTCAAATGCCACATATATTGAATGCAGGCTGGAAACGGGAAGGACTCATCAGATCCGGGTGCATATGACAAGCATTGGTCATCCCCTTCTTGGGGACGAGGTATATGGATCCGGAAAGAATCCCTATCATCTTCAGGGACAGACACTTCATGCCATGGTTCTTGGATTTGTCCATCCGTCTTCCGGAGAATACATGGAATTTACCGCACCCTTACCGGAATATTTTCTTAAATTATTGGATAAATTGCGAAAATAGTTGGCATTTTCTCAAATATAATGTATAATTGTATTATAAAGACCATGATTAATAACATAACGGAAGGGAGTGGCAGATATGAACAGTACCAGTTCAATTATTACTATTGGTCGTGAATATGGAAGTGCAGGCAGACAGATCGGGCAGGAGGTTGCAAGCTATTTTGGAATCAAATGTTATGACAAAGAGCTATTGGAACATGCCTCGAATGAAAGTGGGATCTGTAAAGAACTTTTTGAGAATCATGATGAAAAACCTACAAACAGCTTTCTGTACTCTCTTGTAATGGATACCTATTCTTTTGGATATTCTTCGGCAGGATTTACAGATATGCCTTTGAATCATAAAGTATTTCTTGCACAGTTTGAGGCAATCAAGAAACTGGCTTCTGAGGGACCCTGTATCATGGTAGGCAGATGCGCAGATTACGCTCTGGCAGATAATAAAGACTGCTTCAGCGTCTTTGTACATGCAGACCTTGAATGGAGAGTCAGCAGAATTTCCCGTAAATTTAATAAAACTGCCAAAGAGGCCCGTGATATAATCAATAAAACCGATAAGAGCCGTTCCAGCTATTACAATTATTACACTAACAAAAAATGGGGAGCTGCCGAAAGCTACAATCTTTGCGTTGACAGCAGCAAACTTGGAATAGAGGGAGCTGCTCAGACTATCATACAGTCAATAAAAATTTTTGATTCTCTTAAGAAGAAATAATTAAAAGGCTCCTCTGTTTTGCAGGGGAGTCTCTATTTTTAAGATTGGAGGAAAAAATGAAGTTTCATTGGGATAACCGGTATTTACACTGGGGTGTAACTGCTTTTATGGTAATTGCAGCCAGCATGCTGTTTTATTATGGAATTTTTCATATGACTACCCTGATAGCAGGAATTAAAACATTCTTCCATATTATGGCACCTATCATTTATGGAATTATTCTTGCATATGTTTTAAGTCCTCTGGTCAGTTTTTTTGAAAAAAAGGTTATCTTTCCCATTCTGAAAAAAAGAAACATTAATTTACAGAAAAAAGGAAAACGTGTTGTTCGCTGGATCTGTGTTATTTTATCCATGGTGATTTTCTGGGTAATTATATACACACTTATTATGCTTATACTTCCTCAGCTGATACGAAGTATTATGAGCGTGATCTACAGTTTTCCATACTATGTGAAAGTGGTAGAGAAGTGGCTGAATTCTTTTGTGGAACACGGTTTTAACCCGAACTCTCAGACCATCAGTCTTTTGAATCAGTTTTCAACCAAGATCCAGGAATATCTTACTACAAATATTCTTCCTCAGATGCAGGATATGCTGAGAAATGTTTCCAGTGGAATTTTTGATCTTCTGATTTTTATGAAGAATTTCCTGATCGGTGCCATTGTTTCTCTTTATGTCCTCGCAGACAAAGAAAAATTTGTGGCAAAAAGCAAGATGATAGTTTATGCTGTACTTCCCTCCAAATGGGCAAAGTTTCTTATTCATTCCATGAGATTTACTCATAAAACATTTGGAGACTTTATCTATGGAAAACTTCTGGATTCTGCCATTATAGGTGTTCTCTGTTATATAGGAACTCTGATTTTAAATATGCCCTATGCGATCCTGGTCAGCGTAATCATTGGAGTTACCAATATAATTCCGTTCTTCGGACCATACGTAGGTGCAATTCCCAGTATACTTCTTATTTTGCTGGTAAATCCTGTTAAGGGACTTTATTTTTTCATATTTATTTTACTTCTTCAGCAATTTGACGGCAACATACTGGGTCCAAAAATACTGGGTGATTCTACGGGATTATCAAGCTTTATGGTTATTGTTTCCATTATGGTGGGAGGAGGTCTTTTCGGTGTGCCCGGTATGATCGTTGGCGTTCCGGTTTTCGCAGTTTTATATGCAATGATTTGGAGACTTATTAATAATTCACTGAGAAATAAAAAAATGCCTGATAAAGAAGAGCAGTATATAAATATAGACTGTCTTGATGAGAAAACAAAAGAAACTATTCCAATGCCAGACGAAAAACCTGATCCTGAAAAAGCAGAACAGAGAATAAAAAGAAATACCTTTTTTATGAAGATATGGAATACATTGTACGGATTAGTTATGATTATATGCAAGAATATTAAAAAAGGTATAAAATGTATTTATATCTATATAACAGCTTTTTGTATAAAAGTTAATGAAAAAATAAAAGAGAAAAGAAAATGATATTCTAATTGAATAAACGGGAAGGAAATCAGATTTATGTACAGATATATTCGAAGAGCACAATATCATGAAACCGACCAGATGGGAATCATACATCATTCTAATTATGTTAAATGGATGGAAGAAGCAAGGATCAGATTTATGGATCAGATGGGTTTCAGTTATAAAGACGTAGAAAAATGTGGAGTGATTTCTCCGGTAGTAGAAATTTCAGTTTCTTATAAAAAGCAGGTTTTTTTTGATGATGAAATCGAAATCAGAGTTAACATTCTGAAGTACAATGGTGTTACTCTGGAATTCAGATATGATTTTTATAACATTACAAAAAAAGAAATCTGTACGACTGCAATTTCCCGACATTGTTTTATGAAAGACGGAGAACTCATTTCTTTAAAAAGATCGTTCCCTGAATTGCATGAAGTTATTTCTCAGAATATGTAAATGAGAATGTAGTTTATGACGCTATATAATCTATACGACAAACGCGAGTTTTTCAAATAGATAAAGGAGCTTTTTATATGAACACTTTCAATGAATATAAAGATAATAAAAAGGTCACCTATCATGAACAGACAGATATCCAGAATATCCTGAAGCTTAGAGAAGTTTTAAAAACGCTTCCTGATTTCTGCAGGGATTATTTTCGTGCCATGGAACCTTTGACCACAACGAAGACACGGATTTCCTATGCCTATGATATCAGAATTTTCTTTCAGTTTCTTCTGGATGAAAATCCTGCTTTTAAGAACTGCTCTATGAAGGATTTTACTGTTGAAGTTCTGGATCAGATCAAACCTGTTGATATTGAAGAATACCAGGAATATTTAAAGGTATACAAAAACGGGGAAAAAACAGAAACTAACGGGGAACGTGGCCTGAAACGCAAAATTTCCGCTTTAAGAAGTTTCTATGCATATTATTATAAACATGAAGTAATCAAAACAAATCCAACAGTCCTTGTGGATGTTCCAAAAACTCACGAAAAAACCATTATCCGTCTGGATGCAGATGAAGTTGCCACACTCCTGGATTATATTGAACACTGTGGAGACACTCTCACAGGACAAAAAAAAGTCTACTATGAAAAAACAAAGGAACGGGATCTTGCTATTGTTACTCTCCTTCTGGGAACCGGTATCCGTGTTTCTGAATGCGTAGGACTTGACGTGGAGGATGTGGATTTTAAGAATAACGGGATAAAAGTCGTACGCAAGGGCGGAAACGAAATGGTTGTATACTTTGGACCCGAGGTTGAAAAGGCTCTGAAAAGCTATATGGAAGTCCGCAAGAACATTGTTCCTGTATCAGGACATGAACATGCTCTCTTCTATTCTTCACAGAGGCGCAGAATCGGAGTACAGGCTGTGGAGAACCTTGTGAAGAAATATGCACGTGAAGTTACAACAACAAAAAAAATTACTCCTCACAAGCTAAGAAGTACATATGGCACTTCTTTATACCAGGAGACTGGGGATATATACCTTGTAGCCGATGTATTAGGCCATAGAGACGTTAATACAACAAAGAAGCATTATGCAGCCATGGATGATGCAAGACGCCGTAAAGCTGCTTCTGCGGTCCATCTGCGGGAAGACTGACATAATCCTTCTGACGAGAAAGAATCCTGCTATACAGGATTCTCCGCCTGCGGCGGGTTGCTTTTGCAACATAAAAAAAAGATATCTGCACGATGTAAACATGCAGATATCTTTTTTGCATTCATATGTAGAATTAAAAGTAAATATTATAAAGCTACGCTGATTTTATCATGGAAAACTTCAGGAACTTCTTCTTTATCCAAAGACATGCTGATAACGAAGGTAACGTTAAACTGTTTACCAATATCATCCAGCTGCTGTAATGTGCCTGTAATATCCTGACCTTCCAGTTTTGCAACCTTAAGGAAGCTGTCCAGATAGACCTGTTCCAGATCATGATCCTGTGACAGAATACCGCATATAAATCCAACGAATTCGTCAGCGTTCTTAATCGGGAAGGCTGATACATCGATCAGACGTACCTTATTGTTCAGCTCATACATGTGTTTCGTGCTCTTGTCTAAGTAAACAATGCTTCCATTCGCTTCTTTTACTGCTCCATTTACTTTGTCTAACAGTACTTTTGTTTTGCCTTTGCCTTTCTTTCCTACAATCAGTTCAACCATCCTGTTTTTCCTCCTTAGACATGTATAATATTAATTTTGAACAAAAACTTCAATTAAT
>JAXEUE010000237.1:0-4283 GCA_034115005.1 Blautia sp.
GTATTTGGCGCCTGCTACAAGAGCTCCCATATCCAGGGCAAAAATTTTCTTGTTTTTCAGTCCTTCCGGAACATCTCCATTTACAATTCTCTGTGCAAGGCCTTCAATCGCTGCTGTTTTACCAACTCCGGGTTCACCGATAAGAACAGGATTATTCTTGGTCTTACGGGAAAGAATCCGGATAATATTTCTGATTTCAGTATCTCTTCCAATCACGGGATCCAGTTTCTGGTTACGTGCTTTCTCCACCAGATCTTCCCCATATTTATTAAGGGTATCGTATGTTGCCTCCGGGTTGTCACTGACTACCCGCTGATTACCTCTCACTGTGGAAAGTGCCTGAAGAAAACGTTCCCTGGTAATTCCAAACTCATTAAATATCTTCTTCATACTGGGACTTGGATATCTCAGAAGGGAGAGAAATAAATGTTCTACTGAAACATATTCATCTCCCATGGCCTTAGCCTCATCCTCTGCACTGACAAGTGCCTTATTCAGATACTGACCAAAGCGAAGCTCGCCGCCGGATACCTTTACCCTTGCATCCAAAGCTTTCTTAACTGTATCAATAAAATAATCCTTATTGATTTCCATCTTCTCGATCAATTTGAGAATCAGGCTGTCTTCCTGTTCCAGGAGAGAATAAAGCAGATGTTCCTGCTCAATTTCCTGATTGCCATAATCGTAAGCAATCTTCTCCAGATCCTGAACAGCCTGGATGGATTTCTGTGTGAACTTACTGATATTCATAAGCTTCCCTCCTTATATTATACATACTGTTTTTTGTTTTATTTTTGTTCTATCAGGAATATAACACATATTGTTAGCACTGTCAAGTGGTGAGTGCTAATTTTTATGTTTTTTACAAAAATCAGAATTTTTTCCAGGTATCTCTGACAAACAGTAGCAGGAGGGGGAATATTTCCAGTCTTCCGGCCAGCATGTCAAAAATAAGCACACACTTGGACAAGTGGGAAAACAACCCAAAATTATGGGTTGGCCCTACCAGTTCCAATCCGGGACCAATGTTATTAAATGTGGCAGCTACCGCCGTGTAATTTGTTGTAAGGTCAAAATTATCAAAGCCTATCAGAAGTACCGATATGGCAAAGATCAACACGTAAACCACCAGAAAAATATTGGTAGAACGTACAGTTTCGTGAGGAATCGTTTTTCCATCCATTTTGATTTTTTTGACAGCATTAGGATGAAGATATAAATGAAGTTCTTTTCGCACTGTCTTACAAAGAATGACAAGTCTGGAAACCTTGATTCCACCGCCGGTACTTCCTGCACAGGCACCAATGAACATGAGCATAAACAGAATTGTTCTGGAAACCACAGGCCATTGATTAAAATCGGTGGTGGAAAAACCAGTAGTGGTAATAATAGAACCCACCTGGAATGCTGCCTGCTGAAAAGCTTTTCCCAAGCTTCCACAGAAATTGCGGATATTGAAAGCAATTATAATGACAGATCCTGCAATAATCCCAAGATAATAATGAATTTCCTCATTTTTTAATGCCTGTATAATCTTTCCTGTAAGCAAAAGAAAATAAACATTGAAATTAATACCAAAAAGTATCATAAATACAGTTATAACATTTTGAATATATGTACTGTATCCGGCAATACTGTCATTTTTGATTCCAAAGCCTCCCGTACCAGCAGTTCCGAATGCAGTACAGATAGTATCAAACAGAGGCATTTTCCCTATCAGAAGAAATATTATCTGAAGGAAAGTCAGGCTGATATAAATGGAATACAGAATTTTTGCTGTTGACTGTACTTTTGGAACAAAACGGCTGACAGAAGGTCCGGGACTCTCTGCTTTCATCAGATTCATATGATATCCGCCTGTAAGAGGAAGGAGACAAAGCATAAACACGAGTACACCCATTCCTCCGATCCAGTGAGTAAAGCTCCGCCAGAAAAGCACACAGTGAGGCAGTGCTTCCACATCGGCAAGAATGCTGGCTCCTGTGGTTGTAAAACCGGAAACTGTTTCAAACAGAGCATCAACGGGATCCCTTATGCTTCCGCTGAGCATAAAAGAAAATGCTCCGGTAATGCTCAAAGTAATCCAGCTCAGTGCAACCGTAATATAGCCTTCTTTTATATGAAATACCCTGTCGGTCGGTTTCCTGCGTGTAAGAGGAATACCAATGATCAGGCAGATGGCTATGGAAGCAAGAAAAGCAAAACCTGCTTTTTCCTGATATATAACCCCAACAACGGCAGGAAGAGTCATAAAAGCTGCCTGAAGATTCAGAATCCATCCGATAATGTAAATAATTATAGAATAATTCATAACCGCTCTCCCTTACCTTTCCAGGATATCACTGATATCACGAAGCCCTTTGGCAGTGGTAACGATCACAACCGTATCTCCGATCTGAATGGTATCACGTCCCCGTGGAATACGAACCTGTCCATTACGGTTCAGGCAGCCTACCAGAAGATTTTTCTTAAGTTTCAGCTCTGACAATGTTTTTCCTACAACAGGCGAGCTGTCCCGAATAACGAATTCCAACGCTTCCGCTTTATTATCCAGAATATGGTATAAGGTTTCCACATTGCTTCCAATGGAATTCTGCATGGCACGCACATATTGAAGAATATAGTCCGCAGTTATGTATTTGGGATAAATAATGCTCCCTATGTCAAGACTGTCAATAATATCATCAAAAGCAAGCCGGTTAACCTTGGCTACAAGTTTTGCTTCAGATACGCTTTTGGCAAATAATGCCAGGAAAATATTTTCCTCATCAAAATTTGTCAGTGACACAAAAGATTCCGCATGCTTAAGTCCCTCCTCCAGAAGAAGAGCCCGGTCCGTTCCATCTCCGTTGATGACAGTGGCATCTGGAAGCAATTCGCTGAGCATTTCACAGCGGTCTTTATCTTTTTCAATTATTTTTACATGGATTTTCATGGAAAGAAGTGCCTGGGCCAGATAATAGGAAATGGTACCGCCTCCCACAATAATTGAATTTTTAACCTGATGAGTTTTTAATCCTATTTTTTTGAAAAAAGCTGCCGCGTTTTCAGGAGAAGCAAGAATGGAAACCATGTCCCCATTATGGATAGTATTATTTCCTCCGGGAATTTCCATACTTCCCCGGCTTTCAATAGCACAGAACAGAATATCACAGCGAAATGTTTCGGTGATCTTTGAAATGCTTATTCCATCCAGGCCAAATTCCGGCATTACTTTAAATTTCAGAAGCTCCACCCTGCCACGGGCAAAGGTGTCGATCTTAATTGCAGACGGAAAACGAAGCAGACGGGAAATTTCCTGTGCTGCTGCAAGCTCCGGATTTATGATCATAGTAATACCAAGACGTTTTTTAATAAAATCTATTTCTTTACTGTAAATGGGATTCCGTACACGGGCTATGGTATGGCAGTGTCCGGTCTTCTGTGCGATCAGACAGCACAGAAGATTTAATTCATCAGAGGCTGTAACTGCGATCAGGATGTCCGCAGTTTCAATTCCCGCTTCCATTAGTGTATTTATACTTGCGCCATTTCCCACAACACTCAGTGCATCAATATCATCTGAAACAGCGTTGATTTTATCCGGTGAAATATCAATCAGAGTCAGATCTGTGTCTTCCTCCTGAAGCTGTTCTGCAAGAGTACGTCCTACTTTGCCGCACCCCACAATAATTATCTGCATATTTCCTCCAAAAAATTTTTTTAATAAGAACAATTATATCACTACCGGCTTTCTTTTTGAACAGACAGATTGACTTTTCACAACCTGTTGTTGAAAAAATCCTGCCTCGTGCTATACTTAAATCATAAAAATACAGATTTTCAATCTATTTATAATTTTAAAAATTCTTTTACAAAGGAGACGCAGAAATGAATTATCAGGAAATTCTTACCAATGCCAGAGAATGTATTGGGCCATACTGTAAAGCTTGTAACATCTGCAATGGAAAAGTATGCCGTAACCAGATTCCCGGACCGGGAGCCAAAGGTACCGGTGACACCGCCATGCGCAATTATGATAAATGGCAGGAAATCCGTGTCAATATGGACACCATATGTGAAAATAAAACACCGGATACCAGCTTCAGCCTGTTTGGCCATAATTTCAGGTATCCTTTCTTTGCCGGACCTGTGGGTGCTGTAAATCTGCATTATGGAGACAAATATGATGACCTTGCATATAACAACATTCTGGTACAGGCATGCAGTGAAAATGGAATTGCTGCTTTTACCGGTGACGGAACAAATCCGGAAGTTATGAAAGGAGCAGCCAAAGCAATCTC
>JAXEUE010000238.1:0-7186 GCA_034115005.1 Blautia sp.
CTAATTATTTTTGGTGCTAAACTGTACAATATTTTGGTGTCGAATTTGGCATATTTTTATATGCCAGGGTCAAAAGGTCATAAAACACTGTGTGCTTGCACATCAGTGGTTTTATGACTTGTTGACCCGCCCCCAAATGAGGATAAAAGTGGGACGCACGTCCCACGATATCCGAATTCGGGGGCAGGATTGTGGAAGTGCGAAGCACGGAACAATCCGTATGGCATCTTTTGACCCCGGCATCATATTATATACTCCTTATAAGAATATCACACCTGCCCCTCCATTTCAATGTTGGTTTTTTCCTTTCCGGTATAGGATGGCACTTCCTGCAGAAATCAGGGAAGCAATACCCAGGATGATAAACAGGCCTGTCTCAGCTTCATCTCCCGTCCTGGGTTTTGAGGAAGTTTTGTATGAAGAATTTCCCACGTTTTTTGCTTCCTGTTCCTGAGAATAGCCGTTCCATGGTACAGGTGTCACAGTGGGAACATACCAGGTTATGTTTCCCTGTGTGGAAGTCTGGGACGAATCCATATCCGGTTCCTCTCTCTGAATATTTTCTTCTGAGGACCAGGTCTGTACAGAAGTTCCATTTTCAGGTATCTCACCCTTAACATAAGGTTCATTTTCAGGCATCTCATCCTGAATATTAGTTTCCTTCTCAGGCATTTCATCCTGAGAATAAGTTTCGTTCTGAGACATTACATCTTCAATATAAGGTTCAGACAGATCAGAAAATTCATTATTTTTTTCAGTATCAGCAGAGACTGCCAGAACAGGAGAAGAGCATTCAGCCAACTTAGCCCATGTGTCTCCTGCTTTCTCCATTACATAAATCCCCATACCAGGCTGATCCTTCTGAAGAGGTTCATCCTGACTGACCGGATAGGTCATTTCCTGGTCCGGATTGCTGTATTCTTCCCTGAGAATTACAGGATAAACAAGGTTGATGGTGTCATCCTGTATTTCATCCAGAAGGACAGGATACCAGATTTTTGTAATAACCGTTTCTTCTCCATTCTGTCCTGTTATGGGCACACTTTCTAATGTACATCCCTGAGGAAGGGCATTTTCCTCAGGTTTAAAATATTCAGAAATATAATTCACAAGAAAATACTCTTTTAAAGGAATGTCAGGTACTGCCGGTTCCTCTGTATTTTCTGTGAATTCCTCCTGAGTTTCCTGATCCGGATTGATTTCGCTGGTTTCCTGAACCTCTTTCAAAGAGCTGAGCCCACTGATCTTCATTGTAATCTCTGCTTTATAATTTTCCTCATCTGTCCAGGATGTATTTCCTTCCAGCGTGAGAGCTGGCTGGGAAAAATCATCTGCCATAACACATTTGGGGCAAATTAAAAATGAGCCTGTAATTCCCCCAAGAAAAAGCACTTTAATACTCCACTTTTTTAATCTCTTCCCTATTATTTTTTTCATTATATCTTTCTCCTATTACAAAAAAGCTAATGGTTTTGCTGCACAAAACAGGCTGTCCTGCCTGTTCTTTATCAGGAGTATGATTATTTCAGGCGGACATAGGCATCGCCCCTTCCCTCTTTTCTTTACAATGAGAAATAAGCGCCGAAACAGCGCAGGAAATTTTGTATTTCTGCAGACCGCAGAAATAAGACATTTATACTGTATCATAGTTTTATGACGAAAACAAGAAGCTATGTAATCCTTCATTTATTTTAAAATTAATTTAGATTCTTTCTATTTCTTTAATAAAAGGGACACATTTTGCACACAATTTATGGATATAATAAAACTCGTATAGATGAAAAACCACTCTCTATCTCCCCCCTCAAAGGAGCAACTGGCTTCGCTTTTTAAAGCAGGAGCCGTTGCTTTTTCTCATAGTCAAATCTGTATTTTAAAGGAAGTATCTGTTGCATTTCCCTTCCCACTCTTTTATAATGAAAAATATCAGTTACAGATGACACCAACATCATTTCATGTCTTTATATCAAGTAAATCAGAATCGAGGTATTTTCATGAGTGAAAAAATAACAGTAGTTGCTTTGGGTCACAGAGCACTTGGGACCACTTTGCCAGAACAGAAAATTGCCACCAAAAAAGCAGCGAAAGCTATCGCGGATCTTGTACAGGAAGGAAACCAGGTAGTGGTCTCCCACAGTAACGGGCCTCAGGTAGGAATGATACACACTGCAATGAATGAGTTTGGAAAAGAACATCCTGACTATACATTTGCGCCAATGTCCGTATGTTCTGCAATGAGCCAGGGCTATATCGGGTATGATCTTCAGACAGCCATAAGAGCAGAACTTATCTCACGGGGTATTTATAAACCTGTAGCCACTATTCTTACACAGGTTGTAATTGATCCTTATGACGATGCTTTTGCTGAGCCTGAGAAGATTATCGGACGTGTGCTAACAAGAAAAGAGGCCGAAGCTGAAGAACAAAAGGGAAATTTTGTCACTATGCTTCCTGACGGCACATACAAAAGAATCGTGGCCTCTCCGAAGCCACAGCGTATTCTTGAAATTGAAACCATCCGTACTCTTGTCAATGCAGGTCAGGTTGTAATCGCCGGAGGAGGCGGCGGTATTCCTGTTATGGAACAGGGAATTGATCTTCACGGTGCAAGTGCCATTATTGAAAAAGACCTGACCAGTGGACTGATGGCAGAATGTCTGGAAGCAGATACCTTGCTGATCCTTACAAGTGTGGAAAGAGTCAGCCTGAACCTTGGGGCAGACAATGAAGAATTTCTTAATGTTATTTCAGTGGAAGAAGCCCGTAAATATATGAAGGAAAATCAATTCGCTCCGGGATCTATGCTTCCCAAGTTTGAAGCCGGAATTTCCTTTGTTGAAAAGGGGAAAGGAAGACGGACGATCATCACTGATATTCCCCATGCCAGGGACGGCTACTTTGAAAAGACAGGAACAATCATCAAATAAAGATAAAAAATTCCGGTTGGGAAATCATTCCAACCGGAATTTTTTATCTTTCTTACATAGATTTTCTTTCTGCAATCTCCGCCATTTTAGCTGAATTCAGGCGTGTATCTCCATGTACACGACTATAGGAAAGATATCCGTTCATACGGTCAATTTTGGTCAGATTTCTGGAACCGCAGACAGGACATACATCCATTTCCAATTCTTCATGTCCACAATCGTCACAGTAAGCAAGGGAAAGATTTACGCCTTCATAATATCCCAGATCCATTGCTCTTCTGATCAATGTGCGGATTGCCTCTTTGTTGTAATCAATCGGATAACGAACGTACTGAATTTTTCCACCATTACAAAGTTCCCAGAATCGTCCCTCAAGATCCTGCTTTTCTATAGGAGTCACATCCTCCGTTACATGGCAGTGAAAACTGTTGCTTACATAAGGTCTGTCAGAAACACCTTTAATAATACCGTATTTCTTACGGAACTGTTCTACCTGAAGACCGCAGAGACTCTCGGCAGGGGTTCCATAAATAGCATACAGATATCCGTCTTCTTCCTTAAACTCATTGACTTTATTATTAATATACTGCAGCACTTCCAGAGCAAACTGCCCATCTTCTGCAATAGATTTACCGTTATATAACTCCTGAAGTTCATTGAGGGCTGTAATTCCAAAGGAAGCCGTCATAGGTTTGAGAATCTTATCAATCTTCTCTTCCGGCTTCAGATGTCCGCCATAAAACCCACCTTCACAGTAAGCAAGAGGGTTGGTAGAAGCTCTCATCTGTCCCAGGTATTCGTAGGTACGCTTATGAAGGTCACGTATCATCTCAAGATAAAAATCCAGCACTTCGTAGAAATCCCTGCTCTCCGCCCTTGCCTTGGCCAGGATCATTGGAAGATGAAGACTCACCGCACCGATATTAAATCTTCCTACAAATACCGGAACATCCTTGTCGTCTGCCGGGTGCATTCCACCTCTTTCATACCATGGGCTCAGGAAAGCACGACATCCCATAGGGCTGACCACTTTGCCATACCGCTGGTACATACTTGAAATATATCCTTTCCCGGACATGGAAAGCCAGTCCGGATACATGGTCTTTGCTGAACAGTCCACTCCTGCTTCAAAAAGATCCTCGCAGCATTTCCCTTTCCCATGGATCTTCTCATCATACAAGAATACGATCTTCGGGAATAATACCGGTTTCTTGTGACCGGCCTTTCCCTGTCCTCCCTTGTGTACTTCAAGGAGAGAAAGGGTACACATTTTCTCAAACTGTCCGGTTCCAAGTCCCAGAGTTACGGTTACAAACGGATAATCGCCTCTTGATGAACCTACCGTATTCAGTTTATATTCAATTCCCTGCCATCCCTGATCGTAATCTCTCCTGACCTTATCCAGCGCATACTCAATGGCACGTTCTTCTCTTCCTGTCCAGCTCTCATCAGAATATTTCAGAAACTCCTGAACATATTTATCATAGCTTTTCTGTGCATAAGGAGCCAGGATCTTGTCAACCTCAGGTACAGTAAAGCCGCCATACTGCTGTGCCGCTGTACTGAGAATAATATCCCCCATAACGTCAAAGGCAGTATCCAGTGTCTTGGGTTCATTATACCATACATTTCCCATCTCAAAGCCGCCCTTTAATACAGATGCCACATCAAAAAGGCAGCAGTTCATAGTATCCAGACGTGCAGACTGATCATGAATGTAAATATAGCCATCCTTACATGCCTGAAGTTCATTGCGGTTCATAAAAAACTTGCGGTAAAGTTCCTTATTCAGTTCATTAAAAATCAGGCTTCGCTTGGTAGCCACAAGAGCGCTGTCCGTATTAGCGTTGCTCTTGTCACCGATGTAGCGGATTGCCTGACTCTTGGTATATACATCATCCATCATATGAATGAAATCCAGCTTATAGTTCCTGTAATCCCGGTAGCTCTTGGCCACAGCAGGATTCACTCTCTCCAGGGCACCTTCCACAATATTATGCATCTCCTGGATCTGAATTTCTTCTTTTCCAAGGGAAGCTGCGTGTTCCTCTGCAAAACGGCAGATAAATTCCTTCTCTTCCTCAGAAAATGTGTACAGAATCCTGGCCGCTGATTTGTTCACTGCAGCAATGATTTTCTGAGAATTGAACTCTTCTTTTGTTCCGTCCTTCTTAATTACATAAATCATACCTTTTTACTCCTATATACTATATCTGGTAGTATTACCCCAAATGTGCCACAGCATCCCCTATATGTGGTACGTTTAAACAGTATAGCATATCCTTTCCAAAAAGGGAAGACCCAAAATATATTTCACAGTTATTTTACAACGTGCAAATTGCCAAACATCCTGTTTCCTGTTATAATATCAGAGTATGAACAGGATAAATATTTTTTGAAGTACATAAATATAGCCAAAGGAGGAACGCTAGAATGGCACAGATTAGAATTCCTGAAGGATATCATTCGGATCTGAATCTTCATGATACTCAGATCGCCATTAAAACAGTCAAAGATTTTTTCCAGCAGACCCTTGCCCGGAAGCTGAACCTGCTGCGTGTTTCCGCTCCTGTCTTTGTAAATCCATCGTCAGGCCTCAACGACAACCTGAACGGTGTGGAACGCCCTGTAAGCTTTGATATAAAGGGGCAGAAAGAACAGGCAGAGATCGTGCATTCCCTTGCCAAATGGAAACGCTATGCGCTGAAGAAATACGGTTTTGTCCCTGGAGAAGGTCTTTATACAGATATGATCGCCATCCGCAGAGATGAAGACATAGACAATATTCACTCTGTCTATGTGGATCAGTGGGACTGGGAAAAGATCATCAATAAAGAAGAACGCAATATGGATACTCTTGTTTCCACTGTCCGGGCAATCTACAGCGTCCTTCGCAAAACAGAAAAATATATGGCTGTACAGTATGATTATATCGAAGAAATCCTGCCGAAAGAAATCGCCTTTGTAAGCACTCAGGAGCTGGTGGATATGTATCCTGAACTTACTCCCAAAGAACGGGAATACGAGATCGTAAAAGAAAAGGGAGCCGTCTTCCTTATGCAGGTGGGCAAGACACTGTCAAATGGCGAACGTCACGACGGACGTGCCCCGGATTACGATGACTGGGAATTAAACGGTGATATTCTGGTTTATTACCCGGTTCTTGACATTGCGCTGGAGCTTTCTTCCATGGGCATCCGGGTAGATGAAGCCTCTCTGGATAAGCAGCTGACCCTTTCCGGATGCGATGACAGAAGAAAGCTTCCTTTCCAGAAAGCAATCCTGAATGGAGAACTTCCATACACTATTGGCGGTGGTATCGGTCAGTCACGTATCTGTATGTTTTTCCTTCGTAAAGCCCATATCGGCGAGGTTCATGTATCACTCTGGCCGGAGGAGGTCCAAAGAGAGGCAGAATCCAAAGGTGTACAGCTTCTGTAAACTGATGAATGCAAAAAATATATGGGGTAATAAAAGTGAATATTTTATTTTTCTTAACACCAAAAAGTGATGTAGCCTACATATTTGAGAATGAAACCTTACGCCAGACACTGGAGAAAATGGAGCACAGGAAGTTTTCATGTATCCCCCTTCTTACTATGGATGGCAAATATAAAGGGAGCATTTCTGAAGGAGATCTGCTGTGGGGAATGAAGAGCCTGAATGTTCCTGATCTGAAGGCAGCAGAGAATATTTCCATTATGTCGATTCCACGGAGAGCCGATTACAAAGCCGTACATGCAGACTCCAATATGGAAGATCTTCTGGATCGGGCCATCAATCAGAACTATGTGCCTGTAGTGGATGACCACGGCTACTTTATCGGAATCATCACACGTAAGGAAATTATCAAATACTGCTACAAAGAACTGAAGCAATTATAAGCAGAAAAAAAGCACCCTGTCTGGGGTGCTTTTTGTATAACTTATTCTTATAAAACCTTGGAAAGAAAATCCCTGAGCCTCTGGTTCTTCGGATTGGAGAAAAACTCTGCCGGGCAGTTTTCTTCCTGAATCTTACCGTCATCAATAAAGAGTACTCTGCTGGCAACTTCTCTTGCAAATCCCATCTCATGAGTAACCACCACCATAGTCATTCCTGACTGGGCAAGCTCTTTCATCAGTTCCAGAACTTCTCCTACCATCTCAGGATCCAGCGCAGAAGTAGGCTCATCAAACAGCATAACATCCGGGCTCATAGCAAGAGAACGTGCAATGGCGATACGCTGCTTCTGTCCACCGGAGAGCATATCCGGATAA